>CAMDXM010000228.1 GCA_945878025.1 Pseudorhodoplanes sinuspersici | reverse complement strand
CGGCAGCACCTGCCGCCCCAGGAGCGCGATGCCGCCGGCGCCCACGATCAGGAATCCGATGCCGATATAGAGAATTTTGGTGAAATTCTCGGGCGTGAAAATCCTGGTCTGCGCGGACGCCGCCGCGTGTCCGCGGATTTCGCCGCCGAGCGCGCCGGCAACGGAGCGCGAGCCAAGCGCGGCGAGCTTGCCGGCTTCGGTTTCGATCGCCTTGCGATCCTTGCCTGCGAGCGCGTTCTTTACGTTCGTGCCGAGCGCAACGACGTTCTGCTGCTTCTTGGCATTGGCGTCCGCGATGACGCTGTCGAGCGCCGAGATCCAGCCGGGAGTCGAGGAGGCGATCTGCGCGTCGGTAGTCCAGCGGAAGCTCGAGACGGCGTTGCGCAGGTCCACCGCCTTGTAGGTAAACGCCGCGAGGATGAACGCGATGACGACAAAACCGAGAACGGTCGCGACCCAGTCTTCCGTTCGCCAACCGGCCGAAACCGGCGCCGCGGATCCGGTGGATTCTCTTGTGGATTTTCTTGGCGGCTTTCCCGTCACGGCAATCGATTTTGACATCGCACTCGTCCTCTATTTTTGCGTCCCTTTGCTAGTTGGAAATGCGTCCGCGATCCATTCCCAATTTGTCTGCCCGAGGCGGGTAATATTTCCCGCGCCACGGGCATTCTGGTAGATTCTTCCACCAATGGCCGCCACCCTCACTTTGCAAGCGGCAATTCGACGACTAGGAAAATGCCGCGCCTGTAAAAATCCGGCCGAATAGAGCCATTTTGGGAGAGAACCGCCATGACCGCCAGCAACGACTGGACGCCGAGCCTGCGCTATCCGGACCCCGCGATCCGCTCGCTCGATCCGCGTTTCGACAAATACCGGGTGATGCTCACCAATGTCGAGCGGCTCGCGACCGGCACATTGTGGGGCGAGGGGCCGGTCTGGTTCGGCGACGGGCGCTATCTTTTGTGGAGCGACATCCCGAACGACCGCATCCTGCGCTGGGACGAGGAAACCGGCGCCACCAGCATTTTCCGCAAGCCCTCGGGCCGCGCCAATGGCAATACGCGCGACCGCCAGGGCCGCCTGCTCACCTGCGAGCATGGCGGCCGCCGCGTGGTGCGCACGGAATATGACGGCGCGCTCACCGTGATCGCCGAGAGCTTCAACGGCAAGCGGCTGAATTCGCCCAATGACATCGTGGTGAAATCCGACGACTCGATCTGGTTCACCGATCCGCAATTCGGGATTCAGAGCTATTACGAAGGCGAGATCGCCGAACCCGAATTGCCGATGAATGTCTATCGCGTGGACGGCAAGAGCGGCGCGATGAGCGTGGTGGCCGGCGACATCGTCGCGCCCAACGGGCTCGCCTTCTCGCCCGACGAGAAGAAGCTTTACATCGTGGAATCGCGCGCGGTGCCGCGCCGCATTCTGTCCTTCGACGTTTCGCCGGACGGCATCAAGATCGGCAACTCAAAGATCCTGATCGATTCCGGTCCGGGCGGCACCCCCGACGGTTTCCGCTGCGATGTCGACGGCAACCTGTGGTGCGGCTGGGGCATGTCGCCGGAGCTCGACGGCGTGCGTGTGTTTTCGCCGCAGGGCGAGCCGATCGGACACATCGCGCTGCCGGAGCGCGCCGCCAATCTGTGTTTCGGCGGCCGGCATCGCAACCGGCTGTTCATGGCGGCCGCGCATTCGCTCTATTCGCTTTACGTCAACGCGCAAGGCGCGGTGGGCGGGTAACCCACGCTGTCATGCGCGGGCTTGACCCGCGCATCCCGCTTAGGTTGGCACGATGCTCACCTAAGCGGGATGGCCGGGACAAGCCCGGCCATGACGAAAACAAAGAGACGCTTTTCGATCTTCAAAAACGGAGAAGAACAATGTCCATTCAACGTCACGACGCGGGCCCGCGCATGAGCAAGGCCGTGGTGCATAACGACACGGTCTATCTGGCCGGCCTCACCGCCGACAAGGCGAAGGGCAAGAGTGTCACCGAGCAGACGAAAGAGATCCTGTCGCTGATCGACGGCTATCTCGCCACCTGCGGCACCGACAAGTCGAAGCTCCTGCGCGCCAATATCTGGATCACCGACATGAAGACCTTCGGCGAGATGAACGCGGTGTGGGACGCATGGGTGTCGCCGGGCAACACGCCCGCGCGCGCGACGGTGGAGGCCAAACTCGCCGCGCCGGAATACAATGTGGAGATCATGGTGGTGGCGGCGAAGTAAGCGCCGCGATATTCAATCGCTTATCAAACGAAAAAGGCGGCGAGATCATCGCCGCCTTGTTCATTTTCAGATCAGGCTTCGCTCACGCCTTTCCCTCTTTCGTCGCCGCCATCTTCTTGCAGCTCAGCGCCGAGAACACGATCGCCGTACCCATCATCAAGAGGTTGATGCCGACCAGAAGCCCGATCGCCCAGAAGGCGGTGCCGGGCAAACCCATGATGAGCAGCAGCGCCAGCACGATATCGACAAGGCCGCTGAACAGGATCCAGAACCAGGCCCGCGGAATGTCGCGCTTGTGCTGAAAGCCGAGCAAAACCTTCGCCACTCCGCCGGCCAGAAGATAGGCCGCGAGCACAATGGTGAGCGAGAGCGCGCCGGTCACCGGATTCCAGAGCAGCATGATGCCGGCCGCGAGATAGAGCAGCGCCGTGATCAGATTCCACCAGAAGCCGGGCGCGTCCTTGCCCGCCGAGAACACCGCGGAGAGGCCGAATATCGCGCCCGCGACCAGGACCCAGCCGATAAAGACGCTGGTTGCGAGCGTGGCGATGCCGGGCATCGCGATGGCGAGAATGCCAAGCAGCGCGATCAGCACGCCGTAGATGGTGAACCAGGTCGCGTATTTGCGCAGCGTGCGGGCGTCGAAGCGGATTTCGGTGACTGAAACATGGGTCGCCATGTCGGCCTCCTTCATTTCAAAAAATATGGAGGCAGGATAGCAGGTTTTGGCAACCCGTCATCCTGAGGAGCGAGCGAGCGCAGCGAACGAGCCTCGAAGGATGAACGGCCATAGTGCAGCGACAACCGGGCCGTCGCCCTTCGAGGCGCGCTTCGCGCGCACCTCAGGGTGACGGTGCAGGAGGAGGTGAAAACGCGAACTTAAAAATCCATCTCCGCGCGCACCTTGGCGCGCAGATCGTCGATCAGGGTCAGGCCGCCCTTGGTTTCGACATGCCAGAAGGTCCAGCCGTTGCAAGCTTCTAACCCTTGCGCAAGCGCGCCCATGCGATGGATGGAGCCCACCTTTTCGCCAATCGAGATCGCGCCGTCCGCGCGCACCAAAGCCTTGTGGCGCTTCTTGGCGTCCACAAGCCTGGCGCCGGCCGACACGAGCCCGCGATCGATCAAAGCCTGGAACGGCACGCGCGGGGCGTCGCGCGCGGTCATGAACGGAACCAGCGTCGGCGCTGCGAGCGGCTCGATTGCATCGATGCGCTTTCGCGCGGCCTGCGCGTATTTCTCGTCGCGCTCGAAGCCGACATAACGCCGTCCCAAATGTCGCGCCACGGCGCCCGTGGTGCCGGTGCCGTTGAACGGGTCGAGCACGAGATCGTCGGGCCGCGAGCTTGAGAGGATCACACGCGCGAGCAAGGCTTCCGGTTTCTGCGTCGGATGCAGCTTCTTGCCGTCGCGGCCCTTCAGCCGCTCCTCGCCGGTGCAAAGCGGGATCGTCCAGTCCGAGCGCACCTGCACGTCTTCGTTGCCGGCTTTGAGCGCGTCGTAATTGAAGGTGTAGCCCTTGGCGTTCGGCTCGCGCGCCGCCCAAATGAGCGTCTCATGCGCATTGGTGAACCGGCGGCCGCGGAAATTCGGCATCGGATTGACCTTGCGCCACACCACGTCGTTGAGGATCCAGAAGCCCATGTCCTGCAAGATCGAGCCGACGCGGAAAATATTGTGATAGGAGCCGATCACCCAGAGCGTGGCCGATGGCTTCATCACACGGCGGCAGGCGGACAACCACTCGCGGGTAAAGTCGTCATAGGCCTTGAAGCTCGAAAACTTGTCCCAATCGTCGTCGACGGCGTCGACTTTCGAATCGTCGGGACGTTTCAGGTCGTTTTGCAGCTGAAGATTATAGGGCGGATCGGCGAAAACCAGATCGACGCATTCCGCCGGCAGCCTCGCCATTTCGGCGACGCAGTCGCCGGTGATGACACGGGCGGATTCGGCGGATTTGGGAGTCAAACGGGGCGCCTGACTGGGCGCCCCGCGACGCGACTCTACCATGACTCAGAACTCTGACTCAGGCGACGCGGCCGGCGACGCGGGACCTACAACCGACACTCCGCACCATGATCGGTTTAGGTAAAAAATAGACTAACTTGTTTTCGCGTAAGGCATTGCCGCGACGTATGATTTTGGCACAGCGCCCGGCAATTTTTGCCGCGCGCGCAAAGTCCAGGAACACATCCATGAACAAATCATTGAAAAGCCGCGCCACGGTCTTCAAATATGGACTTCGCACAAGGCCCGCGCGACAATCGCCGGGATAAAACGCAGGTCACTGCGGGCGAACGAGGAGGATTTGCTATGCGCTGGGATGATTTTCGCCGCAGCGACAATGTCGAGGATGTTCGCGGAGGCGGTGACGACGGCGGATTTGGCGGCGGCGGCATGTCGATGGGCGGCGGCGGGCTCGGCATCGGCACCATCATCGTGCTCGGCCTGCTTGGCTGGGCGCTCGGCATCGACCCGCGCATCCTGATCGGCGGCGCCGACATTCTGATGGGCGGCGGCAGCGGCCCTGCGATCGAGCAGCGCGCGCCCCAGCAGGGCCAGGCGCGCGGACCTTCCGCCCCGCCCTCGGATCAATCCGGACAATTCATCGCCGCCGTGCTCGGCAATACCGAGGACGTCTGGATCGCCGTTTTCAAGGAAAACGGCCGGTCTTACAGCGCGCCGAAACTTCGCATGTTCTCGGGCGCGACGCGCTCGGCCTGCGGAACCGCGCAATCGGCGATGGGCCCGTTCTATTGCCCGAACGACCAGCGCATCTATCTCGACACCTCGTTCTTCCGCGATCTCGAACGCCGCTTCCGCGGCTGTTCGGGCAAGGCGTGCGAATTCGCGCAGGCCTATGTGATCTCGCACGAGGTCGGCCATCACGTTCAGAACCTGCTCAAAGTGCTGCCGCAGGCGCAGCAGCAACAGCAGGCGGCCGGCAGCCGCGCCGAAGCGAACCGCATCCAGGTGAAGGTCGAGCTGCAGGCGGATTGCTTCGCGGGCGTATGGGCGAACCGCTCCAACCAGAAATGGAAGTCGCTGGAGCCGGGCGACGTCGAGGCGGCGTTGCAGACCGCGGCCGCGATCGGCGACGACCGTATCCAGCGCCAGACGCAGGGAACGGTGGTGCCGGATTCCTTCACCCACGGCTCCTCCGCGCAACGCCAGCGCTGGTTCTCGATCGGCCTGAAGGAAGGCAAGGTTTCCGCCTGCAACACCTTCAGCGCGCCGAACGTGTAGTCGGCGCGTGAATATCTCTCAGTCGTCATGCCCGGGCTCGTCCCGGCCATCCACGTCTTTCTTTGCACCGATGAAAACAGCAAGACGTGGATGCCCGGCACAAGGCCGGGCATGACGAGTCGTTAAACTGTAGCGCGCGGATAACATGCCCGGCATCGACGAGAGCAAGCAATTCATCCCGCTCAAGATCGCGGTGCTGACCGTGTCGGACACGCGCGAACTCGCCGACGACAAATCCGGCTCGACGCTCGTCGAGCGGATCGAGAAAGCGGGCCACAGCCTCGCCGCCCGCGCGATCGTCACCGACGACGTCGAGAAGATCCGCGCGCAGGTGAAAAGCTGGATCGCCGATCCCTTAATCGACGTTATCATCACCACCGGCGGCACCGGCTTCACCGGGCGCGACGTGACGCCTGAAGCGATCGAGCCGCTGTTCGAAAAGCGCATGGAAGGTTTCTCGACATTGTTCCTGATGGTGAGCCACGCCAAGATCGGCACTTCCGCGATCCAGACCCGCGCCACCGCCGGAGTGGCGGGGGCGACTTACATTTTCTGCCTGCCCGGCTCGCCCGGCGCCTGCAAGGACGCCTGGGACGAGATCCTCGTGCATCAGCTCGATTATCGCTACCGGCCCTGCAACTTCGTCGAGATCATGCCGCGGCTCGACGAGCATCTGCGGCGCGCGAAAGCGCAAGGCTCGACGGCCTGACGCGAAGCGTCGTTCCGGGGCGCTGCCACCGGGTCCGCGCGAAGCGCGGCCCGATGATAAACTCCGCAGCGAACCCGGAATCCATAGCCACGACTCTGGAATATGGAATCCGGGCCCGGCGCTTGCGCGCCGTCCCGGAATGACAGAAGAATTAAATGACCAAAGCCGCCGATTTCCGCCGCATCGCTCTCTCGCTCGACGGGACGAGCGAAGCGCGGCGTTGCAAAACCGCCGCGACCGGGAAGCCTATGC
>CAMDXM010000227.1 GCA_945878025.1 Pseudorhodoplanes sinuspersici | reverse complement strand
CATTGCCGGCCCTTGCCCAGCAGGTCAACGGCACCGTCAAGAAGGTCGACGAGGCTCAGGGCAAGCTGACCATCGATCACGGGGCTATCAAGAACCTCGACATGGATGCCATGTCGATGGTCTTCCGCGCCGGCGACCCTGCCATGCTGAAGGGTCTGAAGGCCGGCGACAAGATCAAGTTCGACGCCGACAAGATCAACGGGCAGTTCACGGTGATCAAGATTGAAAAAGCGAAATAGCGAATCGACCCGGCGCGAGCGTTCGCGCCGGGTCGCCCTTTAGCCGCCGACCAGGATTCCGGTCTTGGGCAACGGCTAAGGTTTCGCTGAATCCTCGCGCTCGTTACGCGTTCGATTTGGCAGCATGCGAACAAGCAGATTGTCGCGGCGGACGAATTGATGCCAGAGCGCGGCGGCTGCATGCACGAGCACGAGGCCGATGCCGATATAGGTGAAGGTGACGTGCAGCGGCGAAAAATAGCGCGCCGAGAAATAGGCCGCGACAGTGCCTGTGACGACAAGAATGAGAATTGTTCCGTAGAGCGCAACGTGGCCGAATCGAGCCAGTCTGCGTTGCAGCCTCGTCATGCCCGGCGGCAGTTCGGGTGCGCCGCGGACGATGCGCAGCAACAACAGAACGATTGCCAGCAGCAATATAGCCCAGCCGCTCCAAGCGTGAACTTTGTGCAGGAACAGGTCGACGGATTCTGGCTTGATCCCGAACGGATTGACGTGATGCGTTCGCCGGATCGCGCTCGCGGTCGGAAATTCCGCAACGCACAAAATCACAATCATCCAATGCGCAAATTTTTGCACGACTGAATAGGTTGATGGAGAGGGAGAGCTCACATGCGTCCTCTTGATCGGTGGGCCGGCTGGTTTTCCGAGGTCTCACGCTATCGCACCGCAATACATTTTTCGCGAATAAGCGACTCCATGACAAGGGACTCTTGGCCCTCGGAACGATAGTCTGGTGTGCGTTTTGTAGTGCGCGTTCGTTGATGATGGGGGCTACCATGCACCTTGTCAGAAACATCAAAAGTCTTTTACTCGCAGCGGCATTCAGCGTCGTGTTGCCGATCGCTCTGGTTGCTGACGAACACATCGGAAACTGGGTATCGAATCCCCGGGCATTGATTACCATTGTCATCGCAGACGATGGCGGCCGCGTCTCGGGGCCGGAGTGGGAGTATAGATTCGCCGCCGGCGCAGACAGCCTCGATTTTGAGATCGCACCGGGTCGTAGGCTCGTGCTTCGCCGGAGCGGAGAAACCTGGGTGGGTGAATATTTCCATCCGCGGGTGCGGCCGGGCGGAGATCCGAACGAGCCGCACTCGATGCTGTTCGTCAGGGCGAAGGTCGCCGCGCGTTAGAGGCGGCTTTCGCCGGCAACGCGGTCACGCCGGCCTGCGCGCGCTGCCGCAGCGCAAGGCCTTGATCGCTGCGCAACCCGCCGGAATGACGATCAGCGTCAGCAACGTCGACGACACGATGGCGCCGGTCATCGGCACGGCGATGCGCTGCATCACTTCGGCGCCGATGCCATGGCTCCACATGATCGGGAGGCGCCCCGCCTGAAGGTTTTCAAGTTGGCCGCTTTATCGTGCCTAGGACGGCCGCCAGAATGAGAAATACAACCGCTCCGGCGCCCCAGACACGCGCATATCCCGGCATGCCGAGGCTCGGCGCAAAGGCGTAGACGGCAGCCAGCACGAACCAGACGATCGCAACACCGATCAGAAGCAATGTTTCCTGTTTCATGATCTTGTCCTTCAGTGACCGGTCGTGCCGGACACGTCGGCCGGCAAGGCTTGCATGAACTCGAACGCGCCGATTGTCGCGGCGTACATCGCAACCACCAAGACCACCACCGCGACGAGACCGGTCCACGCGGGAGCGGTCGGCGCGCCAACCACCCTCCATCCCGCATCCGGCTCTGCTGTAGCCGTCATGGGCATACGAGCGGGAATGAGGCTACGCGCCACTCCATAGACCGAAACAGCGAGCCCGGTTGCGAACAGGACGCCTCCGGCACCGAGCAGCGCCATGAGCACTGGCCAAATTGCCGGCGCCGCCCCGTCATAGCTGATGTCCACCACCCGCCGCGGCACACCCAGGAATCCGGCGGCGATGCCGCTCGCGCCGAACACGAGCAGGCCGGCCAGCACGATCCATGGCATGCGACTGAGGATGGCGGGACGCCAGAGCGGCCGCCCGCTGATCGCCGGCAGCATCACCATCATGGCCGCCAGGAACGTTTGACTGATCGTGCCAACCGCGAAGAAATGGAAATAGCCGGGCACAAAGATCGTGTCGCTTAATAGCGGCGCGAGCTTTTCCTGGATCAGCACGAACGCAAACACGAGACCGATCAGCATTGTCAGCATTGCTACCACCATGTTCGCGATGGCCGGATTGGCCCAGGGCAGGCGGCGCATCCAGCCGAACAAGCCGGTGGCGCCGTTCGCGCGGGCATGCGCCTCGAGCGACGCCACGATGATCAAAAATGCGGTCAGCGTCGGCACGCTGACGAACAGGGAGAGCAGCGATCCGGCGACGCGCATGCCCTCAGGGAGGTTCGGCTCAAGGAACATATGATAGAGCGATGTCGGCGGCACAAAGACGAGATAGGAAGCGAAGACGATCTTGGAGAATGAGGCGCCCGTGATTGATCCTGTTCCGGTCAGCCCGCGCGCGAGTGCGTACCACACCAGCACGGTCGCCATCAGCGGAAGATAATGCAGGTTGTGAAACAGGATGTGCCACTCGGTGGTGGCGTTTTTCGGAAAGGGCGTGTAGCCGAGCGCCCACAACAGATTGGGCAGGAAGGCGTTTACCGCAGCGACGGCGCTGACAATCAGAAACCCTGCCAGCGCGAACAGGCCGAAACCGAGCGCAGAGAAGCCATCCGCGCGCGTTCGTGCTCCCCGCAATATCGTGGCGATGCCGCTGACGCTGATGGCCGTGAGGCCCGCCGCCAGCAGCAGATAGCCGCCGGCCATTCCGGCGACGACTGCGGGGTCGTCGAGCCCCAATTCGGGGTTAGCGTCGTACAAGAGCGGCGTGCCGACAAGCGCGCTGAGTTCCGACAGCATGAAGCCGGCCGCGATCAGAATGGCTCCGATCCAGGCGATCGAGCGTAGGGCGATGCCGTTCTTCGTCTCGCCGACGGCCAGGACGATGAGGAGCGCGGCCTGTGCGCTGTACAGCCAATAGAAGAACGCCGTCGTGCCGTGCAGCGTGAGAATGCGATAGGGCGTATCCGGCAGGAAGCTGAGGGCGCCGGATCGCGCGAGCGCCATCGCGACGCCGTACGCGATCCCGAGCGTAAGCGCGAGAAGCGCGAATCCGATGAGCAAGCCGCACAACAATCTGTCAGTGCGGGACAATGCGGCGAGACGGTTGGTGAACGACATTGAGGCCGGGGAATGCGTTTTCATGTTCATGTGATCAATCCTCATGCCACAAGAATCCGGGCCTTCATCGCGTCGTGCGCCGGCCCGCAATAGGTCGTGCAATAGACGAGGACGGGACCGGGGCGATGAAAGACGATTGTCTGCTCGACCACCACGTTCGGACGCAAACGAATGATTCGGCTGCCGCGGCCAAGCTGAAGCGAGGCGCCGTGGGTAATGTCCGACGCCATCATCCGGAAGCGGTAGGGCTGGCCGCTGTTGATCCGGATGTCGTCGGGCGCAAAGCCGAAACGGTAGGCGAGCAGATAAAGATCTGTCGGCTGCG
This sequence comes from Pseudorhodoplanes sinuspersici, assembly GCA_945878025.1. Lineage (GTDB taxonomy): Bacteria > Pseudomonadota > Alphaproteobacteria > Rhizobiales > Xanthobacteraceae > Pseudorhodoplanes > Pseudorhodoplanes sinuspersici_B. Next base: position 2,750 of record CAMDXM010000227.1, on the reverse strand, counting down.
CCTCCTGCGAATGCGCCGGAGCGCTGCCGTGAGACGGCGTATGCATCGGCGCTGTGCCGCCGGCGTCGCGCTGGGCGGTGCCATGCCCGCCTTGGTCGACGTGCGGCGGCGGCATGGCGTGCATATCGTGCCCGGCGACGGGAAGCTGCGTGGCGTGCGCAGGAGGGGCTTCCGCCGAACCGACGGCAACACTGCCGTCGGGCTGTCTGAAACGCGCCATGAATTCTTCGTGCCTGCGCAGGAAGTCGTCGGGGGTCATCGAGCCGGCGGCGCCGTGTCCGCCGCCGGGACCTTCGCCCGCTTGCGGCTGGTGTGGCGTTATCCCGTTGTCTTTCTCGAACGCACGAGAATGGAAGAAAGGAAGCGGCGCCGCACCATAAGCGGCCCAGGCACCATAGAGCGCGACGCCGCCGAAGCCCAACGTGCCGATGAAGGCACGACGCGTCGTTACATGCTGACTATCTGACATGGCAAGTTACCTCAGGAGCATTGGAGGAAGCGGTCGCAATCACCCGGCTGCCCAGTAAAGCGGAAAGGCCGGAACGTTCAGTTTTGAAGGCCGCGGGCGGCGTCAGGTTCGTCGGGATGTCGGATTCTGAGGAGGACGCAGCGGCTGGCTGCTGGTGCGGGAGGGCGCAACCCCGCTGAACAGCGGCGTCAGCGGTCCTGCAGCAGCGCGGGGCAGCACGAACGCGTGCTCCGATGGCATCGAAAAGAAGGCCAGCGTGGCACAGGCCGCCATCGACATGCAGCCGTCCCTGCTCATGTCGCAAGGCTGCACCGCATTCGGACAGCAATCGTGGTCGCCGCCAACGGTCATCGACATCTCGGCAGGAGCGGTCGTGGCGCCGCCCGCGATCGGCGCGAATGCGACCGAAAGCACAATCAGAACGACGGCTAGGATGCGAAACATCGCCATGGCTCTCAATAGCGCGTGATTTGCGCGGACAATTGATCTTTCGCAAGCCGCCGATGACAATTTTGCGAATAAGAGGGCCAAGTTCCCCTGTGTTGGGCGCTTTGGGGGCATCCCGCGAACAGGACGGACGGAGGACCGCGATGATGGACATGAGTACGATGTCGTCCGGAATGATGGCCGGCGACGATGGTGATGCATCGATGAAAATGCGCGAGCTGGTGTACTCGGAACAAGGTGCGTCCATTTGGCTGCGGGGCTTGCGCACCTATCTTGGAGTCATTCTCGCTGGAAACCTGTTGTGGGAGAGCCTTCATCTGCCGCTTTACACGATCTGGCGGACGGGGTCGCTGCGCGAACAGGTTTTCGCCGTGCTTCATTGCACGTTCGGCGATCTTCTTATCGCGGTCAGCACGTTGACGCTGGCGCTGGTGATTGTCGGGAACGGCCTCTGGCCGGTACGCCACGCTCGGCGGGTGGCCGCACTGACGATCCTGTTCGGCGTGAGCTACACCATTTACAGCGAGTGGCTGAACGTTGTGGTGCGCGCGGCATGGGCATATTCCGATCTGATGCCGGTCATATCAATCGGCAAGATCACGGTCGGAATGTCGCCGCTGCTGCAATGGATATTGGTGCCAGGCGCAGCGGCATGGATCGTTCATCGTCGAGGTTGAGCATGGACCGGAGATCGTTTCTTGCAAGCGGAATTGGCGCCGGACTTGCGGCGCTCCTGCCGCGACGGACCTGGGCCGGATCGCATATCGTTCGCGAGCACACGCTCGTTGCGGCGAAAGCTCAGGCGGCGATCGTCGGCGTTTCCGCTCCGCAGACCGAAGTCTGGGCCTATCAGGGGACGGTGCCCGGGCCCGAAATCCGCGTGAAGCAGGGCGAGCGATTGCGCGTGCTGGTGGAAAACAGGCTGCCGCAGGAGACCACCGTACATTGGCACGGCGTGCGCGTGCCGAACGCCATGGACGGCGTTCCGCATTTGACGCAGGAGCCAATCGGTCCCGACAAATCGTTTGTCTATGAATTCGATTGCCTCGACGCCGGCACTTTCTGGTATCACCCGCATGCGCGCAGTTTCGAGCAAGTCGAGCGCGGTCTGGCCGGGGCGCTGATCGTCGAAGAAGCAGAGCCGGTCAAAGTGGATCGCGACATCGTCTGGGTTCTCGACGACTGGCGTCTTACGGCGGATGCGCAGATCAGCGACGATTTCGGCAGCATGATGGATGCGAGTCATGCCGGCCGTCTGGGCAATACGGTCACCATCAATGGCCGCGTGCCGGAGCGGTTCGCCGTTCGCGCCGGAGAGCGAATCCGGCTCCGGTTGATCAATGCGGCAAACGCACGGATCTTCAGTCTGGATTTCGAGGGGCACAAGCCGGTTGTGGTGGCGCTCGATGGCCAGCCGGTCGATCCGCATGCGCCCGCGGAAGGACGCGTCACGCTCGGTCCCGCGCAGCGGGCCGACCTGGTGCTCGATTGCGTCGGCCGGCCCGGCGACATGTTCGCGATTTCCGACCGCTTCTATGCGCGGCAGCGATATCGATTGATCGACATGGCCTACGAGACCGGCGCCCCATTGCGGGAGCAGCCGCTTGACGCTGCTGCGCGATTGCGGCCGAACCCGCTTGCCGAGCCAGACATGAAAAATGCCGTGCGGCATACGGTCGAGTTCGGCGGCGGGATGATGGACCCGAAAATGGGGCGGGGGATGGGGCAGGGCGGCGGCGGCGGCATGGGAATGATGGGCGGCATGATGGACCGCATGCATCGGGGCATGATCTGGAATATCAACGGCGTTTCCGTGCCCGGCAGCAGCCACGCG
>CAMDXM010000226.1 GCA_945878025.1 Pseudorhodoplanes sinuspersici | reverse complement strand
TGCCGGGCTGAAATTCACCAAGGCATGATGCCGAAAAGTGCGAAGCAATTTTCGGACAACATCATGCCTTAACGCATTAAAATCGATCACGTTTATGATTTTCGATCGAATCGATCCAAAATCATCGCGATCTGATCTCTTTAAGCCAGCCCCGTGCGATTCGAAATGCCCGGGGAAGCAAAAATACCCGCCATTTCAATCCTTTATTTTTTTGACTTCGCAGCCGCCGCTGTCTTGGCTGCGGTCTTGGGACCCGCTTTCGGACTGGCCTTGGCCTTCGATTTGGCTTTCGCGCCCGGTTTCACAGGCGGCTTCTGCTTGATTTCAACAATCAACGCGCGGATTTCCTTGTCGGTTTCATTCGAGGTCGCCGCCAGTTGCGAGGGGATCCACAACGCTTCTCCGGCGCGGAAGGTCACCTCGAACGGCGTCCGGCCGGGCTGCGTGAAGACGATGGTCCCGTCGGTCAGCCCATAAACGAAACTGTTGGGATAGGCGGCGGGAGCGATCTTGCTTCCCGGGCGCAGGCGCAATTCCTTCACCTTCACCTGCTCGTTGTCGAGCAGAGAGCGGAATGTTTCGGCGGCGACAGGTTTCGGCTGCTGCGCGGACGCCGGCACGATGAGGGACATGCCGAGAAGGAGAAGCGACATCATGTGAAGCAAGGGAGTTCGAGGATGCATGGGATTGGGACTTTGCATAAGCGATTTGAAAATGCGCGCCATGCGGAAAGGGTCATTGGCGCGGACGGCGTTCCGTCGGCGCCGATGCATCATTGAATGAAGGAATTTGTATGACGAAGCCTGCAGGGCGGCAAAGCCGGTCAGGCGGCGGACGCGCGCGCGCCCAGTGCGATCAGGCCGCCGGAGCGGTCGACGCCCGACGAGACCGGGCCGGATTGCGGATCGATCGCCGCGAGCAATTCGAGGAATGAGGCGCCCGGCAGCGGCGGCGCGAATACATAGCCCTGCGCGGACCGGATGCCGCGTTCACGCAACGCGACCACCTGCTCGAAATTCTCCACGCCTTCGGCGACAATATCCATGCGCATGTTACGGGCAAGATCGACCAGCGTTTCGATGATGGTCATCGAGGAATTCTCGTGGTCGAGCGCGTCGATGAACATCTTGTCGATCTTGATGATGTCGACGCCGAGCTTGAGCATGTAGGAGAGACCCGCGTGTCCCGCCCCGATATCGTCGATTGCGACCTTGATCCCCAGGCCCTGCAGAGCCGCGATCACGCGGCGGGCCGATGTCAGGCTGTCGAGCGACTGGCGTTCGGTGACTTCAAGAACGATCTGCGACAGCCGGACCGGCGACCCTTCGAAGATCTCTCGCACGTCCGAGACGATTTCCTCGTTCATGAAATGCCTGGCGGCGAGATTGAAGCCGATCCGCAGGAACGGCCGCTCGGCAACGGCCGCGCCCATTTCGTCGCGCACGCTGCGCATGAGAGCGCGCGTCATATCGAGAATGAGGCCGCTCGATTCCGCGAGCGGAATGAAACTCGCCGGCGCGAGAACGGTTCCGTCGGGCTTTCGCCAGCGCATCAGCACCTCGGCGCCGCGCACACGCCCATTGGTGATATCGACCACAGGCTGGTAATAGGGCACGAATTCTCCGGCCTCGAGCGCCCGTTCCAGTTCCGCGACCGGATTGTCGGGCTCGCGTTTTGGAAACAGGATCACGACCGCGAACAAAGCCACCGCCAGAAAGCCGGTGAAGAAGAATCCCAATGTCTGCAGATCCTGATAATCCGTCGCAAAGGCGACCCGGCGCACCGACGTCTCGACCGTCATCCCGTAGAGATCGGATGTGCGCGTGCTGGATAGCCGGCTATCCGTGTCCGAGACCGGTCCGACATCGCTGACGAAGGTGCCGTTGCGCATCACCATGCGCGCATGCACCGACATCAACCCGCCGCGCGAATTCGTGCGCGGCACGAGAAGATCGGCCGGTATCACGGCGGCAAGAATATTCTCGCCGGTGAGCGCCGCGCGCCGCACACGGATAAATTTGCTCGTCTCGCCGATCCTGATGAGTTCGAGAACGGCGTCGGGGCGGGCCGTTATGCCCTGCGTTGCAAGCACGACGCGCTCGCCCGGATGCGTGCCAAGATCGCTGCAAAGCGTGCGGCCATTGGGGGCCAGGATGGAGAATTCCTTGATCGCGCCGGTGCTGAAATTGGCATTGCGCAAAGCGTCGAGATGGTCCGCGCGGCAGGACGCGACGCCGCGCGCCGCCAGATCGTCGAGCGCCGTCACCGCGAGACCGACGCGATAATCCACGAGCGCGATCGTGCGCCGGGCCGCGCTGTCGATCTCATTCTGGCCCTGGCGTTCGACAAAACCGTCGAGCCAATAATTAAGCGTCGCCATCGGGACGCCCGCAATGAGCATGCCCGCCACAATGGCGACAATCTTTTTCGTCCGAGCCGACACCCCGAAAGCCCCTGTCACGTCCAGGGTAGAATGATGCTACGCGCGTAAAAACTGGCTAAATTCCGCGCTTTGCGCGGTGGCGAAAGCGCGATCGCGCGGCATTGCGCGCAAGCATGGTTAGCAAAGCATGAATGGTTGCGGGCCGAATGGCGCAAATGATGATAGACTGCGCGCTAACGGGATAGAAATCGCGCGTGGAGGACGACAACGATGATCCGGCGGGTCAAAGCTGCTTTGCTCGGACTGGCCCTTGCGGCAATGGCGGGCAGCATCCTCTGCCATGCGCAGACCGCGGCGGACCCCGCGCGGCTTGAGATTTTCGACGCGCATCTGCATTACAATCAGGAGCCGGCGCCGTTCTATCCGCTCGACAAGGTGCTGGAGATTTTCCGGCGCAACGGCGTGACCGGGATCCTTGCGACCAGCCGCCCCAACAAGGGCACGCATCAACTCATGGACGCGAAGGCACAGGGCCTGTGGGTGGTCCCCTTCATCCGTCCCTATCGCACCCGCGCCGATATCCAGACCTGGTTCAACGACGAAGGCATCTACGATCTCATTCTCGATGAATACAAGCGCGGCTATTACCGGGGAATCGGAGAATTTCACATCTACGGCAAATCCGCTTCATCCGAAATCGCCCGGAGGGTGGTCAATTTCGCCGTCGAGAAAAACCTGTTCCTGCACGCGCATTGCGACGAAGAAGCGCTCCTCATCCTGTTCTCGCACAATCCGAAAGCGAAGATCGTCTGGGCGCATACCGGATTTTCAACGCCGCCCGCACGTGTCGCAGAATTGTTCGCGAAATATCCGGCGCTGTGGGGCGAGTTGTCCTATCGCAGCGGCGTCACCGGGAATGACGGCGCGATCTCATCCGAATGGCGCGATCTGTTCGCGCGCCATTCCGATCGCTTCCTGATCGGGTCGGATACCTGGATCAACGAGCGCTGGTTTTCCTATGACGGGATTTTCAGGACCTATCGCGAATGGCTCGCGCAATTGCCGCAGGACCAGGCCAAACGCATCGCCTCCGGCAATGCCGAAAGGCTGTTCGGCCCGCGCAAGGCGGAGTGACAAGCAATCTCGGTCAAAAGTTCCTTCGAGACTGAGAAATTTATCGCTGAAATACCGGATCCCGCCTCAAACAAAGCAACCGTCGTGTGTGATACAATCGTTACGGAATGTGTCGTTGGCGGAGCGGCCCATGGCGACGATCGACCGGGTATTCGCGGGATCAATTCCTGAAATCTACGAGCGGTTCTTGGTTCCCCTCATCTTCGAACCGTATGCGCGCGATCTGGCCGGGCGGCTGGCGAGGACCGGACCCCAGCATGTCCTGGAAACAGCTGCGGGAACCGGCGTCCTGACGCGAGCGATCGCGTCACGACTTCCAGCCTCTGCGAACATCGTGGCGACCGACCTCAACCAGCCGATGCTTGATCATGCCGCAGCGCAGCGGCCCAATGATCGTCGGATTGCCTGGCGACAGGCCGACGCGCTGGCGCTGCCATTTGAGGATCAAGAGTTTGATGCGGTGGGCTGCCAGTTCGGTGTGATGTTCTTTCCTGACAGGATTCAAGGGTACCGGGAGGCGCGCCGCGTCCTGAAGCCCGGCGGCAGTTTCTTTTTCAACGCGTGGGACCGCATCTCAGAAAATGAATTTGCCGATGTCGTAACAGAGGCGCTGGCCACACTCTTTCCGCAAGATCCCCCGCGCTTTCTGGCCCGCACGCCGCATGGCTACCATGATGCGGAGAAAATCCGCGACGAACTGACTGCGGCGGGATTTGCGGAAATTTCGATCGATGCCGCGGACGCCATCAGCAAGGCCGCCTCACCGCGTGATCCCGCGATTGCGTATTGCCAAGGAACGCCGCTGCGGAACGAAATCGAAGCACGCGATAAGTCGCGCCTGGAAGAAGCGACAACACATGCGGCCGACGCTCTGGCGCGTCGATTTGGGAATGGTCCGGTCGAAGGCCGTATTCGCGCATTCGTGATCACCGCCATCCGCTAACGCCGCAACGACAACGGCGCGGCGTTCGCGTTCTTACTTCTCCGGCAGCGGAATGAATTCTTCCTCGTCGCCCGGCACGATATCGAAGCGGCCGGATTTCCAGTCCGCTTTGGCCTGCTCGATGCGGTCCTTGCGCGACGACACGAAATTCCACCAGATGTGACGCGGGCCGTCCATGCGCGCGCCGCCAAGAATGACGAAATGGCTTTTCGCCGGCGCGCGGATCGTGATCCGGTCGCCCGGCTTGAACACCAGAAGCTTGCCTGGTCCGAAACGGTCGCCGGAAATATCGATTTCACCCGACAGCGTATAGATCGCGCGCTCCTCGTAATCGGCGTCGAGCGGCACCGATGCGCCTTCGTCCAGAGTGACGTCCGCGAAAATCGTGTCCCATTGCGTCTTGACTGGTGAGGAAAGACCGAACATCGCCCCGGCAACCAGACGAACCGCCTTGCCCTCAGCCTTAACCTCCGGCAATTCCGCCGCCGCGTGATGCGCAAACGCAGGCGCCATTTCCTCGTCGCTCGTCGGCAGCGCGACCCAGCATTGCAAGCCGTGCAGCCGGTCGCCCTTGGCGCGCCGCTCCAAACCTGTGCGCTCCGAATGCGCGATGCCGCGCCCGGCGGTCATCCAGTTCACTTCACCCGGGCGGATGGCGGCGAAGGTGCCGAGGCTGTCGCGATGCTGGATTTCGCCGTCGAACAGATAGGTCACGGTCGCAAGCCCGATATGCGGATGCGGCCGCACGTCGACGCCGACGCCGGACTTGAATTCAGCCGGGCCCATATGATCGAAAAAGATGAAAGGGCCGACCATGCGCCGCTGCGCCGAGGGAAGCGCGCGCCGGACTTCGAACGTGCCGAGATCGGTCGTGCGCGGCACGATCACGCGCTCGATGGCGTCACATTGAAACGTGTTGCCGGGTTCCGGATCCTGGCCAGGGAAAAAGCTCATGCGCCATTCTGCCTGCGAAATTGTGACCGGTCCATGACCGGCGCGATCGCTCAGATGTCAAGCCGCAGCCCGAACACCTCGCGGAACTTGCGCGTGCCGAGCGGCGTGATGTCGACCACGCGGCTCTTCGGCTTTTGCCTGATCCAGCCCTCGTCGAAGCAGAAATGCATGATGCGATCGCCGAGCACGCCGGCAAGATGATAGCGCCGTTCGCTCCAGTCGAGACAGGGACGGCAAAAGGCGCGGTGCGACGGCGTGGTCTCGGCGTCGATGCCGATGCGCCTGAAAAACATCGTGCCCGAACTCGTTACCTCGCCGCCCTGATCGGTCAGCGTCACATGGCCGGCATCCACGAGGCGCTGCGCGATGCCAACGCCAAGCCGGCCTGCGAGATGATCGTAGCAACTGCGCGCCTTGCGCATCGCTTCGTTGCCGGGACCGGTCATGACGACATTGGCGGCCGCGACCACCATCATGCCTTCCAGCATCTGCGCAACCAGCGGCGACGACAGCCGGTAATAGCGATGGCGGCCCTGGTTCGCGACCGTCAACAGCCCCGCATCCACCATCCGGAATAAATGCCCGCTCGCGGTCTGCGCGGCGACGCCCGCGGCCGATGACAATTCGCCGGCGGTGAAGGCGCGGCCATCCATCAGGAGCTGCAGCATCGAGGCGCGCGCCGGATCGCCGGCGCAGGCGGCAACGGTTGCGAGTTTGGCGCTTCCGGTCATGCACGAAATGTGGACTTCGGAGCGCCTGCCCGCAAGCGCCGACACTTCGGCCATTTCCGAAACGTCGCGTTCGCTGCCGCAGCTAGAACGGCGGCAAGATATCTTTCACGGCTTCAATGAAGGCGCACAATGATTCGCATCGACCCGACAATGATTGCCGAAATCGGCGCCTGGCAGAATTTTCCACCCCGTTCCGGCTTGCGCCGGATGCTGAACGCCCTCGCCGGACGCATCGGCATCTGGGCATCCCGCAGCCGTCAGCGCCGCGCGCTTTCCGAACTCGACGACCGCCTGCTCCGCGATATCGGCGTCACGCCGCACAGCGCCGCGCAGGAGGCGGGCAAGCCGTTCTGGAGATGAGGCGCGTGCTCGGG
>CAMDXM010000225.1 GCA_945878025.1 Pseudorhodoplanes sinuspersici | reverse complement strand
AGATCGCCTCGGACAGATGGCCGTCATAAGGCGTTTTCGGCCGCGGGACGAATTCAAAACCGGCATTCGCCGCCTTAGCGATCTGTTGCGCGACTTCCGCCTCGTTATTGAATGACGCGCAGGTCGTCACGCAAAACGGCGGCTGCGGGGCGGCCGCCAGCAACGCACGCGAATCGAGGCCGCCTGAGAGAAAGAGCGCGTAGCGCCGCGATGCGCTGTCCTCCATATGCATGCGCATGCTGCGCTGGAGCGCGCCGGCGATTTCATCCGACGCCTGACGGCGGCTTAGTCTCGGCGCCGAATAGTCCGGCTTCCAGTATTTCCGGACATGCGTGCCGCGCAGGGCATTCGTCAGGATTCCCGCCGATGTCAGGAACTGGCATCGGGCGTCGGCGGTGACTTCGCCGAAAACGCGGCGGAAATGCATGAACTGGGCGAGCGCATTGTCGTTGAATTTGACGCCGCCCAAATGCCGGATCAACTCCACCAGCGACAAACTGCCTGCGATCCGCCCGCCGCCGCGATCCGACCAATAGAAGGCAAAAGCCGCGAACCGGTCGGAAACGACATGCAGAGATTTATCGCCCGGCTCATGGACGACAATCAGGAAATTACCGTCGAGCGCGCGTGCGAAACTCTCGATGTCGGATGACGATCGCAGCAAACGCATCACCGCCGCGTCATCGCGCTGCCCGCCGGCAATCGGATGACCGAGCAGCAGGCATTCCCGATTCTCGGCTTGGTAGCGGCGCAGCGCCGGATGCAGACCATCGGCCTTGACGGTCAATATCCCGGTTCCGGAATCGTGCTCCAGAAGCAATTGCGCGGCCATTCGCGGCGAACTCAACAAACCGGCGCGATCACGTTGCGCAATTGCTGCGCGAACAATGCCGGCGCGGATTCACCCGAGGTATGCGCGCGGTAAGCGTCCTGCCCCGCCGCCGCCTTTTCGGCGTGCCTGCGATAGTTTTCGACGGCGTCCTCAAGCACGCTCCCAAAATCCGACAAATCCCAGCGATGCGCGAGCATGGTTTCGCCGCCACGAAACAGATCAGGCCAGGTTTCCATATGCGTCATGTCGGGCTTGAGCAGCAGACCGCCGGTGAGAAACACTTCAAAGTCCTTGAGCGTGATCTCGCCATAGCCGAACGGCGAGACAACGATCTTGCTGGTTTCGAGTTCACGGAAATAGCGTCGCCGCGACAGCTTTCGGGTGTCGATCCGCCCGGCCAGCTTTTCGCGGATCATCTTGCGCTGGATCGCGACCGAGGCGCGCGGATAATCCGTGCCGAAACGGCAGGATACATCCTGTGACCGCGGCTGAGACGGCGAGCGGGATGGCCCTGGAAATCGTAGCAATCCCGGCAACGGCAGCCGCTGATAGATCGCCATGCGCGAGGGGCCATGCAGCGAGTAATCCGCCAGCCCCGAATTCCAGGAGACTCGCAATTTCGCAAGCAGCGTCCGGTCCGTGACGACGGTTGAGTATTCAGGATTGGCGTCGATCACGCCCAACTCACGGTGATAATAAGCGGCGAACGGTCGGTGCCCATACATCGGCGTGAGATAGGCCGCGCGATCGCGGATCAATTGCGACTTGGCGTAACCATGCACGATGGGCAGAAGATCCGTCAGCAGCGAGCCAGAGGAATCGGTCGTGTCGCAATATATGACGCGGCAGGCGCGCGCCCAGCGTGTGAATATTTCGAGGGTCGCATCTTTTTCGATCGACCAGCGAAAGCGATGAAATTTGCTGTCGACCAGAAGCGCGTCGCAATCGGAAAGGCCGTCCGACGCGTGGGCGAAAATCCGGATATCGAAGCCGTTATCGCGCAACGCATCGCGCCACACGATCAGCGGAAACAGGAAAGCGCGGCCATTCGGCGTGCCGAACCCGCCGGCAAGAACGTGAATACGCGTCACGGCCTTAATCGCTCAGTGCGCCGAAAGCGTCAGGCTTCGCGCTGACGGCGCAACAGCAGAAATTCGGCGAACGCAAAATCATCCTCGTCATCGATGTCGACCGAGGCCAGGCGTTCCATGCGATAGCCGAGCGTCGGCGAGCCATAGAGCGTGCCGCGCCGGATCACGTCCGGCGACGTCATCAGGATGGCAGGGCCGTTGCGCACGACAAGATCGCCGGCATCCGGAAGATCGGCTTTCGTCACCACGCCGCGGGCATCCATTCGCATGAACTTGTTCGGACCAAATCCGTTGGGGACGTCGGTGACGCTGACGATTGTTTCCGCCCGCTCACGCTCGAACATCGCGATCGCTTCGTCGATGTGACGCGGCAGGCGCAGCGGCGATGTCGGCTGCAGCAGAACCACCGATTTCAGTTTTGTGCCGCCGGCCTCGAGCCAGTCGATCAGATGCGCCAGCACCGGCAGCATCGGCGTCGCATCCTCCGCGATTGCCGCAGGCCGCAGAAACGGCGCCTCCAGCCCATGTGCGCGCCCGACTTCCGCGATCTCCTCGTCGTCGGTGGACAGGATCACCCTGGAAAGCCCGCTTGCGAGAGCCGCCTGCGCGGTCCAGGCCAGCAACGGCTTGCCCGCGATGGCGCGGATATTCTTGCGCGGCAGCCGTTTGGAGCCGCCGCGCGCGGGAACGATTCCGATGTGAGTCATGGCGCGCTTCGGTGCGGCAGCGTCAAAACGTGATCCGCTTCTGAACGTTGACGTCCTTCAGACTCGCCAGAATGTCCGCAATCCGCTTTCCGGCGTGACCGTCGCCATAGATGGGATCCATGTCGTGGCGTCCATTGCCGATCTGCCGCTTGATGGCGGCGGCGACCGATGCACGGTCGGGCGCGCAATCGATCACGTTGCGCCCGCGTTCGCGGCCGGCCTGGCGGCTGCCGATATTGACCACCGGGGTGCCGATATAGGCGCCTTCCCGGATGCCACTCGATGAATTGCCGACGAGGCATGCGGTGCGGCGCATCAGGCGGATATAAGTATCCACCGGCAGGTTGCGGAAAAAATGCATTTTATCGTCGAGGCCGTGTTCGCGCCATTTGCGGATACCGCGCGCGACATCCTCGGAGCCGGCATCCGCGTTCGGCCATAATACGATCGCCGGAAGCCCGACATCGCGCACCGCCTGCAACGAGGCGGTAATCTGCTTTTCGCCCTCGCCATATTCGGTCGTGACCGGATGCTGCGACACCAGCACGAACGGCTTCTCCAGATCGAAGTCCGCGCCGACGCCGCCGGCGAACAGATCGTCCTGCATCGGCCCGGAGTCATTTTTCAGAACGTCCGCGACAAGATCGATGCGCGGGCAACCGACAAGATGCACGGTGTCCTCGGGTTCGCCGAGTTTGACGATCCGGTTTTTCGCGTCCGGGCTCGCCGGAAAATGGATATGGGCGAATTTGGTGACCGCGTGCCGGATGCTTTCGTCGATCGTGCCGCTCACCTCGCCGCCCATGGTATGGGCGACCGGAATGTTCATATAGGCCGCGGCCAGCGTCGTCGCCATGGTCTCGAACCGGTCGCCGACCGTGAGCACCACATCCGGCTGCAATTGTTCGAAAATGGTCGGCAATTCGAGCAGTCCCAATCCGGTCGATTTTGCCATCGTCGTCGGCGTCTCGCCTTCGATCAGCATGTGAACGCGAGCATGCACCTTGAAGCCGTCGGCCTCGATCAGACGCGAAACCGAACCGTAGCGATCGAGGATCGCGGATGCCGCCAGCACCACCTGCAATTCGAGTTGCGGATGCGCCGCGATCGCCTGCATGGCGGATTTTATGCTCGAATAATTCGCGCGCGAGCCGACGACGACGCAGATTTTCTTGGTCATTTTACTTCGCTGATTGGAATGTCAGGAAAAGTCGGTGGCGGCGAACTGATGGTCGCCGGACACGGAGCGCTTGAGCGTGCGTCCCACGAGCTCCCGATAGCGGGAGGCCGGGATGCCGTTGCCGGGCTTCTTGTACGAAAGATCCGTTTCGGCGACGACGTGCCCGGCGGGAAGGTCGCGGGCGGCAACCACGCTCTTCTCGAAAATGCGTTTCATCTCGCGATAGGGCGACGTATCGGCCTTGTCGACATTCCGGGTTCGCATCACCGAGACGGCTGCGAGCGCATCCGCGAGCTGCCGGAATTCGCCCGGCTCCGTGCCATTGGCGGCGTCGCTGCCATACATCGACCGCGAGAAGGTAAAATGTTTTTCGATCACGGCCGCGCCCAGGGCGGCCGCGGCGATGGCGGCCGCGACGCCGAGCGTATGATCGGAAAATCCGACATCGAGACCATAGCGGCCGCGCATCTCGGTCATCACATTGAGGCCGACCTGCTCCGGCGGACATGGATAGGCGGAGCTGCATTGCAGCACGGTCACGGGACCGCCGCCGCGCAGGGCCTCGACCGCGGCGTCGAGTTCGATCCAGTCGCTCATGCCGGACGACAGCAGCACCGGCTTGTTCGTGGCCGCTATCTTGCGCAGCAGCGGAACATTCGTGACTTCGCCGGACGGAATTTTGTAGCTGCCGACGCCCACCTCTTCCAGCAGATCCACCGCTTCCAGCGAGAAGGGCGACGACAGGAATTCGACCTTGGCTTGCGTACAGAGCGCCACCAGCTCCTTCCATTGCGGAAGCGAGAAGCCGGTGCGGGTGAAATACTCGAAACGCGGCTCGCCCTTGAAGTAAGGCGGGTTCGGCGCATCACGCAGCGTTTCGGCCGCCGCGATATGCGTCTGAAATTTTACCGCATGCGCTCCGCACGCAGCCGCGGCCTCGATCAGCTTGCCAGCGTTACCGAAGGAGCCGTCATGGACCGAACCGATTTCGGCGATGAGCTTGACCGGTTTCATGACACTGATTTCTCACATACGAAGAGGTGCGTCCCGCGCGAGGCGAAGACACGATCGACGGCTCCAAAAACAGCATAGGGCACGAGGCCGGCCTCGATCAGGCGCAGGTAGCGGGCATAGATTCTTTGGCCCAGCGAGCCATCATGCACCGTACCGGCATGGAAGTCGTAATCGCATTCGGAAATGACCCGCAGGCCGTGACGCGACAATAGCGCCGGCAACTCGGAGTAACGCGCGCCCGTAACCGGATAATTGAATATCCAGCGGCCTTTCGGCTTCAGGATCGAGGCGACGTTGCGTACCGCCAACTCCGTATCGCCGACATTATTCAGCGTGCGCAAAGTTACGATCGTGTCGAAGGAGCGGCTCGCATCGATAGTCTCGAAGCTGCATTCCGCGAAATGCGCCGCGATCTCCGGATGCCGGGTCCGGGCGCGCCGGACATATTCTCCCGCGATGTCATAGCCGAACACATTATAGCGGCCGAGCAGATGCGGATAGAACCGCCCGGTCCCGATCGGAAAATCGAGCACATCCGGGCCCTTGATCCAGGGCAGGATCTTTCCAAGATCGAGGCGGAGCCGGAAATCCTCGATCCGGCGCTGCAGGCTCGAAAGCGCGCGGTCCGCGGTCGCGGGATCCATGTCGCGATAATGGATCGAATATTTGGAGAGATTGGGCTTCATATTCATGAATCGAATTCAATTCCGTAATACGTCGTGAGCACGCTGTTGTCCCTTGTCGCAATCGCCCGGTCGATCAGTCCCGGGATCGAGTCCCAGTCGGTCTGCAGCCGCGCCTCCGCGTCCCGCCACACTGGCGCCAACGCGACCCGACGCTCCAGCAATTCACGCGCATCGGGACGCATCGGGACATGCGGCGTATCGAACACGACAATCGGCAATCCGGTCGCCAGCGCATAGGGGAATGTCGATGACAGCGTGGTATCGAATACGAAGATCGTATCCGTCCAGTCGGATTCTTCAAACTTTCCGTCATGGACCGTCACGCCCAGCACGTCGCGGAATTGAGCGGCGGGCGTATTGATGTCCTCGGGATGAGCTTTGAATCCCACTTCGCGGCCGAGTTTTTTCAGCGCAGGCAAAAGGCGCCACTGCCAATCCTTCAGGCGTTCGTTGTCATCCAGCGGAGGCGAGGTAAAATTCTCGCCCCAATAGGAGCGCGAAACGTATACGATTCGATTTGCCTTCGAGGGACTGAACGCCAGCGCGCGCCCGCGCCGCGGCGCTCCAAGCACTTCGATCTCGACGGACTGGAAGCGCCCGCCGCATTTGCCGACGTTGCGCCGCAGGCCGTCCGCCATCGCCGGTGCGAAGGTGACGAACCGGCTCAGCATCCCGAACTCGGTGCGGGCAGGATAGTCCCAGTCATACATCCCCGAGCCGGCGCCGTGATCGAAGCCGACCACAATGCCGCCGCTCCGCAACACCGCGCGCGCCAGGATGCGGTGCAGCGGGAAACCCATGGTCGCGGCCCAGAACTCTTTCGGCAGCCGCTTCTGGTGCGCGCGCAACGCGGCGCGATGGAAATCGATCCAGCGGGCATAGCCGGAGAAACGGCGAATGCTCGATCCGATCGCAGCCACGTCATCCAATCCGGCGGCCGCGAATGCTTTTTGCATCGCGTGCGTCAGCAAGCGTTCGATTTCGGCATTGAGTGGCGCGCCGCGCTTTGCGGCCT
>CAMDXM010000224.1 GCA_945878025.1 Pseudorhodoplanes sinuspersici | reverse complement strand
GCGAAGGGGAAGCGCGGGCGGGCGAAGAAGCGGGCGTGATGGATCGTTCGACACCGCGACTGTCGCCGCTGCGCCGAAAATTCCGCGTTGTGTCTAGCGATGTTCTTGCTTTGTTCCGAAAGAGTCAATAGCCTCATTCGCGAGCAATTGCGGCTCAGTAAGAGGATTTCTCATGTCGATGGGTGCGGGCTTATTTTTCCGTGGCGAGATTCCGGATACGGCTGCGCTGACGCAAGCGATGCAGGAGCTCGGATTTCCGATCTCGATCATACCGCCCCACTATTCGCTCCAGGGACATTTCGGCTATGCGCCGATGCTCTTAAGAGGCCAGCAAAGCGGTGCCGAGTTCGGTATCGACGAGGGCCGCGCTGTTATCGAGCGCGGGCTCGCTGACTTTCCCGATCTTCTAGCGAAAGTCGATCCCAGCTTTGATCGCTGCGCGAGCTTTGTCTTTGGAAGCCGGTGGGACGAAGTAATTTGCGGAACATGCGCCGCAGCCGCTTTGACGCAACTCGTAAACGGCATCTTCTGGGAAGATCAAGTACCGTTGGTGCTGCCGATAGACGAGGCGATCGCGTACGCCAAGGAGACCCTCGAAATGCCGGATCCGACGAAGTCCTGAAATATTCTGACGCGCCGGAAGGGATTCGAACCCTGCCCTCAGATTCGAAGTCTTGTGTTCTATCCCGCTGAGCTACCGGCGCGCGAACGGTCGAACGGGCCTCGCGCGGCACACCCTTGTTCAGTCCGCAAATTCCTCGGCAATCGCCTTCTTCACGTTTGGCCACTCCGCCATGCGAGACCGATGCGCCATGACCTGCGGAATACGCGCGGGATCGACGCCGTCGTCTTCCAGCCATTGCGCGAGCGTGAACAGGTAGGGATCGGCGACCGTATAGGAGTCACCCATCACCCACGGACCTTTGAGCATGCGGCTTTCGATCAGGTCGAAACAGGCGCCGACGGATTGCGGCGCCTTGCGCTGCATGTCGGCGAATGACGACGGTTCGTCGGCCCAGCGATAGCCGCGCATGCGATGCGCGTGAGCGACGTGCAACACCGAGCACAGATAGCTGTTGAACGACTGCAACTCGGCGAATGCGAACGGATCGTTCACCGGCGCAAGCCGCGCGTCCGGGAAACTTTGTGCGATAAAGGCGAGCATCGCCGGCGTTTCCGTCAAAATGCCGCGCGGCGTCACCATCGCCGGGACCCGCCCCTTCGGATTGACCGCGAGATAAGCGGGCGACTGCTGTTCTTTCTTGCCGAAATCGATCCGCTTCAACTCATACGGCGCGCCGGCATCCAGCAGCGCAATGTGGGAGGCGAGCGAGCAGGTATGAGTCGCGTAGTAGAGTGTGAACATGGTCCGGGCACCGCTGAGAAAATGCCGATCGCGCGGCCGAGTGTTGCCGAAGCGGCGGCGGCCCGCAACAGATCGTCCTCGAATCCAGAATTCAATTCGTTGATGCGTCTTGCATCTTTATCGATGAGTGCCTGTTGGCCATTGGCGCGCCGGAAGGGATTCGAACCCCTGACCCCCAGATTCGAAGTCTGGTGCTCTATCCAGCTGAGCTACCGGCGCGAGCCGCGGACCGTATCCGGTCCGCATAATGGCGTCTACTCGCGCGACGAGAACCGCGCGGCGGCGCGCCGCTTCATCTCGCCGATCTCGATATCGAATTGCTTCGCTGGAAAGCAATTGCACTCTGCATTATTTTGCAAGGCCGCAATGACGCCCGCCGCCATAGGCGGCCCCTTCCTGCCAACAGCCCGACTGACGGCAAGCGGCAAGTTTGGGAGAGCAATGGTCCGAGACGCAATTTTTGTCGTTCGGCAGCCGGCTCTTGCATCGCGATGCGCAACTGCTGAACCAGCTCTGGCAGGAGCCGCCGGCGGCGACTTTAAATGACGCGGTTGGCAACGACTGCGCACCCGCGGAAACGGCCATGACCACCACGGCAGCTGCCACCAGCAACGACAATTTCGACATCAGCGCCTCCCCTATCCGTCAAGATAGCGGTTTTGATGCTCTGGCGACCGATCTGTCAATATTGCGAGCAATGTCGGCAGCGCTCCCTTACGTGCGGCAGGAGCAGACGGTATTCGAAGCTTTGTGCGAATTATTCCCGCAGGCGAAACGCCGCAACGCGCTTCGGCTTGTCGCTATGGCGTCCATCGGCGCCATGCGCCTCGCCATCGAGGCATGGAGCCAGGACGACGGAAAGCGGGCTCTTACAAAATACCTTCAAGAGGTGTTTGCAAACCTGAAAGCGGAAATCTGAGGCGCTGCGCAGATACCGGTCAGCACCGCCGTCTCATACGGGGGCACTCGCCGCCGATGTCCGGCAAGCGGCCGCTTCAAACCGCGGCCTGAAAAAATATGGCGCGCCCGAAGAGATTCGAACTCCTGACCCCCAGATTCGTAGTCTGGTGCTCTATCCAGCTGAGCTACGGGCGCACGAAATGGCCGGACCATCGATGAAACCGGCTCATAACGGGCGCATTGCTAGCCCCGGAGCGGCCTATTGGCAAGGTTTTTCGGGCTTTCTACCGGGGCGTGATCCCATCCAACCTTCGTTCGTCCGCCGAAGCGGGTTTCGCGAAGGCGGGAAACCGGTCCCCACTTTTCGGGATCATGCTCATTTACTTAGGGCATGATCTTGTCCGAAAACCGGTCCCCACTTTTCGGGATCATGTTCATTTCCTTAGGGCATGATCTTGTCCGAAAATCGGTCCCCACTTTTCGGGATCATGTTCATTTCCTTAGGGCATGATCTTGTCCGAAAACCGGTCCCCACTTTTCGGGATCATGCCTGCGCCCGCTTGTCGCGCTGCGTATCGAGATCGACCATGCGGTCCGGAATCGTGAAGCGGAATGTCGCTCCGATCGTGCCCTCGACCAGCCTGATCTCTCCGCCATGTGCGCGCACGAGCTCGGCCGCGATCGGAAGTCCGAGCCCGCCGCCGCCGGTGCGCGTCGAACCCTGCACCGCCTCGAACAGATGCTCGCGCGCCTTGCGCGACAATCCCGGCCCGGTGTCGGAGACCTCGATGACCACCACCGCGCCCTCGCGCCGTCCGGTGACGCGGATCTGATCGCGGATGGGATCGTTCGGCGTGCGCGCCATCAGCGCCTGCGCGGCGTTGCGGGTCAGGTTGAGCAGCACGCGGAAAAGCTGTTCGTGATCGGCGTCGGCCTCGACCCCGCGCTCGATCGCCGCGATCCAGCCGATCGTGCTTTCGCCTTCGAGACCGAGCGTTTCGCGCACTTCCTCGACCAGCGTTTCGAGCGCAATGGCCTTGCGGTCGGGCGGAGCCTCCTGCACGCGGCCATACGACAATGTCGACTGGCAGAAGGCGATGGCGCGCTCGAGCGCGCGCATCAGCTTGGGCGCAAAGCGCTGGACCTTGGGATCGGACAGATCCAGCAATTGATCCGACACCAATTGCGCCGAGGCGAGCAGGTTGCGCAGATCGTGATTGATCTTGGAGACGGCAAGGCCGAGCGCCGCCAGCCGGTTCTTCTGATGCAGCATGGAGGCGAGATCGCGCTGCATGCCCGCGAGCTCCCGCTCGGTGGTTCCGATTTCATCGGCGCGGCGGGAGGCCACCAGCACGCGTCCTGGATTTTCCGGATCGGCGCGGAACGCCATCATGTTCGCAGTGATGCGGCGCATCGGGCGCACGAACAGATAATGCAGCGACAGATAGACCAAAGTGGCCGTAATCGCCGAAATGATCAGCGACAGGACGAGGATGTTCCATGAAAAGCGGAACATGGCTTTCTGCAGCGGCGCGTTGTCGATGATGATCTCGATGAACTCGCCGCCGCGCGGCGCCGGACCAATCACCAGGAGGACGCAGTCGTTCGGATCCGACATCGCCTCGAAGGCGCCGCGAATGGCGGTGAACCAGCGCATGTCGCGCGTATCGATTTCGCGATGGATGGTCGGCGGCATGTCGTAGACGGCGAGCAGCCGGCGCTGCTGGCCCATCTTCATGGCCACGGCGCGCGCGCCGACGCTGTCCAGAATCTGGCGGGCGAGTTCCTCCGGCACCATGCCGCTTGGCGCCGCGTCGAGCACGAGCGCGGCCGTATGCGCCGCGGCGAGGCGGTCGTTGAGCCAGTTCATCCGGAAATTCGCGATCGAGGGAACGTAGATCAGGACTTCCGCCACCATCACGAACAGAAGCGTCAGTCCGAGAAGCTTTCCGGACAATCCAAGACCCGACCATCGCCCGGCGGGCGATGATTGCGCCGATGCTTGCGACGATTCTGGCAAAGATTCTTGCGGCGATTCTGGCGCCGAATCCTCAGCCGATTTCCGGGCCGCGTTCTTTTCGTTCATCGGTTCATCCGAAACGCCGCAGCATCGCGATGATGGAACGCAATAGCGGGCTCGTCAAACTTCGCGCGAAGAAACTGATCGCCGCCCGTTTCCCGACCTCCGCGCGCACCGGATAGGGAACCACGACGCCGGTCATGGAACGGATATTCATTCCCTGCGCGATCGCAAGGGCCCATGTCGTAATCATTTCGCCGGCTTCGGTTCCGACAATGGTGGCGCCGAGAATCCTGCCGCGCGGCGTGGCGACGATCTTGATATGGCCGTGCGTATCGCGCTCGGTCTGCGCGCGGTCGTTTTCATGGAACGGCCAGCGCAGCACCGAGATTTTCTTGTGGCGTTCGCGCGCCTGCGCTTCGGTCAGGCCGGCATGCGCCAATTCTGGATCGGTGAAGGTCACGCGCGGCACGAGATCGTCGTTGACGGACACCGGCAGCCGGAACACCGCGTTCTTGATGACAAGGCCGGCGTGATAATTGGCGGCATGGGTGAATTGCAGTCCGCCCGCGACGTCGCCGATGGCGTAGACGCGCCTGTTGGCGGTGCGCAAACCCTTGTCGACGACGATGCCGCGGCGTTCGTATTTGACGCCGGCTTCGTCGAGACCGAGACCCTCCACATTGGCGCGCCGGCCGGCTGCGACAAGAAGATGACTGCCGCCGATCATCTCTTCTCCGCCCGCCGTTGCCAGAATCGCCCGGATGCGTCCCGGGCCCTTCTCGATCCGGACGATTTTCGCGTTCTCCCGGATCGCGATCTTTTCGCGCGCGAGCTGATCGAGCACGATCGCCGTGCATTCCGGATCTTCCTTGGCAAACGCGGTGGCCGCTTCCAGCACCGTCACCCGCGCACCCAATCTGCAGAATGCCTGCGCGAGCTCAAGTCCGATCGGACCCGCGCCAATGATCACGAGTTCGTCCGGACATTGCTTCAGATCGAACACCGTCTCGTTGGTGAGATAAGGCACCGTATCGAGGCCGGGGATCGGTGGCGCGGACGGCGAGGATCCGGTCGCGATCACGAAGCGCCGCGCCTTGACCTCGATATCGTTGACCGTGACCGTATTCTTGTCCTTGAAGCGCGCCGCGCCCTTGATCACGTGGACGCCGAGCCCGGTAAAGCGCTCCACGGAATCGTTTGGGGCAATGGCCGCAATGACGCCGCGAACATGATCGTGCACGCGCGCAAAATCGACCGTCACGTGCGCATCGACGCCGAGCGAAGCCGCATTGCGCGCCGAATGCGCGCGCCTCGCGGCCGCGATCAGGGCCTTGGAAGGAACGCAGCCGAAATTGAGGCAATCGCCGCCCATCGCGCCTTTCTCGATCAGCACCACCGGCACGCCGAAAGCCGCGGCCGCGGCGGCGACCGACAGACCGCCGGAGCCCGCGCCGATCACGCAAATATCGGGAGTGAGAATGTCCGCCATCGCCTCTCTCGAACGAATTACATGTTTTGCTTGCGGGCGCGCAGCCGCTTCACTGCGACCGGCACGAGCGCGATCAGGCCGAGCGCGGCAAATCCAAAGAACAATTCCGGCGTCAGCGCCGCCTTGAGATCGAAATCGAGTTTGCAGTCGCCGCGGCCGGCAGCCATGCACGCATTATACGCCGTTTCCTGCGCGGCGATCGCGCTGTCGAGGCCGGCGCCGACGAAAGCAAAAGCGAATGTGCCGGGAACGATCCCGATCAGCGTCGCCGCGACAAACACCGCAAGATCGACGCCGAACATGGCCGGGGCGAGATTGACCAGCCAGAACGGAAATACCGGCACCAGCCGCAGAAACAGAAGATAATTGAAGGCGTCGTTGCGAAAGCCGTCGGCCAGTTTGGCGAGCCCCGCGCCCGCGCGCCGCGTCAGGAACTCGCCGAAGGCGGTTCGCGCGATCAGAAACAGGATGGTGGCGCCGATGGTCGCGCCGACAATGGCCGCCGCGCCGCCAACGAGGGTCCCAAACAGCGCGCCTCCCGCGACGGTCAGGAACGACGCACCTGGCAGCGACATCGCCACCGCCGCGACATAGAGGGCGGCGAATGCCAACACCGCGGCCACGGCATGGCGATCGACGAAGGCAAAGATCGCAGTCCGGTGGCCGACAAGCGTTTCCAGCGAGAGAGCGCGATGCCAGCCCATGGTAAAGACCAATCCGGCCGCGATGAGGATAACGGCCAGCGGCAGCAGCCGTTTGACGG
>CAMDXM010000223.1 GCA_945878025.1 Pseudorhodoplanes sinuspersici | reverse complement strand
GGCGGCCGGCGGAAACACGATCTCGAAATTCCTCCAGGCAAAACGGTCGCGTTGCGGCGAAAGCCTCGCCGGCCGCCAGGTCTTGCCGCCATCGATCGATACATCGACCGATGCGACCGGAATATGACCGCTCCAGGCATGCCCGCGCACGGTGAATGGATCGTCCGCGCCGGCGGCAAATCCCTCGCGCGGAAACGTGATGACCGATCGCACAGGCATGTCGGTGATGACATCGAATTGCGCAGGATCGATCGGATCGCCGGGCCGCACCGGACGGCGCGGCATGCGGTAATGCAATCCGGTCATCCGCTCGCCGTCATGCTCGCGGTCGCGGATCTCGATGCGCGTCAGCCATTTCTGCCAGGCCGAGCCCGGAAAGCCGGGCGCCACCACGCGCAACGGCCCGCCATGCAGATAGGGCAGAGCGACACCGTTGATCGCGGTGGCGACCACCGTTTCCGGCGCCATCGCCTTGGCAATGGGAAGGCCGCGGGAAATCGCAGGCCTGTCGCCATCGATGGCGCGGTCTGGGCTGTGATGGCCGGTATAGACCGCCGCGGCCTTGAGGCCGCAGGCCGAGAGCAGATCGGACAGCCGGATCCCGGTCCATGTCACGCAGCCCACCGCGCCATGCGTCCAGAGCGGGACGCTGGTCTCCTCGGCAAAGAAGGCGCGGCCGTTGCCTGCGCATTCGATCACGGCGGTCTGGGTGACGCTTTCAAACTCGTGCTGCAATTGCCGCAGCGTCCAGGTTTTCGGGCGCTCGACCGCGCCGTCCACGGCAAGGGTCCAGGCCGCCGCCGCGCCGTCCGCGATGACCGGAAGCCTGCCGGTGTTGCGCACGAACAGCGCCTCAAGCGGCGTAATGTCGCTGTCGAGCAGATGCGCCGGCGTCTCCGCATTGATCTCTGGCGTTTCGAACAGGACCAGTTCGGGCTTTTGTTGTGCTACGAACGAGCGCTCATCGGTCCGTTGCATGAATTCCCGTATCAATGCTGTCGCTTCAAAAAAAAGACTTTAGCATAAGGCACAGATTGACACGGTCCGACACAGGGCCGAGGCCTGCCGCCGGAAGATCATGACCGATACGCTGAAACCCCAGAACGCCAAGGACGTGGAGGACGCCGTCAGCTGGGCGCTGGCCGAAGGCAAGACGCTCGAGATCGCAGGCCAGGGCAGCAAGCGCGCGCTCGGCCGCCCGAGCCAGTCGGACCTGACGCTCGATCTGTCGGCTTTGTCGGGCGTCACGCTCTATGAGCCGGAAGAGCTGGTTTTGTCGGCCAAGGCCGGGACCCCGATCGCCGAGATCGAAAAGCTTGTCGCGGAAAAGGATCAAGAACTCGCTTTCGAACCGCTCGATTACGGGCCGATCCTTGGACAGGAGGCGGGCAGGGGCACCATCGGCGGGGTATTGGCCGCGAACCTGTCGGGGCCGCGCCGCATCAAGGCAGGCGCCGCGCGCGACCATTTTCTCGGCGTGAGCGCGGTATCCGGGCGCGGCGAGACCTTTAAATCCGGCGGCCGCGTGGTGAAGAATGTCACCGGTTACGATCTCTGCAAGCTCATGTCGGGCTCGTTCGGGACGCTCGCTGCGATGACCGATGTCACGATCAAGACGCTGCCGAAATCCGAAACCGAACAGACCGTCATGGTCGTGGGTCTCGACGATGAGCTTGCCGCCGGACCGATGGCGGCTGCGATGGGATCGTCCTGCGACGTCTCCGGCGCGGCGCATCTGCCGGCGCATGTCGCGTGGCGTTTCGAGGGACTCGACCCGACGCGATCGGTGACGGCATTCCGCATCGAAGGCGTCGCGCCCTCGGTCGCGCATCGCAAGGACGTGTTGTCGGCGCTGCTCAAACCGTTCGGCGCCGTGGAGGCGATCGCGGAAGCCCAATCGCACGCGCTCTGGCGCGCCATCCGCGACGCGGCCCCGTTCGCGGCGGCGGGCGACGGCCATGACCGGCCGCTCTGGCGCATCTCCACCGAACCGGGCAAGGGCTTCGCATTGTCCGCGATGATCTCGCCGGCCGCGCAGATGTTCTACGATTGGGGCGGCGGACTGATCTGGGTCCTGATGCTGCCGGCCGACGACGCGGGCGCCAAGCCGTTGCGGCAGGCGGTTGCGGCGCTTGGCGGACACGCCACGCTCGTGCGCGCGCCGGCTTCGATCCGGGCCGCCGCGGACGTCTTTCAGCCGCAGGACGAGGCTGTCGCGGCCTTGACCAAAAGGGTCAAGGACAGCTTCGATCCCAAGGGCATTCTCAATCCCGGACGGATGTGGGCGGGCGTATAACAGTGTGGCGGTTCAGAAGGTCCCTTAATCTGTGCGGCGAGTCCTTAAAGGGACCTTCTGAACCAAAGCCACACTGAATTATTAAGTTGGTACTGTCCCTTGGAATCCGAAGTTCGCTACCGGGGGCGCTGCGAAATCAGGCGAACTTCGGATTCGGGACACTACGTGCAGACCAATTTCACCCTCGCGCAGCTCGCCGACCCCGACATCGCGGAAGCCAACCAGATTCTGCGCGCTTGCGTGCATTGCGGCTTTTGCACCGCGACCTGCCCGACCTATGTGCTGCTCGGCGACGAACTCGATTCCCCGCGCGGGCGCATCTATCTAATCACGGAGATGCTGGAAAACGACCGTCCGGCGACCGCCGAAGTGGTCAAGCATGTCGATCGTTGCCTGTCCTGCCTCGCCTGCATGACGACCTGCCCGTCCGGGGTGCATTACATGCATCTCGTCGATCACGCGCGCGCGCATATCGAGAATACGTATCGGCGTCCGCTCTACGACCGGATGCTGCGCGCATTGCTGGCGGCCGTGCTTCCCTATCCCGAGCGGTTCCGGCTCGCCCTCATCGCCGGATTTCTGGCGAAGCCGCTCGCGCCGGTTTTCGCCGGGCTGGGTCTGAAATCCGTGGCCGCGATGCTCCGTCTCTCCGGCCTGCCGCCGAAAGCGTCCATGCCGCCGCAGCGGGTCTATGCGCCGGCGGGCCGGCGCAAGGGCCGCGTCGCATTGCTCACCGGCTGCGCCGGCGCGGTGCTCAAGCCCTCGATCAACGAAGCGACCATCCGCCTGCTCAATCGTCTGGGCATCGAGGTGGTCGTGCCTGAAAGCGCGGGCTGCTGCGGGTCGCTGGTCCATCACATGGGCCGCGAAGCCGAGGCCCACGCCCAGGTGAAGGTCAATGTCGATGCCTGGACGGCGGAGATGGATTCCGGCGGGCTCGATGCGATCGTCATCAACGCGTCCGGCTGCGGAACGACGGTGAAGGATTACGGCTTCATGCTGCGGACTGATTCGGCTTATGCCGAAAAAGCGGGTCGGATTTCGGCCATAACGAAAGATGTTTGTGAGTATCTCGCCACTTTACGGCTGCCCGAGCCGGCCGGCGAGACCGGCCTGACGGTGGCCTATCACGCCGCTTGTTCACTGCAGCACGGCCAGAGAATCCTGCGCCAACCCAAGGAATTGCTGTCGAAAATGGGGTTCGCGGTGAAGGACGTACCGGAGGGGCACCTGTGCTGCGGCTCCGCCGGCACCTACAATATCGTCCACGCCGACATTGCGCGCAGCTTGCGGGATCGTAAGATCACACGTATCGAACAGCTTGAACCCGACGTGATCGCCGCCGGCAATATCGGTTGTATCACGCAGATCGCGACGGGAACGGCCATACCGGTAGTTCACCCTGTCGAACTGATCGACTGGGCCTGCGGTGGGCCAAGACCCGAAGGGGTCACTGAGCACGATCGAGGGGCGCCCGCCCGGTCAGGGCAGACGAAGCTGAAGGCGGCAGCCGCCGACATCGCGAGAGTTTAGCGAGAACCATTCCGGAGGACGATCATGGCGAAGAAGAGAAAGTCGAAAGCGAAGAAGACCAAGAAGGCCAAGAAAAAAACGATGACCAAGCGCAAAAAACCTGCGCGCAAGGCGGCGGCCAAGAAGAAAACCGCGAAGAAGAAAGCGAGCAAGCCGAAAGCCAAGGCCAAGAAGAAGGCTGCCCCGAAAAAAGCGGCGGCTCCGAAGCCCGCTCCGATGATGGCTCCGAAGCCGGCCCCGATGATGGCGCCGAAGCCGGCGCCGATGGCGCCGATGGCTCCCAAGCCTGCGATGCCGTCCGGTGGCGGCATGGGTTCGTCCACGCCGGGTTCGAGCTTCGGCGGCGGCTACAAACCGTTCGGAAGCGACAACGGCAACAAGGGGTAAGGTGCCGAAGCCGCGCTCCGGCGCGACGGCCACGCCAATCCAGTCAGCGTCAAAAAAGGGCCGCACCGAAACTCGGTGCGGCCCGCATCGTTTCGGGACGCCTGCGTGTCACGCATCGCAAGGCACAATGGGATATCGCCCGCTTTGCAAGCCGGAGGCGCTTTTGCCGCGATTGCAGCGGCTTCTCCGCCGCAATAGCATGCCGCCCGGCACGAACGGCCCCGGGGTCCGATCCAGCGGCCTTCTGAGATCAAACTTGCTCTGAATCAAACGTGAAATGGAGTATTCGCGATGGCCTACAACATCCTGATCATGGGCGCGTCCTACGGGTCGCTCCTGGCCTCCAAGATGATGTTCGGAGGCCACAATGTGAAACTCGTATGCTTGCCGGCGGAGGCGGACCTGATCAACGCGGAAGGCTTCCGTGTGCGCATGCCGGTCAAGGGCCGCAAGGACCAGATCGAGATCGATTCCCGCAAACTGCCGGGCAAGGTGTCCGCCGCCGGTCCCGCCGATGTGAAGCCGTCGGATTTCGATCTGGTCGGGCTTGCGATGCAGGAGCCGCAATACCGATCGCCCGGCGTGCGCGAATTGCTCGACGCGGTGGCGAAGTCGAAGGTGCCGTGCATGTCGATCATGAACATGCCGCCGCTGCCTTATGTGAAGCGAATTCCGGGCCTCGATTACAACGCGCTCAAGCCCGCCTATACCGATCCGACCGTGTGGGACAGTTTCGATCCGGCCTTGCTGACCTTGTGCAGCCCGGACCCGCAAGCGATCCGCCCGCCGGAAGAGAAGGTCAACGTGCTGCAGGTGACGCTGCCGACCAATTTCAAGGTCGCGAAATTCGGCGTCGACAAGCACAACGCGATCCTGGTGAAGCTGCAGCAGGATATCGAAGCGGTACGCTTCGACACGCCCGAAGGCCCGATCGAATTGCCGGTGAAGCTTAAAGTTCACGACTCGATCTTCGTGCCGCTGGCCAAATGGGCGATGCTGCTGGCCGGCAATTATCGCTGCGTGACCAAGGACGGCATGCGGACCGCCCAGGAAGCCGTTCACAGCGACATCGAAACCTCGCGTTCGGTCTACAATTTCGTCAACGATCTGTGCGTGAAGCTCGGCGCCTCGCCGAACGATCTCGTGCCGTTCGAGAAATATGCCGCCGCCGCGCAAAGCCTCTCGCGTCCGGCTTCCGCCGCGCGCGCGCTCACGAATGGCGCGCCGAATATCGAGCGCGCCGACAAGCTCGTGCAATTGATCGCCAAGCAGAAGGGCCTGAGCCATCCCGCGATCGATGCCGGCGTAGCGCTGGTCGATTCCCGGCTTGAGGCCAATCGGAAGAAGGCCGCCTGACGATTTTGGCCGGAAATCGGGGGAAAACCCTCGATTTCCGGCCTCAGAAACGTGACTTTGCTGCAACAGGTTAAAGCTTTGTGACGATGAAGAGGCGCAAAGGGACGAAATGAGGCGGATTCGCTCAAAAAGGCAGCAAATGCCTGCCCTTTCGCCTTGCTGGTATAACGGCGTCGGATACGTTTTCGACAAGTTCGAAGGAACAGGGGTTGGCGTCTTGAGCTTCGGCGGATGAACCGCCGCTCAACTTGAGCCCGCCGAAAGTGAAGAAGAAGGGGCTAATTATGAAGAAGTTTGTCATTCCGGCGGTGATCGCTATTGCCGCATCGAGCGCTCCGGCGTTCGCGGCCGATCTCGGCGCTAAAATGGTGACCAAGGCGCCCGTCGCCGTTCCCTCTCCGTGGGACGTTGCGATCGGCGCCGGCATCGCCAGCGACTATAATTTCCGCGGCATTTCGCAGTCGTCGAATCAGCCGTCGGTCAACGCTTACTTCGAAGGTCGCTATAATTCCTCGGCGAACCTGCAATGGTACGCCGGCATCGGCGGCTACAGCATCGACTTCCCGAACCGCGCCGCGGCGGAAATCGATCTCTACGCCGGCGTGCGTCCGACCTTCGACAAGCTCGCCCTCGACCTCGGCGCCCTCTATTACTACTATCCGGGCGGCCAGTGCTTCTTCGGCGGCGCACCGCTTCTTGCCGTCGGCGCTGCCAGCGTCGTTGCCTGTAACCCGGCTCTGCCGAACGGCAACTATTCGAAGGAAGAAGCTAGCTTCCTCGAATTCTACGCCAAGGCGACCTACAACTTCACCGACACGTTCAACATGGGCGTCGGCGTCTTCTATACCGAAGACTGGCTGAACACCGGTGCGGACGGCACCTACGGTAACGTGACCGCGAAGTTCACGGTGTTCGCCGTCAGCACCCCTGAGACCATTTGAGGGACTTCACGAAGGGAGGATTTCTGGTTCATCGTAGCCGCAAGGAGCGAAGATGAAACAGAAACCCGGACCGGGCAAAGCGCCCGCAGAACAAGTGCTGAAGGACATTCGGCGTCA
>CAMDXM010000222.1 GCA_945878025.1 Pseudorhodoplanes sinuspersici | reverse complement strand
AACATTATGATTCTAGTGTGGTTTTGGTTCAGAAATTCCCTTGACGGACTCGCGGCGAGAATGAAGGGAATTTCTGAACCACCACACTCGGTCAGGACAGCAAGTCCGCAGGTACGCGGTCCGGGGAATAAGGGCGCGGGCGGTTCTTCTCCCACAATTTGTAAAACGACCAGAGCAGGCCGGTGGCAGCGACAAAAAGAAAGAGCGTGTGCAGATCGCGCATCATGATCAGCAAGACCAGCGGCAGCAGCCCAAACAGGAGCCCGGATGCCACGATCGCGACGGTCAAGACCGTGTAGCGCCCCTCGCTCAGGCCGGCGTTGAAATAAATGTGTTTCGTGTCGTCGCGCGCGGCGAGCCTTTTGTGCAGGTCGTGCACGAAGGCGACAAAGCGGGCGGCTTGCGTGTCGTCGGCGAGACCCTGCGCGCTGCCGCCATAAACGACAAGCGTCGTCCCGTCGCGGAAACGGATCTGGCAGACGCCGACGCCGGCGCCGGTTCCGGCCGAGGCGCGATGCAGGCGGATGCTGAAAATGTCGGAATAGCCGCGCTCGGACGCCGCGCCGTCGATCGTCCAGGACAACCCGTCTTGCGACAGGGTCACGCCGCTATCGGTCATGGCCCAGCGGAACGACGCGTTGCCGTCGGTCATGAAAAGTTCGTGGCGGGTTGTTTTGGCTATTTGAGCGGTGGCGTCCATTATTCTTTGTCGCAGGCGGCGCCGGCGGGTTCAAGCCAGGCTTGCAATCGCGCCAAGCATCCCCATCTGGCGGCGCATGACCACGGCGCGCGCTCACTCCACCGAATCCGGCTTCACGCGGCAGCGTTCACGCGCCGAGCGCGTGCGGCGGCTCGAATCCATCGCCACAGTGATGGACACGGCTTTCGTCGTGCCCGGAACGGGCATCCGCTTCGGCTTCGACGGCCTTGTCGGCCTCGTGCCCGGCATCGGCGATTTCGTCACCACGGTTTTGTCGCTCTACCTGGTGCATGAAGCCTGGCAGCTTGGCGCGCCCAAGCATCTGATCGGCCGCATGCTCGCCAATGTCGCGCTCGACGGCGCGATCGGCGCGGTGCCGGTCGCGGGCGACGTGTTCGACGTGCTCTGGCGCGCCAACAAGCGCAATATGCGGCTGCTGCGCGAATGGATGGAGCGCGACGGCGTGAGCTGAATGTCAACCTGCGCCCGCCGGGCAGCGCTTCCACTCCTGCGGCGGCGTGTCGGCCGCGCCCTCGCGGGTATGCGCGCGATCCGAGTCGATCAGCATCATTGTGACGGTCATGCCGGCGTTGGGTTCGCCCTCCGGGATCACCCAGGACGCGAAGGTGCGCACGTAGTCCGCGCGCAAGGGCTTGCCGCCGGGGCTGACGATGTCCGCTCCCTTCACGGACAGACGCTTTCCGTCGGCATGGCACCAGTCGCCGTCGAGGGCGGGCAGCAGGCTCTGGGCTCGCAGGGCGTGAAAAGGCGGCCCGAGCAACGCGAGTATAATGAGAGCGGCGGGGATGCGTTTACGGTTCATTGGGTTGATGTGGCGCAAGGAGGCGGGACAGCGGGCTTGTTATCAGGCGGCAAGCGATAAGGAAACGCGGCGTGGACGCGGATTGCTGCACTGCGGCTTGACCGGTTTTCAGGAACTCTGCAACTTACGGGCAACTAAAGGGCATCGCGGGCCGCAAGGCTGCAGACGATGCCGGCCAGAAAATGACTGAAGGTGGGGAAACGATTGTCGGGGCGAACGGCGCCAAAGTTGCGTCGCGCTTTCGCGCATTCAAAAATTCCGCGCGCCTTGTTCCGATCGCCATGTCCTGCGCGGTCATTGTTGCGATATGGCTGATCGCGATCTGGCAATGGATTGCGACCAATAGCGTCGTGCCGTGGGATTCCAAGAACCAGTCCTACGCGTTCTTTCGCTTTCTCTCCAACTCGCTGCATTCCGGCGCGATGCCGTTCTGGAATCCGTACCATTACGGCGGACATCCGAGCGTCGCCGATCCGCAATCGCTGATCTTCGCGCCCGCATTCTTTCTGTGGGCCTGGTTCGATCCCGATCCGTCGATCCGAGCCTTCGATATTCTGGTCTACGCGCATCTTCTTGCCGGCGCGCTCGCGGTCGCGGGCCTCGGCTGGCGGGCCGGATGGCCGGTGGCTGCATGCGTGCTCGCGGCCTGCGTCTTCATGTTCGGCGGCGCGGCGTCCGGCCGCTTGCAGCATACCGGCATGATCCTGAGCTACGGATTGTTTCCGGTCGCGCTCCTGTTGCTGCAGCTTGCGCTGGCGCGCCGTTCGATACTTCTCGGATTGGCTTTCGCGGGCGTCGCCGCCGCGCTTGCGCTTGGGCGCAATCAGGTTGCGATGTTGCTGTGCTTCGTGCTGATAGCAGCGGCGGTCGCGGAGATCGTCGCGGCGGATCGGCCGCGCAGGTTTCTCCGCGAGCGGGCGCCGGTTTTCGCCGCCATGGCGCTCGGAGGTTTCGTGCTGGTTGCGATCCCGATGCTGCTCACGATTCAATTCGCCGCCTTGTCGAACCGGCCGGATGTGGTGCTGGATCAGGCTTTGCAAGGCTCGCTGCATCCCGCCAATCTGGCGACGCTCTTTTCCGCCAATGTATTCGGCTCGCATGAGGTGAATTATTGGGGGCCGGGCTGGCGGATGCCGGAAATCCAGTTCACCGACCAGTCCTTCAATTATCTCTTTGTCGGCGCGGTGCCGGTGCTGCTTCTGGCGTGGTTCGGGATCGCGGGCGGCGCCCTGTTCCGGCGCGGGCGTCTGCTGATGACCGGCGTCATGATCGTGGCGCTGCTTTACATGCTCGGGCGTTACACGCCGGCCTTCGCGCTCGCTTACGAATGGATTCCGGGCGTCAATCTGTTCCGCCGTCCGGTCGATGCAAGCTTCGTTTTCATCGCCGCCTTCGCATTGCTGTGCGGACATCTGCTCTCGGATTTCATTCGCGAGGGAATGCCGAGGATTCCGGTCTGGCGCGCCGCGGCCGTGACCGCCGGTTTGCTCGCCATCTGCGTCTGGGCTTTTCTGGTATCGCGCGACATGGAGCAGGGGCGCGGCGCCATCGTCGCCATGCTGGAGGAGAGCTACGTCCTGATCGCGGCCGTGATCGTTTTCGTGCTGGCGGCCAGTCCGCGCATGCGCCCGGCCGCCGGGATCGTGCTCGCGGCGATCGCGGCCTGCGAATTGCTGCGGTGGAACGTGGCGTCGCATCTCAACGCGGAAAGCGCCTCGATCTATGCCGTGCTCGACAAGCCCGCCGCGCAGGACGCCAAGGCGCTCGACCTGCTCGACCGCGAAATCCGGGAACGGCAGCGCAACGGCGAATATCCGCGCGTCGAGATCATGGGCGTCGGCGGGGCGTGGCAGAATCTCGCCATGGTGCGCGGATGGGAATCGACCAACGGATATAATCCGCTGCGCATCGGCTATTACGACCGGCTGGTCGCGCCGGGCGAGGCGACCTTCGCGCCGGCCTTGCGGCGTTTTCCGGCGTCTTTCGAGACCTACGATTGCGCTCTCGCGCGCGCTCTCGGCCTCGAATATGTCGTGTTCGACCGGCCGATCGAGCAGGTGCCGCGCCTGTCCAAGATTCCGGTCGCGGAAATTCTGCTCGCGGGACCCAATCTCTGGATCTACCGGTTGAAAAATCCGATGCCGCGCGTGGCCTTCACCTCGCGGATCCAGGTGGCGGACGCAGATGCGCTCGGAATTTCCGGGCAATTGCTGTTCAACCCGTCGCTCGATCGCGTGCTGATCGACGACGATACGCCGCCCGCGCCGGGCTATGATGTGGCCACGGTCTCGGGCAAGGGACACGCGGCAATCACGTCGCTGCAGCCCGGGCGCATCGAGATCGATGCGCGCTCGGAAATGGGCGGCATGCTGGCGCTGCACGCGGTCTATTATCCCGGCTGGATCGCCGAGATCGACGGCAAGCCTGCGCGGGTGTTGCGTGCGGACGTGCTATTCCGCGGCGTGGAAGTTCCGCCCGGCGATCATCGCGTCGTGTTCCGCTATTCGCCATTCTCGCTCGAGAATCTCTCGAACGCGCTGCGGGTCGCGCTCAATCGGACCCAATAGACGGCGCGCTCCGACGCCGGTCACGGCGCGACGAGTTCCACGCGCCGGTTGAGCGCGCGGCCGCTGTCGGTGGCGTTGGAGCCGATGGGCGCAAGGAAACCGACGCCCGCAATGCCCAGCCGCGAATTCGCGATCTGGTAGGACTTGGCAAGTTCGGCCGCGACCGCCGAGGCGCGCCGGCGCGAAAGGTCCATGTTGTAATCGAGCGTACCTTGGCTGTCGGTATGGCCGACGATGAAGACGTTGAGTTGCGGCTGCCCGCGCAGGAGCTTGGCGATCTCATCCAGCGTGGGGCGGCTCTCCGGCTTGATCATCGCCTTGTCGGTGTCGAAATAGATACCGTAAAGCGCAATGTGCCCTTTCTCACGGAGCCCCTTCGCCATCTCGCCGGCATCGACCATTTTATTCTCGATCGCGCCGACCACCCCGACCACGAGCTGGACATAGACGTCGTCGTTGTTCTTGCTGGTCAGAACGACCGCGTAGGTTTCGCGCCCGCCTTCCACCTTGCGGTCGGCGTAATAGCGATAATTGAATCCGTCGATCCACATTTGCGGGATCGGCAGGACATCGATTGCTTCCGTGAACGGGATGCCGCCGCACGCGTCGGTGTCGCACGCGACAAGCGTCTCAAATCCGGCGGTGCGGAGTTGATTTTCGAAATTGCGCGACACTTCGAGGGTCGAGGGCCCCGGATTGGCGCGGTAGGCGATGCGCGTGATGCGGCCTTCGATTCGGCGTTCGGCGGTCGCTTTGCCATTCTGGAAGGGCGCTGCCTGCAGCCGCGCGGCGTCGAAATCCTTGACCTGGTAACCGGTAATGACGCTGCCGGTGAAACGGCCGATACCGGGATAGTCCCGCGATCCGGCAACATCGCCGCTTTGAGCGAGCCCGCCGGATATTTCGAAAAATGAAAATACAACGGAGAGGGCGAAGGTCAGCAGAACGACAATGAACCGGCGCATGGGCTGATTCCTGTGATCGAAATGGATGTCCGAGTAACGGACTTGGGCGACATTAGACGTCGTATGCGATGATCATACAGCAGAGATAACCGGCGTCGGCGCGTGAAGGCGCCGGCGCCGGTTAATACACAGGCGCTAATTCACACCCACGCCGGCCGCCTTCAACAGCTTGCCATACTTGTCCGCGTCCGAGCGGATCGTGGCGTCGAACTGTTCGGGCGTGTTCGTGATCGGCGTCGCTCCAAGGCTCTCCCAGCGTTTCTGCGCGTCGGGCGTCTGCACGATCGCGGCGATATCGGCGTTGATTTTCTTCAGGACCTGCGGAGGTGTCTTGGCCGGAGCCAGTAGGCCGAACCAGGCATCGTACCGGTAATCCGGCAGGCCGGCTTCGGCGAAGGTCGGGACGTTTGGCAGGACGGCGCTGCGCTTCGCAGCCGCCACAGCCAGCGCCCGGATCTTGTCCGTCAGAATGAGGTTCTGCGCGGTGCTGAGAAACGCCAGACTGATTTGCGCGTCGTTTCGCATCAGGCTCGTCAGCGTTTCCGGCGTGCCTTTATAGGGAATGTGGACAATGTCGATCTTCGCGGTCTGTTTGAGTAATTCGCCGGCAATATAGTTCGAGCTCGCGAGCCCGGCCGAGGAGAAGTTCAGCGTTCCCGGCTTTCCCTTGGCGAGGTCGATCAATTCCTTCAGGCTCTTGACCGGCAATTCGGGCGACACCACCAGAACAACGGGGACCGACGCGACCTGAATGACGCCCGCGAAGTCCTTGATCGGATCGATGCTCAAGCCCTTGTTGAGGACGCCAAGAATGGTGTGTCCGTTCGAGGTCATCATCAGCGTGTGGCCGTCGGCGGCGGCGTTTGCGGCGCTGATCGTTCCGGGGACGCCGGGCTTGTTTTCGACGACGATCGTTTGCTTCCATACCGGGCCGAGCTTGTCAGCCAGATAGCGCGCCAGGATGTCGGTGTTGCTGCCGGCGGCAAACGGAACGACGATCGTGACTTGCTGGCTCGGCCATGCCGTTTGCGCCAATACACCGGACGCTGAAGCCAGCATCGAAGCAATACACAGCAGGAATAGTCTGACGGCATTCATTGTTATCCTCCCTTTGCAGCATTTGTTATAGTTTTAGCAGCTTTCTGGCGTTCGCGCCAAAGATCAGCGCGCGATCGTGCTCATTGACCGGCGCCGCATCCAGCCATTTGCGGCCGGCAAGATTGCTCACAAACGGCCAGTCGACCGAGAACAGGATGCGCTCGGCTCCCATCTCGGCGATCGAGCAGGCGAGCGCGGCGTCCGAAAATGCGCCGCTGGTCGTGAGCCAGAAATGCTCCCGGTAATAGTCGGAGAACGCCCGGGGCATTGTGATGCGCCCGCGCAGCGTATTGTCGGTCCGCCAAAGGAGATAGGGCGCCGTCTCGCCCAGATGCCCGACGATGATCCTGAGCGCCGGAAGCCTGTCGAACAATCCGCTGACGATGAGCCGGAATGTGTGGGTCAAGGTCTCGATGGTGAAGCCGAGCGGCGCGCCCGCGAGCGCCGGGTATTCCTCGAAATAGGCTTTTTGCACGGCGGGGTGCGACGGCGTCGGGTGA
>CAMDXM010000221.1 GCA_945878025.1 Pseudorhodoplanes sinuspersici | reverse complement strand
CCTCGTGGTCGAGGTCAAGGAAGACGAGATCGTTCGCGACATCAAGCTCGCGCAGGAAATCGCCCGCCAGCTCAAGGTCTCGGGCGTCACCGTCGCGATCGACGATTTCGGCGGCGGCTATTCGTCTTTCGCGTCCTTGCGCGAATTGCCGTTCGCTGAACTGAAGATCGACTACACGTTCGTGAAGAATTGCGCGACCGAAGGCATCAATGGCGCGATCTGCCAGACGGCGATCGATCTCGCGCATCGGTTCGGCAGCATGGCCGTCGCCGAAGGCATCGAGAGCATGGCCGACCTGCAGGCGCTGCAGGTGATGCGCTGCGATTTCGGTCAGGGTGTGCTGCTGGCGCCCCCGATGCCGAAGGAGCGTTTCATGGCGCTGCTCAACCAGCGCAATAACAAGCCGCGCCCGCAGGAGGGCGGCCTGTTGGCCGAAAGCGCGGTCGCTTAAAGCGCAGTCCGGCGATACGAAAACCGATTCACCACACTACCGCTTGGCGACGCTCTCCCGGAAGGGGAGCGCCTCGCCATCCGGCAGCTTCACATTGAAGACATTAAGCGTCATCGCGATCAGGGTGTAATAGCCGAGGATCCCGGTGAACTCGACCATGCCGGCATCGCCGAGCAAGGCGTGGACGCGTCCATAAGTCTTGTTCGACACGCGCTTCGTCCTGTGCAATTCGCAAATGAAGTCGTGGATCGCGCGCTCGTCCTTCGGCGCGGATTTCGGCGCGCGTCCGGCCTTGATGTCCTTGATCGTTTTGGGCGTGACGCCGGCCTTTTCCGCGAGCAACGCGTGCGCATACCATTCAAATTGCGCGCGCCACATCCGCCCGATCACCAGGATCGCGAATTCGGACAGCCGCGGCGGCACGGCCGTGCGGTAGCGGCAATGCGCGCCGAGTTTCTGGGCCAGGTCGCCATAATCCGGCGCATGCAGGAACACACCGAAGGGACCCTCGATCGTGGTCTTGCCGCGTGTTTTCATCATTTCCGCGGCCAATTCGCGCTGCCGGGCGGTCATCCGCGCTTCGGAAATGTCCTTCAGCCGGGTGGAAGTTTTTGCGGGCATGGAGTTCTCTAAGGATGAGTCTTGGTCGGCAAGACGGATGAAAAGCACTGCGGTATAATTCACGGCGGCCGCATTGACCACCTCGCGGGAGGCAATCATGTCCGACAGCATCATGTATCATGACGGCAACCGCCGTCTTCAGGATCAGTTCGATTCGCGTCGCATCTCCGACCGGCTCGAGGAGAAGCTCACCCGCACGCAATTCTCCGCCGACGACAAGACGTTCATCGAGAATGCGATCTATTTCTTCATTGCGACCGCGGATGCGCAAGGCCGCCCGGATTGTTCGTTCAAGGGCGGCATGCCCGGCTTTGTGCGGGTGACGGGGCCCGGCGAGCTGGCCTTTCCGGACTATGACGGAAACGGCATGTTCAAGAGCCTCGGCAATCTCCTGGTCAATCCCAATGTCGGGCTTCTCTTCATCGCGATGCACGGAAAGCCGAAGCGGTTGCGCGTGAATGGAACGGCCTCGGTCAACCATGACGATCCGCTGCTCGCGACGACAATCGGCGCGCATTTGATCGTGCGCGTGACCGCGCTCGCGATCTTTCCGAATTGCCCGCGCTATATTCCCTCGATGGAGCTGATCGAGCCGTCGGATTATGCCCCGCGTCCGGGGCGCCCGCCCGTGGAGCCGGCCTGGAAGGGTTTCGACGACTTCAAAGGCTATGTGCATCCGCGCCAGCCGACGGCCAAGGGAACGGTCGAGGGAACGGCCAAGGGAACGATCAAGCGAGACGTCGACAAGGACAGGTAAAAGGACCGATCGCTAAAATTTTAGCGGTAGTTCCAAGGCCTCCTCAAATACCTCCATGTAGGCTGCCAGGATTGTCCCAATGCCTGGAGCCAACATGAGACTCTGGATCATTCCCGTGTTTGCATTGAGCGTCGTTGCCGGCGGCAATCCCGGCGATGAGCCGAGCGAACAACAGATGCGGATGGCGTTCGAAGGCTCGCTCGCCGCGCAGGTTCGCAACGCGCTCGATTTCGCGCGCGAGGCCGGCGGCGATGAGGCGGTGACGAAAATCCGCGAAAACGGCATGGACCGATATACGCTGAACGCATTTCAAAAGCTCAACTGCCGGGCGGATGACGGCTCGGCTCATGTCTGCGAATTCGCGGTCGATGTCGGTCTGGTGAACGGGCCGCTGCGGAAGACGATCAGCGGGCGGTTTATCAAAGGCCCGGACGGCCTCGTTTTCGCAAACAGCGTGTGACGGCGCCGTTCTATCCAAACACCCGATTGAAGATCGTCTCGACATGCTTGAGATGATA
This sequence comes from Pseudorhodoplanes sinuspersici, assembly GCA_945878025.1. Lineage (GTDB taxonomy): Bacteria > Pseudomonadota > Alphaproteobacteria > Rhizobiales > Xanthobacteraceae > Pseudorhodoplanes > Pseudorhodoplanes sinuspersici_B. Next base: position 4,413 of record CAMDXM010000221.1, on the reverse strand, counting down.
ACCGAGATCGAAATTCTCCTCGATTTCCTTGCCGCTCATCTTTTCGCTCACGCGCGGGTCGGCTTTCAGAAACGTCAGGAAATCGCCTTCGCCGCGCCAGACCTTCATTGCGCTCTCCTGCACGATCCGGTAGGCGTCCTCGCGCGCGACGCCCTTTTGCGTCAGCGCGATCAGCACGCGCTGTGAATGCACGAGCCCGCCGAGGCGGTCGAGATTCCTTTTCATGTTCTCCGGATAAACCACGAGCTTGTCGATCACGCCGGCGAGGCGGTTGAGCGCGAAATCGAGCGTCACGGTCGAGTCCGGTCCGATCATGCGCTCAACGGAAGAATGCGAAATATCGCGCTCATGCCAGAGCGCCACGTTTTCCATTGCCGGGATCGCATAGCTGCGCACGAGCCGCGCGAGACCGGTGAGATTTTCCGTCAGCACCGGATTGCGCTTGTGCGGCATCGCCGACGAGCCTTTCTGGCCGGGCGAGAAATATTCCTCGGCCTCCAGCACTTCGGTGCGCTGCAGATGCCGGATCTCGATGGCGAGCCGTTCAATGGAAGAAGCGACGACGCCGAGCGTCGCGAAATACATGGCGTGCCGGTCGCGCGGGATGATCTGGGTGGAGACCGGCTCGATTGCGAGGCCCATCGCCTTGGCGACATGCGCCTCAACGCGCGGATCGACTTGCGCAAACGTGCCGACCGCGCCGGAAATCGCGCAGGTCGCCACTTCCTTGCGCGCGGCCACAAGCCGTTCGCGGGCGCGCGAGAATTCCGCATAGGCATAAGCGAGCTTCACGCCGAAGGTCGTGGGCTCCGCGTGAATACCATGCGACCTGCCGATGATTGGCGTCATCTTGTGCTCGAGTGCGCGGCGCTTGAGCGCGGCGAGCAGCTTGTCGGCGTCCGCGATCAGGATATCTGCGGCGCGCACGAGCTGCACGTTAAAGCAGGTATCGAGCACGTCCGACGACGTCATGCCCTGATGTACGAAGCGCGCTTCGGGGCCGACGATCTCCGACAGATGCGTCAGAAAGGCGATGACGTCATGCTTGACCTCGGCCTCGATGGCGTCGATGCGCGCGACATCGAAGGTCGCCGCCTTGCCCTTGTCCCAGATTTTCTTGGCGGCTTCTTTCGGGATTTTTCCGAGTTCGGCCATGGCGTCGGCGGCATGCGCCTCGATCTCGAACCAGATGCGAAAGCGCGTCTCGGGCGACCAGATCGCAGCCATTTCGGGGCGGCTGTAGCGCGGAATCATCCAACGAAATCCTTTTCTCCCTACCTCCCCCTGAAAGGGGGAGGTCGACACGCCATAAGCGCGTTTACGCGCGTCTTCGACACGCTACGGCGTGTCGGGTGGGGGTCTTGCACAATCGCGTCAGAGCCTGATCCCACCCCGGATCGCCTCCGGCGATCCGACCCTCCCCTTTCAGGGGAGGGAAAGAAAAATCCGGGAAGCGTCGCGATGTGCCGTGGCGTAACACGCCGGAGCCGTGGCGCAAACCCCGTCAGGGTTTGGGGAGCCGTTTGGTCACAGCCATGAAGCGGCGGTTGGGTCCGGCGTGATGATCCTCATTGTCTGAATATTCGATCAGCGCGGCGAGAGTGAGGACGCCGTCGCCCGCCTTGTGCAGATAGGCTTCCGCGATGCCGTATTCGAGCGCGCAGCGTCGGCTCTTTGGCAGCGCCTTGTCGTGCTGCAGGACGATCGGCGGGCCGTCCGCAACCTTGAGCGTCAGCTTGACGCCGTAACCCATAGCCTTGCCGGGGGCGCCGGTGCCGCCCATGCCGTTGCACATGACGGTCGCGATCGGATGGCGCGACACCGCGATCCGCGCCTTGCGCCCGTCCGGCAAGGGAAGTTCGAGCGACTTCGCCATCGGCTGCTGGTTGATCTGGTAGATGCCGATATCGTCGAGGTCCATCGACGGCTTGCTTTCGATCCGCGTGCCGGGCTCGCCGATCCTGAAGCGGTCGAGCAGTGGCTTCGCTTTCGCCAGCGCGCCGGCGCGGGCCTTCTTCTCGTCGAGGCCGTCGTCGCCGCGGATCAGAACGCGGATCGGCGTGCCGGTTACGAAACGGTCATTGAGGGTGTCGACGATGACATAGTCCGAGAACGACGCCTCGTCTTCGTAGACCATCGTGTATTGCTCGAACGCGAAATAAGCGCCGTCCGGCGAGAAGCCGATCACCTTGCGCGCGGCGGCGTCCCCGGCCAGCGCGGTTGGCGTGAGCGAGCCAAGAATGGCGAGAGCAGGCATCGCGCGGCGCAGGATCATGCCTTCGTCTTTCGACGCCTGGTCTTGTCGAGCAGCGCCGCCACTTCGTGCGCTTTTGCGACATCGCGGAAGGCGAGCTTGCCCGTATAATCCGTGTCGCGCATTTTTGTCGATAATCCGGATGCGAAATAAACGTGGCCCGAACCGGCGCCAGTTTCCAATATTTCCAGCTTGTCGTCCATCGCGTCGAAATTGCAGCTCACGAGCGGCGGCCGCGCTGGAGGGCGGCGAGCGATCAGGATGCGGCGATCGGTGATGGCGTAGATCGTCAGCGCGTTCTCGAACAGCATGACGAAAGGCGCGGCGATCAATGCAAAGGCGACGAGCCCGAGCGGGACAAGCACATTCGAGGATACTTTGCCGCTCATCGTCAGGCCGAATAAAGCCGCGCATAAAGGCACGCCGACCCACCACACCACGATCTTGGTGCGCACGGTCGAGAGCGCATCGGGGCGCGCCGCCCAGATCACCTTTTCGTTCGGTTGCAGGATTTCGGCCAGTTCAAGCGCGGCCTGGCGCGGGGCAATCACGCCGCTTCGCCGCGTTTTGTCGACGTTCGTCGAATTCGTTTTCCGTAAGCATTCAAGTGGGACTTAAACAGATCGAGATTGCTATTGATAATGAGACACTCTTCATTTTCGCCAAAAGTTTTGTCGCACCACATTGCCCCCAACATCACGAAGACCAAAAAAATCAAGACTCCAAAGTAATAGGCAGGGCCGAGATGGTTCAGCTTATACGGAGCATAAATCATCATGATTAGCGTTGTCATATACAATCCATGAAACACTGAGTTTCGTAGCATTACTCTGGCATTTCTGAGTTGAGGATTTTTTGTAAAAAATTGCGCGATAACGTCTTGCAACATAAACGGTTCAAGTAAGGAGCTAGAAAATCTTTGGGTTCGGACAGTTCGTATTGTGATTTTGCAAGTCGGCAATCCGAAAAGTTTGAATGTAAAAAACCTAATAAATCGGTGGATCACAAAATAATAGGCATTGTAGAAAATCCATCCTGAAAAAACGCTGATAGCTATAGCGTAGTAATAAATTACAAGATCAGCACGCCGCAGATCGTTCTCAGTAAAAAGGATGATCAGAAATATAACGGCGGGGATGGCTACTCTAAGCCAACGCGGTTTCTTGTCTTCCAATAAGGCCAACAAATTTGCGGCGATTGATCCCATGAAGCTAATTCGCTGTCACGCCGCTTCGCCGCGCGCCATCGCGGCTGCGTTGCGGATCGCCGCGATATTGGTGCGATAAGCGTCGGGCTTGCCGCCCTTGAACACGGCCGAGCCCGCGACCAGCACATTGGCGCCGGCGGCGATGACTTTTGGGGCGGTCTCCGCTGTGATGCCGCCGTCGACTTCCAGATCGATCTGCCGCCCGCCGATCATGGTGCGAAGCCGCGCGATCTTCTCCACCATCGCCGGAATGAAAGCCTGTCCGCCGAAGCCCGGATTGACCGACATGACCAGAATGAGATCGACCGCGTCGAGCACATATTCGATCGTCGATTCCGGCGTTGCCGGGTTGATCGACACACCGGCTTTCTTGCCGAGCGCGCGGATCGCCTGCAGCGAACGGTGCAGGTGAGGGCCGGCCTCCACATGCACGGTGATGATGTCGGAGCCCGCTTTCGCGAAGGCCTCGAGATGCGGATCGCAGGGCGCGATCATCAAATGCACATCGAAGATTTTTTTCGATGCGGGCCGGATCGCCTTCACCACATCCGGACCGAAGGTGATGTTGGGCACGAAATGCCCATCCATGACGTCGAGATGGATCCAGTCCGCGCCGGCCTGATCGACCGCGCGGACCTCTTCTCCCAATTTCGAGAAATCCGAGGCCAGGATCGAGGGCGCGATGATGAGCGGGCGGGGCATGATTCCTCGCAAGATCACGATGATTTTGGATCGAATCGATCCGAAATCATGAACGTGATCGATTCTATTAAGTTTAGAGCATGATGTCGTCCGAAAACCGCTTCGCATTTTTCGGCATCATGCTCTATTTCACTGTGCGCATAACATCCCGGCGCGGGCGGGGCAATTCGCTCTATATCGTGCTGTTAATTCGCCGGGCTAGTGTGGTGGTTCAGAAATTCCCTTCATTCACGCCGCGAGTCCGTCAAGG
>CAMDXM010000220.1 GCA_945878025.1 Pseudorhodoplanes sinuspersici | reverse complement strand
CCGACCGTCTTCGCTTTCGCTTCGACGGTCGACCTCTCCCCGCGAGCGGGGAGAGGTGAACGGAGCGCGCGGCGCTTACCGAGAATCCCGAATCGATTCAGGCCCGGACGATCATGCTCTAACCCGCCGCCGAACTCGTCACCGGCGCGGGCGCGATGTCGGCAAAGCGCGTCATGCGGATGACCGGAAGAATGCCGACAGCCACGATGAGGAGCGCCGCGAGCGCGCCTTCCTCGAAATTGCCGCGGGTGGCGAATTGATAGATGTAGGTCGGCAAGGTCTCGACATTGAGCGGCCGCAAAAGCAGCGTCGCCGGCAATTCCTTCAGGCAATCCACGAATACGAGCAGAGCCGCGCCCGCGAGCGCGGGCCGCGCCAGCGGCAGATGGATCGCGTAAGCGACGCCGAAGGGCTTTGCGCCGAGCGTGCGCGCGACATCGTCCATATGCGTGGAAATACGCGAGAGGCCGGCCTGCGCGGAACCCGTCGCGATGGCGAGAAAGCGCAGCACATAAGCGATCACCAGAGCCGCGCCGGAACCCGCGACCACAAGCCCGACGCCGACGCCGGCGAAGCTGCGCGTCAGCCAGTTGATGCCTTCGTCGATGCCGACGAGCGGAGAGAGCAGGCCGAGCGCCAGCACCGTGCCGGGAATGGCGTAGCCGAGGCCCGCGATCACAAGGCAGGCGGCGGCAAGGCGTCCGCGCACCATGCGCACGGCGATCGCGGCGGCGAGGCCGATGCCGACGCAGATCGCGGTCGCGACCGCCGAAAGCGTCACGGTCGTGATGGTGTGGCGGATCAGCGAAGTGTCGAAGCCGATCAGCAATCCGCGCGCGATCACCTCATGCATGAGATAGATCGCCGGGACGAGAAATCCGAGCGCTACCGGCAGAGCGCAGGCCGCGAAAGCGAAAAAGCGCGAAGCGCCATTGAGTTTCATGCGCTGCAGGACGCGCTGGCGGCGGGGCGAGGCGGCGAAGCGGCGGTGACGGCGGCCATGGCGTTCGAGCGCCATCAGCGCGATCACCGCGAGCAGCATCACGCAGGCGATCTGCGCCGCGCCGGGCAGACTGCCGCGGTTGAGCCAGGTGGTGAAGATCGAGAGCGTCAGCGTCTGCACGCCGAGATATTCGCTGGCGCCGATATCGTTGAGCGTCTCCAGCAGCACGAGCGAAATCCCGACCGCGAGCGCGGGCCGCGCCAGCGGAAGCGCGACATGCCGCGCCAGCATGAAGCGCGACGCGCCGAGCGTGCGCGCCACTTCGATCATCGAGGCGCTCTGGGTCTGGAACATCGCGCGCGCGGCGAGATAGACGTAAGGATAAAGCACGATGCCGATGACGAAGATCGCGCCGGGCAGCGAGCGCACATTCGGGAACCAGTAATCGGCGGCGTTGCGCCATCCGGTCGCGGCGCGCAGCAGCGTCTGCAGCGGGCCGATGGCGTCGAGGATGTCGACATAGACATAAGCCACGATATAGGTCGGGATCGCGAGCGGCAGCGGAAGCAGCCAGGCCAGCGTGTCGCGGCCGGGAAACTGATAGGCGGTGATCAGCCAGGCGGCGCCGGTGCCCGCGACAGCGGCGATGGTCGCGACGCCCGCGAGCAGCCAGAGCGTGTCGAACAAGGCGACGGGCAGGACATAGGAGATGAGATGCGGCCAGATCTCCGCGTCGCCCTTCCACGCGATATGCAGGAGGCTCGCAAGCGGAGTCAGCACGAAGCCCGCGATGGCGACAAGAAACAGCGTGGCGAAAAGAGACGCGGGACGCCGCAACATCCGGGTGAATGCGAAGCGCGCGGCCGCTGTTTCGAATGTCGTCGCGGTCATTTCCGGCGGGATGACGGCGCCGGTTCTGCCGACGCCGTCATGTTCCGTTCAAGTTCCGTTCAAGTTTCGTTCATGCCGTCAATTGTCGAAGCCGACCTTGTCCACCAGCGTGGCCGCGGCCTTCTTGTTTTCGGCGATTTTGGAAATCGGCATGGCGTCGGGCTTGAGCTTGCCATAGCCGTTGATGATCGGGTTGACCGGGATTTCCGCCAGCACCGGATATTCGAAATTGGTGTCGGCATACATGTGCTGCGCCTTTTCGCCGGCCAGCCATTCGATCAATTTCATCGCGTTGGCCTTGTTGGGCGAATTCTTCGCCAGCACCACGCCGGACAGATTCACATGCGTGCCGCCGCCGGCGAAGGTCGGCAGGATCACGCGGGTGGCCTCGGCCCAGGGCTTCTGCGCGTCGCTCGTCGACATCAGCGCCCAGTAATAAGTGTTGCCGATGCCGATATCGCATTTGCCGGCCGCGACGTCGCGCGCGGTTTCACGGTCGCCGCCGGAGGGCTTCTGCGCCAGATTGGCTTTCAGGCCTTTCAGCCAGTCCTCCGCCTTCGCCTCGCCGTGCTTGGCGATGTAAGCGGCGAACAGCGCGTTGTTGTACATGTGCTGGCCGGAGCGGATGCAGATCTTGCCCTTCCATTTCGGATCGGCGAGCTCTTCATAGGTGATGGCGTCCTGCTTCACGCGGTCCTTGGAGACATAGACCACGCGCGCGCGCATGGAGATGCCGTACCACAGGCCGTTCGGGTCGCGATATTGCGCGGGGATCGCCTTGTCGAGCGCCGCCGACTTGATCGGCTGCGCGACGCCGGCATTCACCGCGTCCTGCAGGCGGCCGATATCGACGGTGAGAAGAATGTCGGCGGGGCTGTTGGCGCCCTCGGTCGCGATGCGCTGTTCGAGGCCGGAACTGGCCGACACCACATTGACCTTGATGCCGGTGTCCTTGGTGAAAGCCTCGAACAACGGCTGGATCAGTTTCTGCTCGCGATAGGTATAGACATTGACCTCGCCCGATTGTGCGAGGGCTGCGGTCGATGCGGCGGCCAGAAGGCCGGCGATCGCGATGCGCGTGAGCGCGTGGCGGGCTGCGAATGACATGGCGGTTCTCCGTGACGGTCCGACGCTCGGTAGGCGGTGAGAACTCCGCTGGTCAAGACAAATTCTTGTGGTAGATCAATATCTTGGAACGATTCCAGACTGTATCAGTCTGGAATCGGTCAAAAGTCCGGGCTTCGCCGCTGAGCGCAAACGCGGATTGGATTTGTGATGATGGCGCGCCTGGGCGCGGGCGCTGCTTGCTGCAAATTGTCTCAGTCGCTTCGCGCCGAGCGCATGGCCAGCGGACGCGGCGGCAGGCTTGCGATCTCCGCGATCATCTTCGAAATCAGCGCCTGCCCGAAGGATTTGAAATCGTCGGCCACGATCACGAAGGCGCCGGGCCCGCCGATCACGTTGTCGTTGAAATATTTCGGCAATCCGCCGGGCGGATTGGTGTGCTCTGGATTCCACGGCAGCGGCCGCTCGCTCAGGATCACAAGGCCGTTGATGGTGACGCCCTGCGCCACCGCCTCGCTGCGCGCCAGGACGACGTCGCGGCCGGAATTGTTGGTGCCGTCGCCCGAGACGTCGATGGTGCGGCGCTTGGCCGAATAGGGCGAGCGCGCGAATTGCACCATGGAAAATTCGATGCCGCCGCTGATCGAGGTGCGGTCGGCGAAGGAGCGCGGCGCTTCCGCGAGCTGATCGCCGAAGGCGCGCGCCGAATTGGCGTCCGACACGATCGTCCAGTCGACCACGAGCTTCTGGTTGCCGGCGCCCGACCATTCGACGAAGCAGATCGCGATGCGGCGGTTCGGTCCCGAGGAGATCGCGTCGAGCACGCGCGGATTGGAAATCGCCGCGGCATAGCCGTCGCGCTGCAGCTGGAATTTCGGCTGGTCGACGCTGCGCGACACGTCGGCGGCGAGCACCAAGAGGAGATCGACATCCTCGGCGGCGGTGGCCGGCGACGGCAATTCCGGCGCGGCCATGAGCAGGATCGCGAAAATCGCCGCAAGCGCCGTGCGAAAAGCGTTGACCATCGCGCATCTCCTGCGATGCGCCATCGACGCGCACCCGGCCGCCCCCATTCATGCTAGCGGGGGTGGCGCGCCGAGTCAGCCGGACGGAGGCGATTTTCCCGGAATTCCGCGGTGGTACAGGAAGGCCGGGTTGCGGCGGTTAGCGGCGTTCCGCCGAAGGGAACGCGATCTCGATCAACGTGCCGGAATTGACCGCGCTTTTGATCGAGAAGCTCGCGCGGTTGGCTTCGGTCAGCGCCTTGGTCAGCGGCAGGCCAAGCCCGCTGCCGCCCGATCCGTAACGCGCCGATGTCGCGAGCTGGCGGAACGGTTCCAGCGCCGTTTCGATGTCCTTCTCGGTCATGCCGGCGCCCGAATCCTTCACGCGCAGGATCACGTCGCCCTGATCCGACAAGGCGGTGGACACGATGACCTGCCCCCCGGCGCCGGTGAACTTGACCGCGTTGGAGAGAAGATTGAGCGTGATCTGCCGGACCGACCGCATGTCCGCGCTGATCGGCGGCAGGTTCTCCGCCAGCGCCTGACGCAGGATGATGCGCTCGCGCGCGGCCTGCGGCTGCATCAGGGCGACGGTCTGCTGCGTCAATTCGTTCAGATTGACCTTGGTGAAGCTGAGTTCGAGCTTGCCCGCCTCGATCTTGGAAAGATCCAGCAGATCGTTGAGCAGCGAAACCAGATGCTCGCCGGAATTGTGAATGTCGCGCAGATAATCCTTGTAGCGGTCGTTGCCGACCGGTCCGAAGCGTTCGTTCATCATCACGTCCGAGAAGCCGATGATCGCGTTGAGCGGCGTGCGCATCTCGTGGCTGACCTTGGCGAGAAATTCGGATTTCGCGGTCGAGGCTTTCTCGGCCTGGCGCTTGGCGCCGAGCAGGTCTTCCTGGGCTTTTTTCCACGGCGTGATGTCGCGAATGAGAACGCAGAATTTCGGCTCCTCGCCGCCGATCCGGCCCATCGTCATGTGCAGCGAAATGAGCCCGCCCTGACGCCGCTTGCCGGCCACGTCGCGGCCTTCGCTCAGCGTTCTCGGTGCGCCGGGGCGGTTGAGCCAGTCGAAACAGTCGCGCACGATGCGCGCGCTGTCGGGCGCGAACAGATCGAAGAACGCCGTTCCCGCGAGCGCGCCCGCTTCGGCGTCGAACATCGGTCCGGTGCGGCTGTTGGCCTGCAGAACATTGCCGGAGCGGTCGATAATCACAACGCTGTCGGTCGCGATGTCGAGAATGCCTTTAAGCTCGGCGAGTTCCGTTTCGCCGGCGCGAATGGCCGAAGCGGAGTCCGCATTGCCGGACGCCGGAGCGAGAACGAGCGCCATCGCGGTCGCACCGTCATAGGGAATCGTGAATAGCCGCGCATCGATCGGCGTCTTTTGTCCGGCCGGATTGGCGATACGCAAGGATTGCCCGCTGTCCGTTTCGCCGCCGTCTTCGTGGGTTTCGATGAACAGCGTATCGAGGCCGCCGGCCTGCGAGAATTCCGGCAGCGTCTTGTGTCCGGTGGCGTTGAGGAATGCCGGATTGGCGTAAATGAACTGGCTGTGCCGGTAAATGAGAATGCCGACCGGAAGCCGGTCGAGCAGGGGCTTGTCGGCGTCGAGCGGGTTTTTCTCGGGTATCGGCCCGGGCTCTCTCGCCGCTATCGCGGCGCCAGCGTCGGCAACCGGGAGTCCGGCGGAAATCCGGTCGTCATCGTTCGACGGCGCGCGCGCCGACGCAAGCTCGTCGGCGCCTCGCAGCCGCGCGGTCAGGCGCGAGGAGATTTCGTGGAATGCCGTGCGTTCCACGGGCGTCAGTGTCGTGCCCGCGATCGCGCTCTTGATGGCGGAATCGTTGTCCTGAGCGTTTTCCTGACCGTTGCGGAATGGGACGATGTTTTCGCGACCTGGCTCCGCCGCGGCCGGATCCTGCCGCACGAAACGCCTGGTCATCAGGGTTTCGATGCGCGCGATGTCGCGGCAGACGCCGAAACCGCGATAGCCGCGGTATAAGCGGTCGCGGTCATAGATCGGCAATCCGGACAATTCCACGGGCAGGCGTTCGCCGCTGCCTTCCACCGGCCAGTTGAGCGTGATCCCGCTCCAGGTGTTGCGCAAGGCGATGGCGCGGCGGATCTCGTCGTTCGGATCGAGGCCGAGTTCCTGCGCGATCTCGGTCCAGGGACGGCCGAAAGCCGAAGCGATCGAGGGTCCGATCACTTCGACGAATTCGCCGGAGGCGAGGCTGAAGCGGCCCTCGGCATCCATCTGCCACACGAAACGCAAGGGGTGCTTGCGCTCGAGATCGGCCGCGTTCGCAGGCGCCGGCGCAGGATTTTGCATTTGCGGCCGGACGTCGTCGGCCGCGCGCGCATCGGAAAGGCGCAGCGCCGGATCGGCCGGCGATTCCATCGCACCCGCTTTGGCCATTGCTTGCGCGATCGGCGCAAGATCGGCGGTCTCCCGTTGCGGAGCGGGCGCGGGCAATTGTTTTGCGTCCGGGAAACGCACGAGCACGAAAGCGTTGCCGCCGTCGCCGATGGTCTCGATCGCGGCGTCGCCGGATGAGCGCAGATCGTTCAGGGAATTGCGGCCCGCGAGTATCGGCGCGGCTTTTTCGTTGGCATGGATGAGCGCGCCGTCCGTGGAGAAAGCCGCGAGCGGCGTTTCCATCCCGGCGATCAGGCGGCGGACGCGCTCGGCGAAGGACAGATTGGGTCCGGCTGGTTCGGCAGCGACGACCAGCACGCCATATTGTTGCGAGCCGAAAGAGATGCGCGAACATTGACACAGCAAGGCGCGGCCGAAGCTGGCGCCAAAGCCGCGCAGTTTCTCGAGCCGGGGCGCAGCGCCATGCGTCAGCATCGGATTGAGGCG
>CAMDXM010000219.1 GCA_945878025.1 Pseudorhodoplanes sinuspersici | reverse complement strand
AAACTGTCGTCGAAGAGATCAAGCGGTCGTTAGGACTGCTGAGGAGGCATCTTTGACTTCGACCAGGCCAATATCCGCCTCGCCGAACTGAACCGGGCGGCGGAAGACCCCAATCTCTGGAATGACACCGCGCGCGCCCAGAAGGTGATGCAGGAGCGCACCGCGCTCGAAGACCAGCTCAAGTCGATCGGCCGCATCGAGCAGGAGCTCGACGACCAGATCACCATGATCGAACTCGGCGAAGCCGAGAAGGATCCAAAAACCGTCACCGAAGCCGAGGACGCGCTCAAGCGGATCAAGGCCGACGCCGCGCGCCGCGAGCTTGAGGCGTTGCTGTCCGGTGAAGCCGACGCCAATGACTCCTATCTCGAAGTGCATGCCGGCGCCGGCGGCACCGAGAGCCAGGACTGGGCCAGCATGCTGCTGCGCATGTATATGCGCTGGGCCGAGCAGCACGGCTACAAGGTCGAGATGATGGAGGAGACGCAGGGCGAGGAAGCCGGCATCAAGTCCGCGACCTTGCAGATCAAGGGCCGCAACGCCTATGGCTGGCTCAAGACCGAGCACGGCGTGCATCGCCTCGTGCGAATCTCGCCGTACGACTCCAATGCGCGCCGGCACACGTCGTTCGCCAGCATCGACGTCTATCCTGTGATCGACGACCGCATCCAGGTCGACATCAAGGAATCCGACGTGCGCACCGATATGCTGCGCGCGAGCGGCGCCGGTGGACAGCACGTCAACAAGACCGAGTCTGCGATCCGCCTCACGCATATCCCGACCAACATCGTGGTCTATTGCCAGAACGACCGCTCGCAGCACCGCAATCGCGCGCAGGCCTGGGACATGCTGCGCGCCAGGCTCTACGAACGCGAACTGAAGATCCGCGAGGAACAGGCCGCCGCCGAGAATGCCGCCAAGACCGATATCGGCTGGGGGCATCAGATTCGATCCTATGTGCTGCAGCCCTACCAGATGGTGAAAGATTTGCGCACCGGCGTGTCGACATCGAATACCGGTGGCGTGCTCGACGGCGATCTCGACCCGTTCATGGAAGCGACGCTGGCGCAGCGCGCATTCGGCGGCGGGCCGGAAAAGGTAGAGGACGTGGACTAGATATCGCGCCGTGGGCTCCGCTCGTCTGCGCGACTAATGCCGAAGAAGTTCGCAATCGACGCGAACACAAATCCACCGACAAATCCGAACAACGGGCTCTCGACGGCGCCCAGCAATATCCCCAGAGGGGTCGAGGTGAAGCCGACGTAAAATTGCAGCCATGGTTGGTGCAAGGCGCGGTCGGTCATGATCATGGCAAGGGCCAAGCAAAAAAATATCCGACGAAGAGAAAAGTGCCGAGGCTCAAGCCAAACTGTACAGGCCGCAGACGACAGGATTGTTCGCTCATCGCTGCACTCCTATTTGTGGTCGTGTCCGTGCTTGTGCCCGAAAAGGTGCATCAACGGACATGCCAGTAAGAACAGGTAAGGCGCCGCGGCCAACACGTGCCCAGTATGCGACCACAGCAGATAAGCGCCGAGCGCTGCCAAGAAGAGAGTCACGACTAAGCCAAGCTTGGAGCCAAGAAAGCAACGTAATCCTTCAACGTTCACAATACGTCTCCGTGTTGGTGGCCAAAGATCGCAGGTTGCACGGGTTTTTCTTTGCTCTAAATCAATTTCGCCAATGGCCGATCGCCGGGCAGCCGCCCCCGGACACCATTTCGGTTTTGTTCGGCAAGGTGGCTCATCGGGCTCGCTTCGGTGCTGTTGATGCTGCTCCTCTTCTTGGACGCCGCCTGATGGCTTCCGTGCACCTCAAGCAAAATGCTAGTGTTTAGGTTGACCTTGGTCGGTCGGAAAATGTTGGTTGCGCACCAATTCGCGATAGAGAAATAAATTATGTGTTTCTCCGAACCCGTGAGTTTCGCTGCCGGCGGCACCCTGATTGTTGGCGGCGCATTTGCAGGCTGGAAAGCGTTCAAAATAAACAAAAGATACTTTCCTGTTTCTCAAATGCCGACTCTGGCCGGGCTTCAGCAATTCATGGAAGGCCATGTCTGGATGGGATTGAACAACTCCGATCCATCCATGATCTGGTGGGCCGCCATGGGCTTTATCTTTTTTTCTTGGCTGATTTGGCCAGTCTGGATTCCGTTCAGCATTTATTTTCTGGAACCTCCAAGCAGTCGGCGAAAATTACCGTTGCTGGGCTTTGCCTTGGCGGGACTTGTTTTCGGCCTGATCCTCTTTGTCCCACATCTTTTCCATCCCGATTGGGTAAATGTCAGAATTAACCGACAGTCGCTGGCTTATGAAGATACAATGTTTCTCGATTATCTAATCCCGCGCTCGCTCACCTATCTGATCTATATTTTTCTAATCATTACTCCGACGTTGATGTCGACTTACCTACACATACGTTTGTTTGGGTTGACGCTGATTGCTGTCACAGTTGTCGTCTACGCGTTCCTGACCTTTGCCTACATATCATTCTTTTGCTTTCTCGCCAGTCTAGGAACTCTTCATCTAATTTACATCATCGTGTGGAATAAATGTTGTCGCGAATGCCCGGAGTTATTCAAATAGGAGACCATTTTCTACAAGCGCACCGCAAGCGGGGTGCGGACCAATCTTGGCCGGGGCGGTTCGTGAGGTGACTTAGTGCTTGTGACCGCGCCGGTGATCAGTTGCACCTGGGAGCCGAGCCTCCATATTACAGACCCAAACGCCGTAATCGCAGGGCGTTACCAACGACGCTGACCGACGACAACGCCATGGCCGCGGCTGCGATAATCGGCGACAGCAGGATTCCGAAGACAGGGTAAAGCACGCCGGCCGCGATCGGCACCCCGGCCGCATTGTAGATGAAGGCGAAGAACAGATTTTGCCGGATGTTTCTCATGGTCGCCTGCGACAGACGCCGCGCGCGGACGATCCCGGTCAAGTCGCCCTTGAGGAGCGTGATGCCCGCGCTCTCCATCGCGACGTCGGTGCCTGTTCCCATCGCGATGCCGACATCCGCGGCGGCAAGTGCGGGCGCATCGTTGACGCCGTCGCCGGCCATCGCAACAACCTGGCCAGCGGCTTTGTATTTCCGCACAACATCGCTCTTCTGTTCGGGCAGAACCTCGGCTTCAATCTCTTCGATCCCCAGACGGCGCGCGACGGCCTTGGCGGTCGTCCAGTTGTCGCCGGTCAGCATGACAACGCGCATCCCCTCCGCCTTGAGGGCGGCGAGTGTTGCCGGCGTGGACGCCTTCACCGGATCGGCGATCGCCAGCACGCCTGCCACTTTACCATCGCTGCCAACGAAGATCGCTGTGGCGCCATCCCGGCGAAGTTCTTCAGCGGCGCTGGCGAGCGGCGCGGTATTGACGTTTTGCTCGGCCAGGAATTTGGCGTTGCCGAGCACGATCTTTTTGCCTTCGACTGTGCCCAGAGCGCCTTTGCCGACAGGTGAATCGAAATTGGCGACCGCAGACGTCGCGAGGCCTTTCGCCGCCGCGGCGGCCACAATAGCCAACGCCAGCGGATGCTCGCTGGCACGCTCGATGCTCGCCGCCAGTCGCAGCACCTCGGCTTCCGTGAAGCCGGCGGCCGGCACGATTGCCGTCACGGCCGGTTTGCCTTCAGTCAGGGTGCCGGTCTTGTCGATCACCAGTGTGTTGACCTTCTCCATATATTCCAGCGCCTCGGCATTCTTGATCAACACCCCGATCTGGGCGCCCCGTCCAACGCCGACCATGATCGACATTGGGGTGGCGAGACCAAGCGCGCAGGGGCACGCGATGATGAGGACGGCGACTGCTGCGACGAGCCCGTAGGAGAATCGCGGCTCCGGACCGAAGATGGCCCAGGCGGCAAACGCCAACACTGCAACGGCAATGACGGCCGGCACGAACAGCCCCGATACCTGGTCAGCCAGCCGTTGAATCGGCGCCCGGCTGCGCTGCGCCTTGGCGACGAGTTGCACGATCTGCGACAGCACGGTGTCACGCCCGACCTTTTGCGCTTCGATGACGAGCGCGCCCGACTGATTGATCGTTCCGCCGATCACCTTCGCGCCGGGCTCCTTCGTCACCGGCATCGACTCTCCGGTTACCATCGATTCATCGACGGCGCTGCGCCCCTCGGCAACGGCCCCGTCGACCGGCACCTTTTCGCCGGGACGCACCCGCAGGCGGTCTCCGACGTGAACAGCGTCGAGTTGCACCTCTTCCTCGCTTCCGTCCGCCTTCACACGCCGGGCCATCTTGGGCGCGAGGTCGAGAAGCGCCCGTATCGCGCCGCTCGTGCTTTCGCGCGCGCGCAATTCCAGCACCTGGCCAAGAAGGACGAGCACCGTGATGACCGCAGCCGCTTCGAAATAAACCGCGACAGAGCCATCCGCTCCGCGGAAGTTTGGCGGGAAGAGATCGGGCATGATCACCGCAACGACGCTGTAGACCCAGGCGACGCCGATGCCCATCGCGATCAGCGTGAACATGTTCAGGTTGCGCGTCAAAACCGATTGCCACCCGCGCACGAAGAAGGGCCATCCTGCCCAAAGCACGACCGGGGTCGCGAGGGCGAACTGCAGCAGGTTCGAGGATTTCTGTCCGAGCAGCATGTGCAGATTAGTGAGATGGCCGCCCATCTCGAGCGCGACAACCGGAAACGTCAGGACAAGACCAATCCAGAATCGCCGCGACATATCGGCGAGTTCTGGATTGGGACCCGCTTCAGCTGAAACCAGTTCCGGTTCGAGCGCCATGCCGCAGATCGGGCAGGATCCGGGGCCCACTTGACGGATCTGCGGATGCATCGGGCAGGTGTGGATCGCGCCTTCAGCAACGGCTTCGGACGGCTTTGCTTGTCCTGGTGCAAGGTACTTCTGCGGATCTGCAAAAAACTTCTTAAGACATCCGGCCGAGCAGAAATAATACGGCCGGCCGACATAATTGGTCCGGTGCGCGGTTGTGTGCGGGTCGACGGTCATCCCGCAAACGGGATCGCGCACGCCTTGCTGGTTCTCGTTCGCTGCACTTGCCGCAGCGGCATGATGGCTAGCATGGGAATGGCCGTGAGGATCGGCGTCGTCGCCGTGCGAGACGCCCGCTGCGGGAGCGTTGGACGCGGACTGCGACATCTTTGCGCGCGAGCAACAGCAGTTATCCTTCGTGGACTTATTGTCAGCCATTGCCATTGGAAAATCCTCGAACCGGGGCCATTGAAACATATACCTATAGGGGGTATATAACCAGCATGCGAAACGACATCAAGGCTTCATGCTCAAAGCGTCTGAACCGGATCGAAGGCCAGGTGCGTGGCCTGTCCCGCATGGTGGAGGATGACCGCTATTGCATCGACATCGTGACCCAGATCGCGGCGGCGCGTGCCGCTTTGCGGCGCGTCGAGGAGGAAATCCTCCGTGATCACGTCGCCCATTGCGTGGAGCACGCGGCTGCGTCTGGCAACAAGTCCGACCGGCGCCGGAAGATCGAGGAACTCATGGCGGTCGTGAGCCGGTCTGACCGATGACGATGTAACGGCAATCTCGGCAGACGCCGCAGGTGAGCGGGCTCATCGGCCAATCAGTCGATTGTAGGTCAGGCCGAGCACCACGGCGGCGATCCATCCGAAGGCCGCGCTGAAAACAATGCCGTCGATCCAAACCTTGGCCGAGGTCGGCGACGCGACCGAGAACAGCCCGATCCATGCATGCGTCGCCGGCCATTGCGGCACCGCCAGCGCAACGGCAAGGCAAATCACGAACAAAGCGACGAGCGATGCCGAAACCGCCCATCCCAATGCGATGACGTTAAGCGGGCTGTAAGGGGCAGTCTTCCTGGCCATTTGAGGCTCCCGACATTGGCGACGAATGACGATCGCAGTATCGGCGTCGCATCAAGACGGGTATTGATCGAAATCAAACCCTCCCGGTGGGAAACAGCTTACTTTGCGGCGAGCAAGCAAAAGGAGCGTTCGATGAATATCGGGAATTTGCTTCTGACGGCGTCAATCGCCGGAATGTTGGCCGCGGGTCCGGTCGGGTTGGCACAAGCCAACGATGCCCACCATCCCGCAGACTCGGCAACGAAACAGGTTCAACCCAAGCCCAAGAAGAAAATCACGGTCAAGAGAAATCAGGCCGCCATATCGGGACAACACGGTCAGATGGCGATGGGCGGCACGATGAAGAATAGCCCGATGATGCAAGGCGGGCAGGCCGGCCAAGGCGGCATGATGCAAGGGGGCATGACGCAAGGCGGCATGATGAAAAGTCCGATGATGTCCGCCGACGGCTCGTCCATGCCGTTTCATTCATTCAGGATGCAATGGCATCACACCATGATGATGTGGCATCATCAGATGATGCACGGCCAACCGCCAATGTATCGAGGCGGCTAAGGCCGCTCGGCTTTGGATCGGAGATGCCGGCTAGCCGAATCCTGAATCGTTGCGTGACGCGCATCACTTTGCGAGTGCGTTGAGCTTTGCTTTCATCTGGGCGATTTCCGAGCTCTGTCCGGTGACGATCGACTGGCAGAGGGTTTTGATCTCCGCATCGCTGATCGGCGCCTTCTCGCACATCAGCACCGCTGCGCCGTGATGCGGAATCATCGATTTGAGAAACTGAACGTCGGTGACCGCGGCTTGTTGCCTGATCAGCAGAAAAAATGCGGCCAGAGCGATCGCGCTGCCGGCAAGGATCGCGATGTTGAAGGCCGGCTTCACGTACATTGACCGCATCACGACCAGTTCGATGATCACCATCGATGCGGTCATCAGGCCCGCCAAATAGATTTGATTGACGTTCGGAAACACGTTCT
>CAMDXM010000218.1 GCA_945878025.1 Pseudorhodoplanes sinuspersici | reverse complement strand
CACCAGCGGATTGAGGATTCCGTCCGGCGCGGGCACTGCCATGACGACGCGCGGAACGCCGGCGACTTTCGCCGGCACCGCGTTCATCAGCACCGATGACGGATAGGCCGCGGTGCCGCCCGGAACGTAAAGCCCGACCGCCTCGATCGAAGTCCAGCGGCTGCCGAGCTCGACCCCGAGCGCATCGGTGAAGCGCTCGTCCTTGGGCATTTGGCGAAGGTGATAGGCCTCGATCCGGCTACGCGCCAAAGCGAGCGCATCGAGCGCTTTTGCCTCGCAGGATGCCGCGGCCTTGGCGATCTCATCGGCGGTCACGCGCAGGCCGACGCGATTGAGATCGATGCGGTCGAAACGGGCGCTCAATTCGATCAGCGCCGCATCGCCGCGCTTGATCACGTCGTCGACGATCGCGCGCGCGGCGTCATTCACATCCGCGGATACCTCCCGCTTCGTCGCGAGAAACGCCTCAAATTGCCGGCTGAAACCGCTGGCGCTGGCGTCGAGACGAAGGAGCATCGGCGGTCATCCTGAAGGCGGGGCATTCCCCCTGCAATCTCAATGACCTAGCGGGGAGCAGCCGTCAACCGCCCGACCCGGAAGGTTTTTTCCGCCGCTTTGAACCTGAATGCCGGTTCAGCCCACCAATCCATGTCCACAGAATATGGAGAACGGACATGAAGAAAGTCATTCTCGCAATGACGCTTGTGGCGACTGCCGCGGCCATCGTTCCGGCCAACGCTGCGCCTCGTAATGCCGGCGCGAACGCCAAGATGTTCGCGACCACACCTGGCGCCACGATCCGCGTCGGGAACCAATGCTGGAAGCAGACCGATGGCGGCCGTGGATACGGCTTCTGGACGGCTTGCAACAACCACTATTCTTTCACGGTTGCGCTTGTTGAAAGCCAGCAGCAGGCCTCCCCGTCCAAGAAGGGCGGACGCGGCACCGAAGGCGGCACTCCGGGCGATGAAGATCCCGGCCGCGGCGGCACCGACGGCGGTGGCGGCGACGGTGGTGGCGGCGGTGAAGGTGGTGGCGGCGGCGGTGGCGGCGGCGGTGGTGGTGGTGGCGGCGGCGGTACCCGCTAATACCCAAGCTGCAAGCCCAACGCTACAAGCCTAGAAACAAGGTCCCGGCATTCGTGCCGGGACTTTCTCTTTTGCGGATTTACGAAATCGATTTCGGACCTGGACTGTGTTCCGATTCAATTGAATCGGAACACAGTCCAGATTCTTTTTATTTGCCGCATTTTCTGCGGCGAACCGGTTTCCACTTCGCCGGAAAATGCTCTAGCGTCGCCGCCGCCTACAAGTCCGGTTGAACGGCCACGCCCATTTCGGTGATTTTCTGACGTACTGGCGGTCGCACGAAACTCACGCCGGCTTCGGTCTCCGAGCGCCAGACGACCTTGCACAGGCGGCGCGGCAGGCCGGTACTGGTTAAGCGAAGGATAAACTCATCCGGCAATTGGTCCGGGGAATCCGTTGCGACCCTCGCCCCGGTCTGGGACACATCCTTGATAATGCAGGACATCTGCCCGTCGCCGCCGACGGCATCGATCCGCGCGCTGTAACGCAAGGCCTGGCGCTTGGCTTTTCGCTGGTCGGATTGGGTCATGCGGATGACGGAAGCTCTCGACTGCCTCCTTCATAACCCTGGACGTTTTCAAATTCATGAATGCGATCGGCGAAACTCAGGATACCTGCCGATGGCAGGGATGCCGCGGGCGCATGCCGATGGCCGGCGATCAGCTCGCTTCGCGGATCTTGACCGCGGCTTCGAGGTCGACCGACACGAGCTGAGAGACGCCGCGTTCGGCCATGGTGACGCCGAACAGCCGGTTCATGCGCGCCATCGTGATCGGGTTGTGCGTGATGATCACAAACCGCGTATCCGTGGAGCGGCACATCTCGTCGAGCAGATCGCAAAAGCGCTCCACATTGTGGTCGTCGAGCGGCGCGTCGACCTCGTCCAGCACGCAGATCGGCGCCGGATTGGTGAGGAACACCGCGAAGATCAAGGCCATCGCGGTCAGCGCCTGCTCGCCGCCGGACAGAAGCGACAAGGTTTGCGGCTTCTTGCCCGGGGGCTTCGCCATGATTTCAAGCCCGGCTTCGAGCGGGTCTTCGCTCTCGATCAACTGCAATTCGGCTTCGCCGCCGCCGAACAATTCCTTGAACAGGCGCTTGAAGTGATTGTTGACGACCTCGAACGACGCCAGGAGCCGCTCGCGCGCTTCCCGGTTGAGATTCTGGATGCCCTGGCGCAGCCGCTTGATCGCTTCGACCAGGTCGTCGCGTTCGCCGGTGAGCGAGGTGTGCTGCGCCTCGACGTCGCGCAATTCCTCCTCGGCGCGCAGATTGACGGCGCCGAGCCGTTCGCGGTCGCGGCGCAGCTTTTCGAGTTCGCCCTCGATATCGGCGACATCCGGCAAAACCGTCTGCGCGGTGATTTCGGCAAGCTCGGCCACCTGCTGCGGCTCGACTTCGAGCATGTCGCGAATTTCATGCGCCACATCGGTGACGCGGCGCTTGGCGCCTTCGGCGCGCTCCTCGGAGCGGGCGGCCTGTTCGCGCGCGGCGCTGAGCACGTCGAGCGCGGCGCGCATCGCGCGGTCCACTTCGGCGAGCGCGGCTTCCGCTTCCGCGAGCCTGTCGGCCGCGGTGCGGCGCGTCTTGTCGGCGGCATCGACTTCGCTGATCAAAGCCGAGCGCTTGTCGGCAAAGGCCTGCGGGGTATTGGCAAGGCCCTCGCGCTCGGCCGCCGTCTCGGCGACGCGCGCTTCGAGCGTGCCGATCTGCGTCGCGGTGCGCTCTTTCGTTTCGGCCCAGGATTTCTGTTCGCCGGCGATGGCGTCGAGACGCTTCCTTGCGATCTCCGCCTCGCGCGCCAAGGCCTGCGCTTCGGCGCGGACTTCGGCGAGCTGCGCGCGATGACCGTTGATCTCGGCGCGCACGGTATTGAGGCGGCCTTCGAGGTCGCCGGCCGGCGCGAGCGCTGCGAGCGCGCTCCTCGCCTCGTCCCGGGCGCCGGCGGCTTCCGCGCGGCTCGCATGCAGGCGGGTCTTGGCTTCGGTGAGCGCGGACAGGCGCGCGGCCTGCTGGCTGATCTCGCGCTCGGCCGCGCTGTGGCGATCGCGCGAATGATCGGATTCGTGCTGCAGGTCGCGCCAGCGCGCCCGCGCCTTGCCTTCGGCCTCGGCGGCCTGCGCGGCCTCGGCTTCCGCGGTCATCGCGATCTGGCGCTTGCCTTCCACTTCGGAGCGGGCCGCCAGCAATTCGGCTTCGATTTCGGCCAGCCGGTTGCGCTCGGCCAGACGGCGCGCGGCGCCGGTCGGCGCATTGGCGGCGACCGCGAACCCGTCCCAGCGCCAGAGATCGCCGTCGCGCGAGACGAGGCGCTGGCCGGTCTTCAATAATGGCTGAAGACGCGCGGCCTGTTCGCGGGTGATGAATCCGATCTGGGCGAGACGCCGCGCCATCGCCTGCGGCGCCGTCACGTATTTTGACAGCGGCTCGACGCCGTCCGGCAAAGCCGGATCGGACGGATCGATCGCCGCGCCGCTCCAGCGCATCGGCGCTTTCGGATCGACCGGCGCTTCCAGATCGTCGCCCAAAGCCGCGCCCAGGGCGGCCTCGTAGCCTTTGGTCACTTTCACGTCGTCGATGATGGCGGGCCACAGGTTCTTCGCGTCGACATGCAGCACTTTCGCCAGCGCTTTTGCCTCAGCCTCGAGGCGATTGGTGCGCCGCTCGGCATCCGCCAGCGGGCGGCGCGCGACATCGAGCGCCTGACGCGCCGCCGAATGCGCGGCTTCGGCGCGCAAAGCCGCGGCCTCGGCTTCCGTGAGCGCGTGATGCGCGGCGTCGGCCGCGGATTTGAGCTGCGCCAGATCGTGACGCGCGGAATTGCCGGCATTGAGCTTCGCGAGTTGCGCCTCGACCTCGGCGATCTCGCGCTCGAATTTGGAAAGCCGCTCGTCCTGTTCGCGCGCGCCGCCTTCGAGCTGGTTGCGCCGCGCGGTCATATCCGCCAGCGCGCCGGTGAGTTCGCCGAACGTCTTTTCCGAACCGGTCAGAACCGTGTCGGCCTCGGCCACGCGCTGATCGATGACGCCGCGCTTGTCGGCGCCCGCCTGCAGGTCTCCCGTCAGCGCGTCCTTCTCGGCGGAGAGCCGGTTGAGCGCCCATTCGGAATCGGTCGCGAGCTGCTTCTCGCGCGCGATGTCCTCGTTGAGCTGCACCAGACGGCTTTCGAGTTCGGCCAGGCGCTGGCGCGCGCGCTCTTCCTCGCGGTCGAGCGTGTCGCGCGCGATCACAAGCCGCTGCAGGGCGGCGGCGGCGCGCGCCTCGTCCTCGCGCAACGGCGGCAAGGCGGCCGCGACCGATTCCCGCTTCCTGGCGGCTTCGGTCTGCGCCAGCATGGCGGCGGCGACTTCGCGCGTGCCGAGATCGCGCGCGCGGTCGGCTTCCTCGACTTCCTTGTTCGCGTTGATCCAGCGCAGGTGATAGAGCGTGGCTTCCTGCTTGCGGACCTTGGCGGAGACGTCGCGATACCGGATCGCCTCGCGCGACTGGCGCTTCAACGCGGACATCTGGCCGGCGAGCTGGCCGATCACGTCCTCCAGACGCAGGAGATTTTGCTCGGCGGCGCGCAGGCGCAATTCCGCCTCGTGGCGGCGCGCATGCAGGCCGGAAATGCCGGCGGCTTCTTCCAGCACGCGGCGGCGCTGTTCGGGCTTGGCCTGGATGATCTCGCCGATGCGGCCCTGATGCACGAGCGCGGGCGAACGCGCGCCGGTCGAGGCGTCGGCGAACAGGATCTGCACGTCGCGCGCGCGCACTTCGCGGCCGTTGATCCGGTAGGTCGAGCCCTGCTCGCGCTCGATGCGGCGCGAGACTTCGATGGCGTCGGTGTCGTTGAAAGAGGCCGGCGCCGAGCGATCGGCATTGTCGATCGCCATGGCGACTTCGGCGTTGTTGCGGCCCGGCCGGCTGCCCGATCCCGAAAAGATCACCGCATCCATGTCGGCGGCGCGCATGGATTTGTGCGAGGTCTCGCCCATCACCCAGCGCAAGGCCTCGACAAGATTGGACTTGCCGCAGCCATTCGGCCCGACCACGCCCGTCAGACCGGGTTCGATCAGGAAGTCGGTTGGCTCGACAAAAGACTTGAATCCGATGAGACGCAGCCGCGTAAGCTTCATCGAGTTATTGCACTCCGCCCTTTTAAAGGGTCTCTGCCGGCCCGCGTGGCGCGGACCATGAAACAGGCGCTAAGCGGCTCATGCGGCTTGGCGAATCTGTCGTTGCACCGAGAATGAACAGGCCTTGGGCTCGCCGCAAGCCGCCCGCGGGGTTGTACCCAAGTCCTTGCAAACCAAATCCTTGCAAACCAAGTCCTTGCAAAGTCCTCGTTGTTCCCTTTGGAGAAGCCCCTGGCGGCCGGCGAAATTCCGGCCGGCCCTGGCTTAATGCTCTAGCTCTTGAGCAGCGGCAGGATTTCCTTTTCCAGGTCTTCGATCGAGACCGCGCCGCGCATCACCTTGCCGTTGACGAAGAAGGTCGGCGTGGAATTGACGCCGAGCTTTTCGGAGCCGCGCGCACGGGTGGCTTCGATGCCTTCGAGAATCTTCTGGTCCGACAGGCAGGATTCGAAACTCTCCTGCGTGAAACCGGCCTGCTTGGCGATGGCGGTGAGCGGCGGGATCGGCTGCTGCACGGCCCACTGGTCCTGCTTCTGGAACAGCACTTCGATCATCGGATAATATTTGTCCTTGCCGGCGCAGCGCGCGAGCATGAAACCGGCCGCGGCCAGCGGATCGAGCGGGAATTCGCGCATGATGTACTTGACCTTGCCGGTGTCGATATAGCGCGATTTCAGCACCGGATAGGTCTTGGCGTGGAAGGTGGCGCAATGGCTGCAGGTCATCGAGGCATATTCCACGATGGTCACCGGCGCGTCGGCGTTGCCCAGCACTTCATCGCCGAGGGGGCCCGCGACCGCGATGTCGGCCATGCTCGGATTCTGCGCCAGCGCCGTGCCGACAAAATGCCAGTCGAGGGCGGAGAAAGCCGCGCCCGTCAGGGCCAGGGCGGCGGAACCTGCAACGAATTCGCGTCGGGTAATCACTTGAGAAACTCCGTTTGATGAAGGCCCGCTAATGGCTGTCCGGAACCCGGCGGCTACCTGTTAATCGCTAGTCGGCTACCTGTTAAACGCAAATGTGGCAATGGCAGGCCCGTTCGCAAGGCGGCCGGCGGCGGCGAAAAACGCCTGTTTTGCCGTCACTTTTTCGAGACCGCGGCCCCGAGCCGCGCCAGCGCGTCTTTCAGGCCCTCGTCCGTGATGCCCGGAAGGCTCAAGGCCATCCGCTTCACCGCCTCCGGATCGGGCGTGGCGGCTTTTCGCCGCTGCCGGCGCGCAAGCGGCGCCTGCCGCAGCGCGAGCCTGCCCACGGCCTGAAAGCCGAAGAAGCGGTTGACCCGCTCCAGAATCTGCGGGGCCATATGCTGGATCTCGATCGCGGCCGGACCCTCGACGCGCAGCACGAGCGTGCCGGGCTCCTGCGTTTCGCCCTCGGGCATGCGCGGCCAGTGCATCTTGACCGGCTCGGCATGCAGCGCGATCTCCGCCCCGACGATATCCGGCCAGCGCGTCACGAGTTCGGCCGAGGCGAAGCCCTGGCGCGCGAAACTGCCCGCGAGCAGCGGGTTCGCGAGATCGGCCAGTGGACGGGCATAGCTTCGGGGCTTGTTCACGCAAGGCCGCTCTGTCAGACGGGTGAGCGATGACGCTAGTGTCCCGGACCCGAAGTTCGCACGATTGCTCAGCAGGC
>CAMDXM010000217.1 GCA_945878025.1 Pseudorhodoplanes sinuspersici | reverse complement strand
AAATGCGCTCGGCCTGCGCGATGAAGGCCTTGCCGTTCTTCGCATCGCGGCAGGCGGCGGTCGCGATGCCGAGCACCCGGTCGACGTGCAGCGTGTTGCAGAGCGCGCGGAACCGCGTCAGCGTGGACAGCGCTTTCTCGACCGCGTCGGCTGCGAGCAATCCGGTGGACTGAACCTCGCGCCCGAGTCCGGCCAGCACCTTTTCGTTGAAAATGGGAGTCGGGCTGCGCGTCAGCGCCTCGTAAACCACGAGACGCACCGAGTTCGAGCCGATGTCGATGACCGCGATCGGCGGCCCGTGGTCGAGACGTCCCTGCGCGGGAAGCTCGGCGTTTTTCCTGGGGGATTGCGGCCGATCCGGCGCGGGCGCAGGCGCGCCGGCGTCAGCCGCGATCTTGCCCGCGGTCCTGGCGGCGCGTGAGACGGCGTGGCGGAGATTCTTTAAGAGATTTCCCACGGCCTGACAGACTCGGGTTGGTCATGAAGTATTTCTGGGCGTTGACCGATTCCTCGCCCTTGCCGGGCTTTATGCGGATCGCGGTGCCATCCGGCAAGACCTTCCAGCTCTGCTCGTTGTCGGCGAAATTGACAACCATGATCTGGTCGAGAACCTGTTCGTGCACGGTTTGATTCGTGATCGGACACAGAACCTCGACCCGGCGATCGAGATTGCGCGGCATCATGTCGGCGGACGAAATATAGACCGCGGCCTTGGGATGCGGCAGCCCGTGGCCGAGACCGAAACAGAAGATGCGGCCGTGCTCGAGGAACCGTCCGACGATCGATTTGACGGAAATATTCTCCGACAGACCGGGCACACCGGGGCGAAGGCAGCAAATTCCGCGCACCACGATATCGATTTTCACGCCAGCCTGCGACGCCGCGTAAAGCGCGTCGATGATTTCCGCGTCGACCAGCGAATTCATCTTCATCCAGATCGCGCCCTTGCGTCCCGCCTTCGCGTGCGCGATCTCATCCGCGATGTGGCCCAGAATCCGCGGCCGCAAGGTGACCGGCGACACTGCCATGGTCTCGAGTTCGGCCGGCTCCGCATAGCCGGTGATGAAATTGAAAATGCGCGCGACGTCGCGCGCGATCACGGGGTCGGTGGTGAAATAAGACAGGTCGGTATAGATGCGCGCGGTGATCGGATGATAATTGCCGGTCGCGACATGCACGTAGGACGCCAGCGCGCGACGCTCGCGGCGCACCACCAGCGACAATTTGGCGTGCGTCTTCAATTCGACGAAACCGTAGACCACCTGCGCGCCGGCGCGTTCGAGGTCGCGCGCCCAGCGGATATTGGCCTCCTCGTCGAAGCGCGCTTTCAACTCAACCAGCGCGGTGACGGACTTTCCGGCTTCGGCCGCCTCCACCAAGGCGCGCACAATCGGCGACTCTGAAGACGTGCGGTAGAGCGTTTGCTTGATCGCGATCACGTCCGGATCGCGCGCGGCCTGCTGCAGGAATTGCACGACGACGTCGAAAGATTCATACGGGTGATGGACGATCAGGTCCTTCTGCCGGATCGCGGCGAAGCAATCGCCGCCGTGATCGCGGATGCGTTCGGGGAACCGCGGATTGTAGGGAGCGTAAAGAAGATCGGGACGGTCGATCGCCACGAGCTCCTTCAGTTCGAACATGGCGAGCATGCCGTCGACGAGAAAGACTTCGTCTTCGGCGACGCCGAGCGCGCGCTTCACGAAGCGGCGCAACTCCTCGGGCATGGCCTCCTCGATCTCGAGCCGGATCACCGAACCGCGGCGGCGGCGCTTCAACACAGTCTCGAACGAGCGCACGAGGTCTTCGGCTTCTTCCTCGATCTCGATTTCGGAATCGCGAATGACCCGGAAGCCGCCCTGTCCGCTGACCGTGTAGCCGGGAAACAGGCTGCCGATGAAGAGCGCCGTCACCTGCTCCAGAGCGATCACCCGGCTCGCGCCATCGGCGGATTTGGGCATCACGATGAAACGCTCGATCTTGGCCGGAATGCGGATCAGCGCGTTCATCGGCTTGCCATCGCTCGTGCGAGACAATTGCATGGCGATCGAGAAGCCGAGATTGGGAATGAACGGGAACGGATGCGCGGGATCGATCGCGAGAGGCGTCAGCACCGGGAAGACGTGATGCAGGAAATGGTCTTCGAGCCAGGCGCGCTCCTGCCTGGTGACGTCCTCGCCTTCGATCAGCACGATGCCTTGCTGCTTCATCTCGTCGCGCAGCGCGCGCCAGCGCGCCTGCTGATCGCTCGCCAGCACCGACACCATGTCGCCGACGCGGGGAAGCTGCTCGGCCGGGGTCAATCCGTCCGGGCTTCGCTCGGTGATGCCCTCGCGCACCTGGCTCTTGAGAGCCGCGACACGCACCATGAAGAATTCGTCGAGGTTGTTGGCCGAGATCGACAGGAAGCGAAGCCGCTCGAGAAGCGGGTGGCTTTCATTGGCGGATTCTTCGAGGACGCGCCTGTTGAAATGCAGCCAGGACAATTCGCGGTTGATGAAGCGCTCGGGGCTCGTCGCGATGTCGCGCATAGCCGCCACCTCCGCCTGCAAGGCGGGAGCGGATTCTATCGGTAGAACAATAGCTTCGCTGCGATTGGCCATGGAATGAATGTCACCGGAAACAATGATAGCGGCTTTTCGTGACGCAACAATGACCGCGTGCGCGTTTCCTGCGGCACATCGTTAATGGCATTTCAACGTGCGGAATCGCGATAAAGCTCCGCCGCGAGCGCGCGATTGACCGGACGCTGCTGACGCATTGCCTCACGGTCGAGCCGATCGACCGCGACCCGCGCGGCCGGAAAGCTCCGCTCCATGCGCGCCACAAGATAGGCGATCAGATTTTCATCCACGGCAAGCTGACGATCCGCGAACAGCTTCACGATCACCGCGCGCAATAGCCGATCGTCCGGCGCCGACAACGCCACCGCCGGAATGGCGCGCAAGCGCGACGCGAGATCGGCGAGCCCGATGGTCCAGCCAGCGGGGGAATTGCGCGCGGTCAGAAGCATAGTGGCCCCTTCCTGCTGCGCCAGATTCAGAAGATGAAACAGGGTCGCTTCGTCGAAGGCGCCTTCGGAAAAGTCTTCCACCACAAGCGCGCCGGTCGCGAGCACGGAGGGAAGATGTTCGCCGTCGAGCGCGCGCATGGAGACAAATCGCGCGCCGGTTTCCTCCGCCCAGATCGCCGCGAGATGGCTCTTGCCGGAGCCCTGCGGTCCGGTCAGCGCCATGACCCGGCTCGGCCAATCCGGCCAGCGATCGATCAGCGCCAAAGCCGACGCGTTCGACGGGCCCTCGACAAAATCTTCGCGCGCAAAGCTCTCGCTGTAATCGAGCGCGAGCGCGAGCTGACGCGGCGGCGAAGCGCCCGGCATCGCCTATCCGCCGGTATAATAGGGACTGGCCATGTATTGCCTGATCATGAAGCGCACCAGCACGCCGATGGCGGCGGCGACCGGCACCGCGATCAGAAGGCCGGGAAAGCCGAACAGGTAACCGAAGGCGATCAAGGCGAACATCAGCCAGACCGGATGCAGGCCGATCGCCTTGCCGACCAGAAATGGCTGCAGCACATTGCCTTCGATGGCCTGACCGACAATAAACACGCCGACCGACGCCAGAATCCACGTCCATTCCGGATAGAATTGAGCGGTCGCCACCGTTCCAGCCAGAAGAAATCCGCTGAACGCGCCCACATAGGGAACAAAGCTCAGGAGGCCGCAAACAAGGCCGATCAGCACGCCGAAATTCAATCCGATGATGCTGAGACTGACCGCATAGAACGTGCCGAGGATGAGGCAGCTCAACGACTGCCCGCGCAGGAAGCTCGCGATCACGGAATCCATTTCATGCAGCAGCCCCTGCACCGTGTCGCGATACGGCCGCGGCGTCCACTCGTCGATCTTGGCGATCATGCGGTCCCAGTCGAGCAGCAGGAAGAAAGCGATCACCGGCGCAAGCACGATCAGCGACAGCGCCGACATGATCGCCCGGCCGCCCGCGAGAAGCGAACCGAGCAACGCGCCGGCCCAGCCCGCGATCTGTCCCGCCATTCCGCCCAGCGATTTCTGCGCTTCAGGCAGTTTCTCGGCGGCAAGCTGTCCGAGCCAGGTATGGCTCTGCTCGTTGATGATCTTTTCAATCTTGTCGATATAGCCGGGCAGCTTTTCGGTGAAGGCGGACAATTGCGCCCCGAGCAACGGCACCAGCACGATGAATGCGAGCGCAATCAGACCGATCACAAAAATCAGGATGATGATCGCAGCGAAAGTGCGGCTGATGCCGAGCCGCCGCAGGCGATCGACCAGCGGATCGAGGAGATAAGCGAGCCCCATCGCGACGATGAACGGCAACAGCACGTCGGCGAGCAGCCAGAACAGCACGACAAAAACCAGCAATGCGACAAGCCAGAAAACAAGCTGCCGCTTGAGCGACAGACCGGTGACCGGCGTTGTCGGTTTGGATGTACCGGGTGTCTGGTCTGGTGCCTGGGCCATTTCGCTCACCGTTCCCCTTCCGCCGAGCCGACATGGCGGATCCATTCGGCGAGATAGAAGGCGATGGACAGGAAGGTCAAGATGGCAACGATATACATCAAGAGCGGCAGCAGCGGCCCGGCATTGAATTCGAAGGCGAGCGAACCGAGCACGAGGCAGGCGAACACAATTTGGGCAACGGTATTGAGCTTCGACACCAGAAGCGGCTTGACCTCCATGGGCCGGCCGATCAGCCAGGTCAGGATGACGGCGCCGACAATCATGATGTCGCGCGCCACCACGAAAATCACCAGCCAGCGCGGGATCGCGCCTGCGATGCCGAGCGAGACATAGATCGAGACGATCAGCGCCTTGTCGGCCAGCGGATCGAGATAGGCGCCCATCTCGCTCGCCATGTCGAAGCGCTTGGCGAGGTAGCCGTCCACCGCGTCGCTCACCCCCGCCACCACGAACAGGATGAAAGCGATCATCATTTCGCCGGACGTGATCGCCCAGACGACTATCGGCACGGACAGGATACGCGCCAGCGTGATCAGATTTGGAATACTCAAAGGTGGCCCCGGCAAAGGCGCGCGGCCGGAAATGCCGGGCGTGCCAAGCCAGTATAATCGCGATCAAGCCATTGCGTGCAATGCGATTTCAACGTAATCCCCGCCGCGAACAGCGCGAGGGCTAATATGGACCAGAAAGGGCCGGATAAGAGGCGCGGCCTGACCTATGCGCAGGCCGGTGTCGATATCGACGCCGGCAACCGCATGGTCGAAATGATCAAGCCGCTGGTCCGGGCCACAAAGCGGCCCGGCGCCGACGCCGAAATTGGCGGCATTATCTCCTAATCTCGATCCACCGATACGTTCCGAAATGATATAATTCTGCACGATTCGGCATTGGCGACGCTTGGGAGGCACCTTACGGGGCCCGCTTGACATGGCTTTGCCGGTTTACTTAGTACCCCTCACTAGTCAAAGCTTGTGGAGTTGCGTGTGCATCAGCACGCCAACTAGCTTGTTCCTATCGTACCAATCGTAACAAGCTAGCTACGTAAGCTATTCGATTCGCTATGGAACCCGAAAAATGGTTGCGCTGAAAAAACCGCAAACGACTTACCGCGACGCTGGGGTCGACATTAGGGGAGCCGACAGCTTCATCAAAGCAATAGCTCCGATCGCAGACGCGACAGCTGTGGGTCGTCCGGGTCCAATGGAAGGCATCGGCGGCTTTGGCGCTTTGTTTGATTTAAAACAAGCTGGATACAAAGACCCTATACTGGTGTCGTCAACGGACGGAGTAGGCACCAAACTTCGGATCGCAATCGAAACCGATATCGTCGAAAGTATTGGCATTGATTTGGTTGCCATGTGTGTCAACGATGTACTGGTTCATGGCGCTGAACCTTTGTTTTTTTTGAACTACTTCGCTTTAGGCCAACTTGATAAATCCCTCGGACTAAGAGTTCTGAAAGGGATCGCCGACGGTTGTCGGATTGCGGGTGCCGCTCTTGTAGGTGGCGAAACCGCAGAGATGCCCGGGTTTTATGCGCGAGGCGATTTCGATTTAGCTGGCTTCACGGTCGGTGCAGTTGAAAGAGGCCGTGAACTTCCTCGTCGATCATCTATTGTGGCCGGCGATGTACTGATTGGCGTGGCATCGTCCGGCGTACATTCCAACGGTTACTCTCTTGTACGAAAACTCGTTTCTCAATCAGGCTTGCGGTGGTCCGATCCTGCCCCGTTCGCAAGCAATCAAACACTAGGTGACGCCTTCCTAGTGCCAACAAAGATATATGTCCGTTCGATTTTGTCGGCGCTACGAAACTCCGACGGCATTAAAGCTCTAGCGCACATAACTGGAAGTGGTGCACTCGGAAAGCTTCATCGAATTCTTCCCAGTCCATCGCTTAACGGCGTCAGAGCTCAAATTGACCTAGGCTCTTGGTTGGTTCCTTCTGTTTTCAAATGGCTCGGCGATCAAGCAAACCTAACTGATTCCCGCGAAGGTCATGAGGAGTTGCTTCGTTCATTCAATTGTGGAATCGGCATGGTTGCGATTGTTGCCAAAGATAAAGTCGATGAAGTGAAGAAATTGTTGGAAGACTCTGGTGAGAAGGCGTTCGCAATTGGTGAGATTGTCAAATACTCACGTGCAGCGACGGATTGGGATAACCCCGAAGAGGCGGTTGATTTGCACGGAAGCCTCCGATTTGCATAGCAATTCCATAGTTCGTAAATAAGGATGTCGCGCCGACCGCGGGTCGCCGTTCTGATTTCAGGCCGCGGCTCCAACATGGCGGCGCTGATCGACGCGGCCGGCGATCCTACCTATCCCGCCGAGATCGCGCTCGTT
>CAMDXM010000216.1 GCA_945878025.1 Pseudorhodoplanes sinuspersici | reverse complement strand
ATTGGTTCGATCCAAAATCATAGCCGTGATCCAGGGGGACCGACCGTGACCTTGCTCCAGGCTTTCGATCGCTTTGTCGCGTTCACCGCGTCCGTGGTGCGGCTATTCTGCATCGCGCTCACGATCGCGATCTTCACCATCGTGGTTCTGGCGGTCATCTTCCGCTACGGCTTCGGGCAGGCGGTGTCGTGGACCGAGGAAGTGCCGCGCTATCTCCTGATCTGGGTCTCGTTCCTCGGCGCCGCCGTGTGCGTGCTCAGGCGCGAGCATGTCGGCTTCGACGTGCTGTTCAACGCCTTGCCGAAAAAGCTGCGCCGCGTGCTCGGCGCGTTCCTGACCCTGCTGATCTTCGGTTTCGGCTGGATCGTGTTCCGCTACGGCATCGTGTTCGTACAGGATTTCGGCAGCGACCTGATGGAGACGATCCCTTACACGAATTACTGGTACTACCCGGCAATGCCGATTTCCGGCTTTTTGATCATGCTGTTCTCGGTCAAGGTCTTCATCGACGAGATCGTACGGCCGGAAGCCGCGGCCCTGACCGGCCAGACGGTGGATTGAGCCATGACCCTGATCATACTCGGGCTCGCCTTCATCCTTCTGACCATGGTCGGATTGCCGATCTCATTCGCAGTCGGCGTCGCCAGCGTCATCGCCACCTTCCTTCTCCCCGGCGTGGACAACGCAACTATCGTCCAGCGCATGCTGACGGCGATCAACACCTTCCCGCTGCTGGCGGTGATCTTTTTTGTCTTCGCCGGCGTCCTGATGGCGCGTGGCGGAATCGCGCGGCGTCTCGTCCTGATGGCCGAGGTGCTGGTCGGCTGGCTGCCCGGCGCGCTGGCGCAGATCGTCTGCGTCGCCTCGATGTTCTTTGGCGGCGTCACCGGCTCGGCGGTCGCGGAAGTTTCCACCATCGGCGGCATGATGATTCCCGCAATGGAGAAGGACGGTTACTCCAAGCGCTTCGCCACGGCAATCGTGCTGACCGCGGCGACCATGGGCCCGATCATTCCGCCCTCGATCGGCATGATCGTGTTCGCGCATGTCGCCGGCAACGTCTCGATCGCAGCGCTGTTTCTGGCCGGCGTCGTGCCGGGCGTGCTGATCGGCTTCTCGCTGATGGTGGCGTCGTTCGTTCACGGCAAGCTCTATCATCAGAAGACGCTGCCGAAACTGAAACGGCGCGAAAAAATCATCCGCGTGCTCGACGGCATGGCCGGCGTGTTCACCATGGTGATCATCCTCGGCGGCATCATCACCGGCGTCTTCACGGCGACCGAGGCCGGCGCGGCTGCATCCATGTACGCGCTGATCATCACGGTCTTCGTCTACAAGGAGATCAAGATTTCCGAATTGCCGGAAATCCTCTGGGAATGCGTGCTCACCAACGCCGTGGTGATGATGCTGATCGCGACCTGCTCGGTCTTCGCCTGGATTCTCACCTACGAGAATCTGCCGACCATGCTGGCGACGAATTTCTTCAATCTGATCGACAGCAAATGGGGCTTCCTGCTCATCCTCAACGTTTTCCTGCTGTTCGTCGGCATGTTCATCGACATGACGCCGGCCTTGATCATGCTGGTGCCGATGCTGCTGCCGCTGGCGACAAAATTCGGCATCGATCCGGTGCATCTCGGCCTGATCATGGTGATCAATCTCGCCTTCGGCCTCACCACGCCGCCGGTTGGCACAGCTTTGTTCGTCGCGCTCAAGGTGGCGAAGCTGCCGATGGAGAAGATCATCGCGCCGCTGCTGCCATTGCTGGCCTGCATGTGCGTGGTGCTTCTCCTGGTTACCTATGTGCCGGAAATCTATGTTTGGCTACCGCGCAGCTTCGGCTTGATGAAATAACCTAATCGATGCCCACGGACCTGAACCAGCTCCTCAATATCGTTCGCGAGCACGGCGAACTCGCCTACAGCTTCGTGTTCATCTGGGCGATGGGCAACAGCCTTATCCTGGTGCTGCTCGCGGGCTTTGCCTCTCATCTCGGCGTGATCGACTGGGGAAAGCTCGTAACCGTGTGCTGGTTCGGCAGCTTCGCCGGCGACGCCATCCGGTTCTGGGTCGGCCGCCGTTACGGCTCGAAATGGCTGTCGTCGTTTCCGCGCATCGAGCGCGCGCTGCAGATGACCGCGAGGCTGGCCGAGCATCACAATTCGTGGTTCATCTTCGTGCACCGCTATCCGAACGGCATCCGCAGTCTCGCCGGATTCGCGTTCGGGATTTCGAGCATGCCCACCCGGACTTTCCTGCTGCTCAATTTCGTCTCCGCCGGTCTCTGGTCGCTCACGACGGTCTCGGCCGGCTATGCTTTCAGCAAACTCACCGACAAGGTGGTGAGTGATGCCGCCTCCGGCCTCGGCATGGCGCTGCTGATCGGGTTTCTCGGCCTGTTCTGGATTCTCGGCAAGAGGCTCGATCGCGCGCTCGAGAAGAGCTGATATTCGCGCTCAACTCTGTTCCTCCCGCTTCCGCCATCGTATGGTCACGATGCGCGCTTAACGCTTAAACATCCGAGCCCGAAACTGGTCCGAAGCGGCGCGCGCGAGCGCCGCTTTTTCCGTCTGCCGATTTGTGATCGCCATGCTGAAACGATTTGAAAAATTCCTGGCGCCGACGCAGACGCCACAGCAAACGGAGCCGCCGGCGACGCTGCTCGGCTTCTATTGGCATTTTGCCAAGCAGGCGAAATGGCTGTTCGCGATGCTGTTCGTCGCGGGCTTCGTGGTCGCGTTGTTCGACGCCACCATTCCTGTGTTCATGGGCCGCGTGGTGACGCTGATCACCGCCAGCAATCCGAAGACGCTTGTATCCGAGCAATGGCTGCTGCTGCTCGGCATGGCGGCGGTGCTGCTGATCGGCCGCCCGCTTGCCATCACGGCGCAAAATCTCGTCGCCAATCAGGCGATCGCGGCCAACGTCACCAACCTGATCCGCTGGCAGAACCATTGGCATGTGGTGCGCCAGAGCTGGGCGTTTTTCCAGAACGATTTCGCCGGCCGCATCGCCAACAAGGTGATGCAGACCGGGCCGGCCTTGCGCGCGAGCCTGGTCTCGCTGATCACGGCGGTCTGGTACATCATGGTCTACGGCACGAGCGCGATCTTTCTGCTCGCCTCCTCCGACAAATGGCTGGCGCTGCCGATCGTCATCTGGTTCCTCGCCTATGCCGTGATGCTGCGTCTGTTCGTGCCGCGCATGCGCGACCGCTCGACGGATGTGTCGGAAGCCCGTTCGATCGTCACCGGACGTATTGTCGATACGTACACGAATATCCTGACGCTGAAATTGTTCGCCCGCTCGCGCGAGGAAGACGCCTACGTGCGCTCCGCGGTCGAGATGCATAACGGCCTGTTCCATGCCTCGCTGCGGCTCAACACCTTGTTCAGTCTCTGCCTCGCGACGCTCAACGCCATGATGGTGACGGCGACCGCGGGCATCGCGATCTGGCTCTGGACGGAGGACGTTGTCACCGTCGGCACGGTGGCGATGGCTTTGCCGCTGACCTGGCAAATCTCCAGCATCGCCGGCTGGGTGGCGTTCCAGGTCACCGACATTTTCGAGAATGTCGGCGTGGTGCAGGAAGGCATGCGCGCGATCGCAAAACCGCTCGGCCTGGCCGACGCGCCGGACGCCAGGCCGCTTGTCGTGTCACGCGGCGAAATCCTTTTCGACGATATCCGCTTCGGCTATGGCAGCGAGAAGGGCCTGATCGACGCCTTGTCGCTCGAGGTGAAGCCGGGCGAGAAGATCGGCCTCGTCGGACGCTCCGGCGCGGGAAAATCCACACTGGTCAATGTGCTGCTTCGCTTTTTCGAGCTCGAAGGCGGCCGCATCCTGATCGACGGCCAGGACATCGCCAAGGTGACGCAGGAATCCCTGCGCACGCAGATTTCGGTTGTGACGCAGGATACTTCGCTGCTGCACCGCTCGATCCGCGACAACATCCGCTATGGCTTGCCGAGCGCGAGTGACGACGAGGTCGTCGCAGCGGCCAAGCTCGCGCAAGCGCACGAATTCATCGTCGATCTCGAAGACTGGAAAGGCCGGCGCGGTTACGACGCGCAGGTCGGCGAGCGCGGCGTGAAGCTTTCTGGCGGCCAGCGCCAGCGCGTCGCCATCGCACGCGTCATTCTCAAGAACGCCCCGATCCTGGTGCTCGACGAAGCCACCTCCGCGCTCGATTCCGAGGTCGAGGCCGCGATCCAGTCGAGCCTCGGCGACCTGATGGAAGGCAAGACCGTGATCGCCATCGCGCATCGGCTCTCGACCATCGCGCGCATGGATCGCCTCGTGGTGCTCGACAAGGGCCGCATCGTCGAACAGGGCACGCATAACGAATTGCTCGCCGCCGACGGCCATTACGCAACATTATGGCGGCGGCAATCCGGCGGCTTCATCGACGACGCCCCGCTGATCGCGGCGGAATAAGGGAGCGGGCGTTGCCCGAGCGGGCACTAAGTGATTGCCCACCGACGCCTAGTGATCCTAATATCTCATCCGGCGTGAGAGTGGGGGCACCATGCCGAGAAGTCTACAAAGAGAATTTCTTAGCGTTCTGTTCTTCTTGGCGGCGCACGTCTGTGTGCTCGCACAAGAATTAGGCCCGATTCAAAGTTTCGGATCAGAGGGGCGGCTTTACAGCATCGATCGCTATCTGCTCTCGCGTCAATCCTACGGCACTGAGGATTCGACTGGCTATCAGGGGCAATTCCGGATCGTAAAGAGGTACGACGGCGGCGGATATGAAGTTGAGACGTTTGATTACATCGCGCGCTGTAGAGCGGTCGACGACAACAGTTCAATCATGACCTTTCGGCCGGGAAATCTCGATGAGCCCTTGGCCTCGGTGGGAGTGAATATTCAAAAGCGGCCAGCCGCCGCCCTGACGAACGCATTTAATCTTTTCTGGGCGGCGTGTCACGGTCAATTTCAAAAATTCA
The DNA here is from genome assembly GCA_945878025.1 of Pseudorhodoplanes sinuspersici. GTDB lineage: Bacteria > Pseudomonadota > Alphaproteobacteria > Rhizobiales > Xanthobacteraceae > Pseudorhodoplanes > Pseudorhodoplanes sinuspersici_B. Next base: position 1,897 of record CAMDXM010000216.1, on the reverse strand, counting down.
AATAGAAGCGCTGCCAATAACGCTAGCAGCGAGTTGATATTGGCGTAGAAGAATTAAGTAATTGTCGGGGGAGACGGACGATGCGTGCAACAGGCTCTTTCTTCGCATCAGCATTATTTGCGACGCGATTAGCGACGGCGAGCATGCGCAAAGTGTGGCCTGCCGTTTTTCTGTTACTGCTCGTTGGCTGGTCAAATCCGGCACGAAGCCAAAATGTTGATTGCCAAGCTATTCTAAATCGCCTGCTGTCCGGTATGGGCGGCCCAGGTGTTTATTCCGGCGGAGCTCAAGAGCTCGCCAATTACTACAACACCTATTGCCAAGGTGGCCGAGCCAGCCCCCAACCACAACAACCACAATATAACGAGTTTCCTGTGCATTGCGGTCATTACACATGCCGTGAAGGGCATTATTGCGGAAGCAATAACAGTTGCCTTGCGGATGGCACCAATGACTGTGGGAACGGTCGTTCGTGTCCAGGAGAATCCAAGTGCTCTCGGAACGCGCAGAAATGTTTGCCCAGAGATACTGTCGATTGTGGATCGTTCTTTTGTAATTCAGACGCGAAATGCGGCAGCGGAAATAAATGCCTGGCGCAAGGTGAGGTCGATTGCGGCGGCGGTCGGTCGTGTCAATCAGGATATCTGTGCGTCCGAGGCGGTGCTGAGTGTCTCACGCGCCAACAGCTCGCCGACCGCGAGGAGCAGAAGAAAGCTGCCGCGAAAAAGATAGCTGATGACAAGGCCGCTGCTGTCAAAGTCGCTGCGGACAAAGCTGCCGCCGACAAAGCTGCCGCGGCAAAAGCAGCGGCGGACAAGATTGCCGCGGCAAAAGCAGCCGCTGATCGGGCGGCTGCTGAAAAAGCTGCAGCTATAAAGGCCGCGGCGGATAAACTTGCCGCTGATAAGGCAGCCGCAGCACAGGCAGCAGCGGACAAGATTGCCGCAGCGAAAGCCGCCGCGGCGAAGGATGCGGCAGACAAGGTGACAGCTCAGAAAGTTTCCGCGCAAAAGATAGTTGATGACAAGGCCGCCGCTGCCAAGGCTGCTGCGGACAAAGCCGCGCTTAATAGCGCGATCGTGGATAAGGCCGTACCAAGCAAGACGCCCGTTGAACTATCTCCCCAGAACAACACGACAATGGCTGAACAGAAGCGACTGCAGGAGCAGAATAGCCTCATAACAAAGTTCGTATTTCCATCTAACTCGACCTTCCAGGCCGCGGCGGGGCTGAACACCAGCACCGCGATTTCTACCGTTCCCGTGGTTCCCGCACGTCCCGGACTCTCTAAAGCCGCCGAGGATCGTCGCGAATCTGGAATTCAGCGTGTATCCAACGCAATAGGCGTTTCTGATGTCAGAAACTCGAAAGAACTTGCAAAACTTGCCGTGGCGCAAGCGGCGAAGGCGCTCAGTCCCGAAGTTTACAAAGGCATGAAGAATCTTGAGGGCATCGCGGGCGACGTTGCCGCCTTGGAAAAAGCAAAGCGCGAAGGGCGCTTTGCGCAAGAAGCCCCGCGAGTGTTTATCGACAACAGCGCCAAGCTCGCTGAGATGGTTCTCAAGGAAAAGAAGATCGAAAAGTATTTCGATAAAAATAAGATCGACAAGCCGAATATAGGGACGCTCAAAGACACCGCGCATCTGGCGACCGATACGAACAATTATCTAAAGCAGCTGACCGCCAAATATGAGACAACAAACGCGAAGGCGGTGGCTTATAACGATCTGGCGACTTCCGCAGACCGGGTTCGCACACTCATAGCTGAAAAGAAAAACGCAGCTTCGCCAGCCAAGGCTGCGACATATGATGCCGCCCTCAAGAAGGCTACAACAGATTTGATCCTGAAAAAGCAAGCTGTCGATGTCGCGGAAAGTGAAGATAAAAAGATCAAGCC
>CAMDXM010000215.1 GCA_945878025.1 Pseudorhodoplanes sinuspersici | reverse complement strand
CGAAATTGAGGAGCGCAATCCATCCGCTGTTGATCAGGACGGTAATGCCGATATCGAGCAGCACAAGGCTCGCGGCGACGGCGGCAAAGGTGAGGAGCAGCATGCTCCAGCCCCGGCGTCCGGCGCGGCCGGCGATCAGCGCTCCGGTCGCGGCGTAACAGAGCAGCATGACAAAGCCGATGGCCTTGTTGATCATCGCCCAGTCGCTCCAGCCGAAAGCGATCCAGCCATGCAAAGCCGCCAGCGCGATTACGGCGCAGGCGGCGGCGGCGTGGCTCGTCATATGCGGCACGCGCCAGCGCGGCCAGGAGCGCGCCACGGCATGCCGCAGCACGAACAGCGCGGCGGCAACCAGCACAAAGGGGTCGGCGAGATTGACATTGAGCTTGCCGGCCGCGGTCGGGACATGGATCTGGAAAAACACGGCGGTGGCGACCGCGAGCGGCAACAGCCAGTCGAGCGCGGCGGCGTAGTCGGGCGCCCTGGACGGCGTTTGTACGATCGTTGCCGCGGGCTTCGCGTCGCCGATCAGAAACGCGATCGCGATCACGGCCAGCACGGCCAGCGACGTCAGGCCGATCATGAGCGCGACCACCAGCGCGGATGCGCCCGACAATCCGATCAGCTGCAAGGCGACGACTGCGCTCAATTCGCGCAATCCCCAGCCGCCCATGCTGATCGGCAGGCTCGCCGCGAACATCACGATGCAGGATGCGGCGATCAAGGAGGCGTACCCGATATGCGGGGCGAGCTGGCGCTCCAGGACGACATAGGCCGCGAGCGTCGTGAACTGGATGGCGGCGGAGATTGCGATGCTGCGCAGAAGCCGCAGGAGCATGGCGGGCGTGAGCGAGCGAAGATACATCGCGATCATGCGGCCCCAGGCCAGGAGCGCTCCGGCGCCGATGGCGAAGGTCAGTCCGAGCGCGAGCTTGATAAGGGACAGTCCGCCGGCTTGCAGGTCGAAGCTGAGCGTGCCGAACAGGTAGATTGCGCCGCCGGCCGCGAGGAGGAGCGAAACGCCAAGCGCGACGAAACGCTCATAGCCGGAAATGACGAGGCCGGCGGACGCCGGAATCCCGCGCCGCGACAGCACCATGCCGCGGCCGATCAATTGGCCGGCGAGCTGGAAGAACACGCTGCCGGCAAGCTGGCCGGCCGAGAGCGCCACGACCGCGTCGCGAAAGGAGAGGGAATAGCCGAGATCGGCGGTGATCAGCTTGAGCCGCAGCGAGGCGAGCAACACGCCGCCGGCCAGAAAGACGATGACGGCGATCGCCGACGACAGCAGCAATCCGGAAAACGCCGAATGCAACTCGTTCGGATCCGACGCCGCATGGACCGAGAGGATGGCGCAAACAAACAACGCAACAGACACTGCCATTCCGGCAATTCTGCTTTTTCGCATTCCAATCTCCACCGCAACCGACCTTCGCCTCGAAGCTCTGAGTCGCGCAACGATTCGGTGGATTGCGGAAAAGGGAGGGCTTGTCCGGAACGCGCGAATCGTATCGCGAGCGCCAGACGATGGGGCGTTAATAATGGTTAACGGGACGTTAAGGGCGCCGGGTTCTCAGGAACGCCGGTTCTCAGGAGCGCGACGAGACCTTGCGCATGGAAGCAACCTTGAGCTGGTCGAGATGATCGCCGATCGCCTTTGCGATGAAGCGCGCGGTGATCGGCGTGCCGTCATAATGCAGGATCGGCACGAGGCGCACGGGATCGATATCGCATTCGTTGACGATCAGAGACCGCATTTGCGCATCGCGGTTCTGTTCGACCACGTAAACGAAATCGTGGCCGGCGACGAAGCTGTTGACGCTGGAATGGAACGGGAAGGCGCGGATACGCATCCGGTCGATCTGGTGGCCGCGCGCTTCGATCATGTCGATCGCCTCGTCCATCGCAGGCGAGGTCGAGCCGTAATAGATCACCCCGAATTTCGTGGGCGTGGCGGAATTGGCCAATAGCGGCCGCGGCACGATGTCTTTCGCGGTCTCGAACTTGCGCAGAAGCCGCTGCATGTTGTCGACATAGGGCCCGGCTTCCTCGGTGTATTTCGCGTACTTGTCGCGCGACGTGCCGCGCGTGAAGAAGGAGCCGCGGGTCGGATGCGTGCCTGGATAGGTGCGGTAGGGAATGCCGTCGCCGTCGACGTCGAGATAGCGGCCGAATTCCTTGCCGGCTTCGAGCTCGGCCGCGGTCATCACCTTGCCGCGGTCATATTGGCGCTTGTCGTCCCAGGCGAGCGGTTTCGAGAGGCGGTGATTCATGCCGATATCGAGATCGAGCATGACGAAGATCGGCGTCTGCAAGCGGTCGGCGAGATCGAAGGCGGCGGCGGCGAAATCGAAGGCCTCGGCGGGATCTTCCGGCAGGAGCAGCACGTGTTTGGTGTCGCCGTGCGAGGCATAGGCGCAGATGGTCATGTCGCATTGCTGTGTGCGCGTTGGCATGCCGGTCGAGGGGCCGGCGCGCTGCACGTCGAAAATCACCGCCGGGATTTCTGCGAAGTAAGCAAGCCCGAGAAATTCCTGCATCAGCGAAATGCCGGGACCGGAGGTCGCGGTGAAGGCGCGCGCGCCGTTCCATGAGGCGCCGATCACCATGCCGATGGAGGCAAGTTCGTCCTCGGCCTGAATGATCGCGTATCTGGCCTTGCCGTCCTCGGAGACGCGCAGCTTCCCGCAATGCCTGGTGAAGGCGTCGGCGAGCGAGGACGAGGGCGTGATCGGATACCAGGCGCAGACGGTCGCGCCGCCATAGACCGCGCCGAGAGCGGCGGCCGAATTGCCCTCGATGAAGATGCGGTCGCCGACCTTGTCGGCCTTCTGGATGCGGATCGGCAGCGGGCATTTCAGGTTCGCCTTCGCCCAGTCGCGGCCGAGATGCAGCGCGTGCACGTTGGGCGCGATCAGCTTGTCCTTGCCCTTGTATTGCTCGCCGATCAGCTTTTCGATCGCCGCAATGTCCATGTCGAACAATGCCGAGAGCACGCCGACATAAATGATGTTCTTGAACAGCTGGCGCTGGCGCGGATCGCTATATTCGCGATTGCAGATTTCGGTCAGCGGCACGCCGATCACGCTGATGTCGGCGCGGAATTTGGATGCGGGCAGCGGCTTCGTCGAGTCATAAAGCAGATATCCGCCCGGCTCGATCGCCGCCACGTCCTTGTCGAAGGTCTGCGGGTTCATCGCGACCATGAAGTCGACGCCGCCGCGGGCGCCGAGATGGCCGGCCTCGGTGACGCGCACCTCGTACCAGGTCGGCAAGCCTTGAATGTTGGACGGGAAGATGTTGCGCGGGGAGACCGGCACGCCCATGCGCAGGATCGCGCGCGCAAACATCTCGTTGGCGCTGGCAGAACCGGATCCGTTCACGTTGGCGAAACGGATCACAAAATCATTCACGCTCTCGATCGGCATCCGTCACTCGCGCTCGCCATTGTGATCAGGTATTTCTGCATGTCCCAGGCGCCGGTCGGGCAGCGCTCGGCGCACAGCCCGCAATGCAGGCAGACGTCCTCGTCTTTCACCATCACGCGGCCGGTCTTGAGATTGTCGGCGACATAGAGATCCTGCGTCGCATTATGCGCCGGAGCCTGAAGCCGCGCGCGCAAATCCGCTTCCTCGCCATTCTGCGTGAAGGTGATGCAGTCCATCGGACAGATATCGACGCAGGCGTCGCATTCGATACAGAGCTGGCCGGTGAAGACGGTCTGCACGTCGCAATTCAGGCAGCGATAGGCCTCGCCGAGCGCGAGCTTGGGATCGTAACCGAGCTCGACTTCCGTTCGGATGTCTTTCAGCGCGATCGCCTTGTCGCGCAGCGGCACCTTGAAGCGCTGATCGAGCGTGATGTCGTTGTCATAGGACCATTCGTGGATGCCCATCTTTTGGCTGGAAATCTCGACGTGCGGAAGCGGGCGTTCCTTGATGTCCTCGCCTGACAGCATGCGGTGGATGGAGAGCGCGGCGTCATGACCATGCGCGACCGCCCAGATGATGTTCTTCGGACCGAAAGCCGCGTCGCCGCCGAAGAACACCTTCGGATTGGTTGAGGTAAAAGTCGCCTTGTCGACAACCGGCATATTCCATGTGTCGAACTCGATGCCGATGTCGCGCTCGATCCAGGGGAAGGCATTTTCCTGTCCGACCGCGACCAGCACGTCGTCGCAGGGAAAATGCTGATCCGGCTCGCCGGTCGGCGCCAGATTGCGGCGGCCCTTGGCGTCGCGCTCGGCTTTCACCTTCTCGAAGGTGAGGCCGGTAAGCTTGCCGTTCTCGTGCGTGAAGAATTTCGGCACGAGATAATTGTGGATCGGGATGTCCTCGTGCATGGCGTCTTCCTTTTCCCAGGGAGACGCCTTCATTTCCTCGAAGCCCGAGCGCACGACGACCTTCACGTCCTCGCCGCCAAGGCGGCGGGCGGAGCGGCAGCAATCCATGGCGGTGTTGCCGCCGCCGAGCACGATCACGCGTTTGCCGATCTTGTCGACATGGCCGAATGAAACCGACGACAGCCAATCAATACCAATATGGATGTTCTTTTTGGCTTCTTCACGGCCGGGAATGTCGAGATCGCGCCCGCGCGGCGCGCCGGAGCCGACGAACACCGCGTCGTAGCCTTCGGCCAGCAGGCCTTTAAGGCTGTCGATGCGCTTGCCGCCAATGAAAGTCATGCCGAGGCCGAGGACGTAGCCGCATTCCTCGTCGATGACCGAATCCGGCAATCGGAATTTCGGAATTTGCGAGCGCATCATGCCGCCGGCTTTGGCGTCGGCGTCGAACAATGTGCAATCATAACCCAGCGGCGCGAGATCGCGCGCGACAGTGAGCGAAGCCGGGCCGCCGCCGACCAGCGCGATGCGCTTGCCGTTCTGTTTGGCGACAGGTTTCGGCAGCAGCGACGTGATGTCGTCCTTGAAATCGGCGGCGACGCGCTTGAGCCGGCAGATCGCGACCGGCTCTTTCTCCACGCGTCCGCGCCGGCAGGCGGGTTCGCAGGGGCGGTCGCAGGTGCGGCCCAGGATTCCCGGAAACACGTTGGATTTCCAGTTGATCATGTAGGCGTCGGAATAACGCCCTTGCGCGATCAGCCGGATATATTCGGGAACCGGCGTATGCGCCGGGCACGCCCATTGGCAGTCCACCACCTTGTGGAAGTAATTGGGATCGCCGATGTCGGTTAGTTTCATCGACTCCTCATGCGCGCCCGAACGCACTTCACAATCGGGCCGGCATGCCGCGATCGCGGCGCCTTGCGGTTACGTCTCAACTCCCCCGGTCCGGCTTGTTTCCGCCGAATCCATAGAAGACTTTAATCAGTCGATTTCTTAAATACCACAGCCGGAGCGCCGCATCCGACGGAAGTAGTAAGGAAACCATGCATCGCCGTTGCGCGCCGCAAAAGATTGACAGGATGCCGCCGGGCAGCCATGCGAATGACCATGAATAGCCGCCGGAAACTCGTCATTTTCGATTGCGACGGTACGCTGGTGGACAGTCAGCACATGATCTGTGCTGCAATGCAGCAAGCGTTCCTGGATCACAGCATCGACTGCCCGCCACGCGAGAAGGTGCTTTCCATCGTCGGTCTTTCGCTGCGGGAGTCATTCGAACGGCTGGGCGAAGGCGCGCGGGGCTTTCCGGTCGACACTTTGATAGATCGCTACAAGGTTGCGTTCTTCATGTTGCGCGAAACACAGGTCGAGATGGAGCCGCTTTATCCCGGCGCGCGTGAGGCGATCGAGAACCTGGCGGGACGCGCGGACATGCTGCTTGGCGTCGCGACCGGAAAATCCCAGCGCGGCGTGCGCATGGTGCTCGGGCACCACGGCCTGCTCGACCATTTCAGCACCATCAAGACCGCGGACGATGCGCCGTCAAAACCGCATCCGGGCATGGTGCTGGAAGCGATGCGCGAGGCCGGCAGCTTGCCGGGCGATACGGTCGTCGTCGGCGACACCACCTACGACATCGAAATGGCGCGCGCCGCGGGCGCTTTCGCGGTCGGTGTGAGTTGGGGCTATCATCCGGTCGCGGAGCTACACGCCGCCGGCGCCAACGAGGTTATCGGCGATTTCCGTCTGCTGCCGTCCGCGCTCGACAGGATGTTCGGAATGACGGCCGTTCCCGCGGCGCAATGACATGCGCGATATTTTCGACGACATCTACAAGCACAATCCGCTCGATCCGGAGGAATCGGTCCGGCGCAGCACGCGCGTGGATTTGCGCAAGAGATTTTATGAGAAAGCCGCGGTCGAGCCGGGCGAGGGGCGTTTTCGGATTTTGCTCGACGGCAAGCCGGTGAAAACGCCCGCGCGCCGCGTGTTGACCGCGCCGTCTCATGCATTGGCGCAGGCCATCGCCGACGAGTGGGACGCGCAGAAGGATGTGATCGATCCTGCAAAAATGCCGCTGACACGGCTTGCCAATTCCATCATCGACGGCGTCGCCGATGCGCCGGACCTGGTGACGGAGGAGATCGGAAAATATCTTGGCTCGGATCTTCTGTTTTACCGCGCCGATGGCCCGGAAGGATTGACGCAGGCGCAGGAGCGGCACTGGGACCCGGTCGTCGCCTGGGCGCGCGATCGGCTCGGCGCGCGCTTTATCCTTGCGGAAGGCGTGGTGTTTGCGCCGCAGCCGGAGGAAGCGATCGCGGCCGCCCGCCGCGCCGTTCCGGATAATCCCTGGGCGCTCGGCGCCGTGCATTCCATCACCACGCTGACCGGCTCGGCTTTGCTCGCGCTCGCGTTTGCGGCGCAGGCGCTCGATATCGACGCCGTCTGGGCGGCCGCGCATGTCGATGAAGACTGGAACCTCGCGACATGGGGCCAGGATGACGCCACGGTTGCG
>CAMDXM010000214.1 GCA_945878025.1 Pseudorhodoplanes sinuspersici | reverse complement strand
GTCCATCTGTTCGACGATCCGATCTTCGCGCGTTCGGCGGTCAATACCGCGATTTTCCTGATCGTCGGCATCAACATCAAGATGGCGATCGCGCTGATGCTGTCGGGCTTCTTCATTCAGGCGCGCTGGTGGATCAAAGCACTGTCGGTGATCTTCATTCTGCCTTGGGCGGTGCCATCGATACCGACGATTCTGTCGCTGCGGTTCATGCTCAACCCGGAATGGGGCATCATCAATACGTTGATCTTCCGCTTCACTGCGATGGACGGACCGAACTGGCTGAACGATCCGACCATCGCGCTGTCGATGGCGATGGCGGTTCATATCTGGAAATCGCTGCCGTTCTGGACGCTGATCCTGCTCGCGGCGCGGCTCGCCATCCCTGACGATCTCTATGAAGCCGCCTCGGTCGACGGCGCGACGAGTTTCCAGAAATTTAAATTCGTGACCTGGCCGTCGATGCAGACGCTGTACGTCACCTGCACGATCCTTTCGATGATCTGGACGCTGGGCGACTTCAACAGCGTCTATCTCCTGACCGGAGGCGGGCCGGGCGATCTCACCCATGTCCTGGCCACGCTCGGAATCCGCTATCTGCGGCTCGATCAGGTGGACCTGTCGATGGCGGCGATCGTGGTCGCGCTCCCGCTGGTGCTGCCGCTCGTGTTCTTCATGATGAAGCGGCTGTCGCGATGAATATTCCCTCGTTCCGCGCCATCACGATCGAGGCGAAGCTTTTGCTGATCGGCATTCCGGTCTTCATCTGGACCATGCTGCCGATCTACCACCTGTTCCTGTTCTCGATCTCCCCGAAGGAATCCGCGTTCGCCGGCAAGCTGTGGCCCGACAATCCGACCCTGCAGAATTTCAGGATCGTTTTCAAACAGCAGCACTTCTATCTGCATCATTTCTGGGAGCAGATGTGGAATTCGGTTGTGATCGCGGTGGCGACCGGCGTCATCACGCTGCTCATCGCGACCGGCGCCGCCTTCGCGATCAGCCGCCTGAAGGTGAAGGGCGGGCGCGCGGTGATGAATCTCGCGCTGTTCACCTATTTCATTCCGGCGGCTTTTCTGGCCGTGCCCATGTACCGGACGATGGGCATCTACGGACTGCTCAACAGCCATTGGGCGCTGATCCTCGCCATGGTGACGATCGCGTCGCCATACGCGATCTGGGTGCTCAAACAGGCCTCCGACAAGCTGCCGCTCGAACTCGACGAGGCGGCGATCATGGATGGCGCGTCGCCGATGCAGTTGTTCCGGCTGGTTTACATCCCGCTGATGCTTCCCACATTGGTCGCGGTCGGCATTTATGCGCTGCTGCTGGCCTGGAACGAATATCTTTATGCGTTCCTGCTGTTGTCCAAGGATTCCAACCTTACGCTTTCGGTCGCGCTCGGCAATTTTCTGGCGGCGGACGATTCACCGTGGGAATTGCTGATGACCACGGGGCTCATCTACGCGCTGCCGCCGGCCGCGATCTATTACGTGTTCCGCCGCTACATGGTGTCGGGTCTCACCGCCGGCGCCGTGAAGAGCTGACGGCGGGCAGGCGCCGCCGTTCATTGCATTCGTTGTCTTGAATATGTTGCATTGGAATTGACCGCGCTTGTCATATCATCGTACAACCGAACCCGGCCACAGCCTGCCGCCGCGCGGGCGACTGACATCAGGGGCACATCATGAAGACCACCAAGATCACCAAAGCCGATATCGAATCCTCGGTTCTGTCGGTTCCCCCGCTGGCGCGCCGCGCCGATTATTCCATCGATCGCGAGGGCAATGCCCGCATCCTGGCGCATCTGCGCGCGGGCGGCGTGAAGACATTCATGTATGGCGGCAACGCCAATCTCTACAACATCGCGCCGTCCGAGTTCGTGACGTTGTGCGAATTGTTGATCGATCTGTCGCAGGACACAGACTGGATGATCCCGTCGGTCGGAAGCGATTTCGGCAAGGCGCAGGATCAACTGACCTATCTGAAGGGCATGCCGTTCCCGACCGCGATGCTGCTGCCGCATCGCTTTCCGTCCGTGCCCGCGGGTGTCGCGACCGGGATCCGCAAGCTCGCCGACGCCTATGGCAAGCCGGTCATCGCCTATGTGAAGGACGATGGCTATATCGACGCCGCCCATATCGGCAAGCTTGAAGCGGATGGGGCGATCTGCGCGGTGAAATACGCGATCGTGCGCAACGATCCGAAGACCGATCCGTTCCTCGAAGACATGCTCTCGGTCGTGAGCAATGACATCGTGATCAGCGGCATCGGCGAACGCCCGGCGATCGACCATCTCACGCATTTCGATCTGTGCGGATTCACGTCCGGCAGCGTGTGCGTCGGCCCTGCGTCGTCCACCGCGATCCTCAAAGCGATCAAGCGCGGCGATCTCAAGGAAGCCGCGCGCTTGCGCGAACTCTTCATGCCGCTGGAAGACCTGCGTGACGCCATTTCGCCGCTGCGCGTGCTGCACGCAGCGGTGCATCTCGCGGGCGTCGCCGAGACCGGTCCGCTGCTGCCTTATCTCGCCAACATCACCGACGGAAAGCAGCTTGCCGATATCGAACGCGTCGCCAAGGCGCTTCTTGCGGCGGACAAGCAGACGCTGGCGAAAGCCGCGTAACGCACGACCCATAAAACATCGCCATGCCCGGCCTTGTGCCGGGCATCCACGTCTTACTTTCTTGACGCTGCAATCCAAGACGTGGATGGCCGGTCAAGCCCGGCCATGACGAGCTTCTTAGGTAGACCCTAAAGCGACCCGATCGGGATTTTCAGATAACTGCGGCCGTTGCTTTCGGGCGGGGGCAGCCTGCCGCCGCGCATGTTGAATTGCAGCGCGTGCAGGATCAGCCGCGGCATCGGCAGCGTTTTGTCGCGCGCTTCGCGCAACGCGATATAGGCCTCGCGCGCCGGCTTGTTCCTGAAATGGATATTGCTCGCCTTCTGTTCGGCGACGGTGGATTACCAGCGGGCGGCGCGCCCGTCATGCCTGTAATCGTGTCCGGTGAACAATCGTGTCTGATCGGGCAGCGCAAGAATGGCGGCGATCGAATCGTAGAGTATTCCGGCATTGCCGCCCGGAAAGTCGCAGCGCGCGCTTCCGGTATCGGGCTGGAACAGCGTGTCGTGGATGAAGGCGGCGTCGCCGACGACGTAAGTGATGGATGCGAGCGTGTGGCCCGGCGAGAACATCACCCGGCCCGGCAGCGATCCGACGTTGAATGCGTCGCCGCCAGCGAACAATCGATCCCATTGCGAGCCGTCGGCGGGAAAATCGGGAAGGTTATAGATCGCCTTCCACAAGGTCTGCACCGCGCCGATATTCCTGCCGATCGCCGCCGGCGCTCCAAGTTTGTCCTTCAGATAGGCAGCGGCGGTGAAATGATCCGCATGCGGATGCGTGTCGAATATCCAGTCGACCGAAAGCTTGTTGTCCTGGACATATTTCAAAAGCGCGTCGGCTGATTGCGTGGAGATGCGTCCGGCCTTCTCGTCGTAATCGAGCACCGGATCGATGATGGCGGCATGCCGGGTCGCGGGATCCGCGACCACATAGGCAATGCTTCCGGTTTCCTCGTGATAGAAGCCTGCGACGGCGGGATTATTCGGCATTCGGGATGGCTGGCTGGTTGGTTCAGATATTCGCTATTCTGAATAAATCATCTTGCGCGTCATTCCGCCATCCACCACAAAATTGGCGCCGGTGACAAATCCCGACCGCCTGGCATCCAGCAGGAAAGCCGCCATTTCGGCGATGTCGTCCGGCTTCCCGACGCGTCCGGCGGGATGCTGGCCGTGGTCCTTTTTGCGCAGCTTGCTGTAGTCGCCGGTCTCGATCCAGCCCGGGCTGATGCAATTCACCCGCACGTCAGGGCCGAGACTGACGGAGAGCGCATGCGTCAGCGCGACCAGGCCGCCCTTGGTGGCCGAATAGGCTTCTGTATTGCGCTCCGACATCAGCGCGCGCGTGGACGCGATATTGACGATGGCGCCCTTGGCCTTGCGCAACGGATTTTCTGCGGTACGCGCGAACAGAAACGCCGCCGTCAGGTTGACGTCGATGACGCGTTGCCAGTCCGCGAGCGAAAGCGTGCCGATCGGCTTTCGCTTCATGACGCCGGCGTTGGAGACGAGGCCGTCGAGCCGGCCGAAGATTTTCACGGCTTGGTCGACGCCGCGCGCCACCGCTGCGGCATCGGCGACATCGCCTTCGATCAGGACAACATGCGGTGATTTTGGAAAGGCACGTGACAGGCCACTCTTCGGCAGATCGAAGGCGGCGACCGACCAGCCATCATTGAGAAGGCGCCTGGCGATTGCCGCGCCGATGCCATTGGCCGCGCCGGTGACAAGCGCTGCTGGACGGGCAGAGCGCGGCATCAGGATTTCGGTTTCGGCTCGATGACCGCGTCGGGCTGCGCGGCCCATTCGGTCCAGGAGCCGTCATAGAGGCTTTTCGGCTGCTTGCCGATGGCTTCGAGCGCGAGCCAGAGAATGGCCGCCGACACGCCGGACCCGCAGCTTGTCACGACCGGCTTGTCGGTATCGACGCCGCCTTTCGCAAAAGCCGCAGCGATGCGGTCCGGATCGGCCAGGCGGCCATCCTCGACGATATCGGCGAATGGAACGTTGAATGCGCCCGGCATGTGGCCGGAGGGCAGGCCGGGGCGCGGCTCCGGCGCGGTTCCGGCGAAGCGTTCGGCGGAGCGCGCATCGACGACCTGAGCGCTCTTGTCGGCAAGCGCGTGCTTGATCGCGGCAAGATCTGCGACGGCGGAAGGATTAAAGCGCGCGGCGAAATGGCGAGGCGTGCGTTTGATCTCGCCGAACTCGATCGGACGTCCTTCCGTTTTCCATTTCGGAAAGCCGCCATCGAGCACATAGACATCGCGCACACCAAAGATGCGGAAAGTCCACCACACGCGCGGCGCCGAGAACAGCCCGAGCCCGTCATAGACCACGATGGTGACGCCGTCGCCGATGCCGAGCTGGCGCATCGCCGACGAGAAGGCGGCCGGCGAGGGCAGCATGTGCGGCAGGTCGGTCGTCGTGTCGGCGATGGCGTTGATGTCGAAAAACACCGCGCCCGGAATATGCGCCGTGAGATATTCGGCGCGGCCGTCGCGCTTCTGCGTCGGCAGATAATAGGAGCCGTCGACCACCACCACGTCGGGCGCATCGAGATGAGCGGCAAGCCATTCGGTGGTGACAAGCGAGCGGCTCGCCGGCGGGCGTGTATTCATGATGCGGTTCCAGTTCAAACAAAGGCTTTCGCCTCAAATGCTCTATGGTTTGTCGCATTTCCGGACGGCGAAACTAGTGTGGTGGTTCAGAAGGTCCCTTGGTGTTTGCTGCGAGTCCTGAAGGGACCTTCTGAACCAAAACCACACTAGAATCTCAGGTTCCTAGTGTCCCTTGGAATCCGAAGTTCGCTACAAAAGACGCCGCGAAACAAGGCGAACTTCGGATTCGGGACACTAGTATCCACTTCGCCTGAAAATGCTCATATCAACGCAAGACGCACGCGACGGTTCTGTTTGCCCTTTTTCTCGATCTGGGTCACCTGCACAGCGCCGATTTCGCCGGTGCGCGCGACATGCGTGCCGCCGCAGGGTTGCAGGTCGTAGCCCTTGATCTCGATCAGCCGGACGCGGCCGGTGCCCATCGGCGGTTTCACAGCCATGGTTTTCACCAGGCCCGGATTGGCTTCGAGCTCGGCGTCCGTGATCCAGCGGCTTGAGACCTCGGCGTCGGCGGCGATCATGGCGGCGAGCGCTTCGTCGATCTTGCTTTTGTCGAGGCCCGCCTCGGGAATATCGAAATCGAGACGGCTTTCCTTTTCGCCGATCGAGCCGCCGGTCACCGGATAGGGCAGGACGGCGGAGAGCAGATGCAAGGCTGTGTGCATGCGCATGCGCGCATGGCGCGGCTCCCAGTCGATCACGGCGCGCACCTTGTCGCCGGCGGAAAGCGGCCTGGAGCCGGCTGCCGGAACATGCGCGATCTCTGTCTTGGAAGAATCCGCATAGACGACGTTGTCGATTGCGATCGTCTGACCGTCCGGCAGCACGAGCGTGCCGCGATCGGCGGGCTGTCCGCCCGACATGGCGTAGAACACCGTGCGATCGAGCACGATGCCGCCATTGTCCGCCACGGCGGCCACGGCGGCCTCGCATTCCTTCAGATAGGCGTCGTCGCGAAACAGGCAGTCGGTCGCCATTGTTACGCTTTCTTGGTTACGCTTTCTCGTTCACACTTTTACGAATGGCGCGGCGATGGCTGATTGATTCTCAAGCCATGCCGGCACGGGAAGTTTTTTCGAGCGCAGGAATTCCGGGTTGAACAATTTGGACTGGTATCGATTGCCATAATCAGCGAGCACCGTGACGATGGTCTTGCCCTTGCCGAGATCCCTGGCGAGCCGGATCGCGCCCGCGACATTGATGCCGGAGGAACCGCCAAGACAAAGTCCTTCGTGTTCGAGCAGATCGAAAATGATCGGGACGGCTTCTTCGTCGGGAATGAGATACGGCTTGTCGATCTTCAGATCTTTGACAATCGGCGTCACGCGGCCAAGCCCGATGCCTTCGGTGATGGAGCCGCCTTCTGTCGCTTCCGCCTTGCCGGATTTGAACAGGTTATACATCGCGGCGCCGCGCGGATCGGCCAGGCCGATGACGATGTCCTTCTTTTTTTCCTGCAGGAACGTGGACACCCCGGCAATCGTGCCGCCGGAGCCGACCGAACAGATGAAGCCGTCGATCTTGCCTTGCGTGCCGTCCCAGATTTCCGGCCCGGTCGATACGTAATGCGCCTTGCTGTTGTCGGGATTGTTCCATTGATCGGCGAACAGCACGCCGTTTTTCTCGGTC
>CAMDXM010000213.1 GCA_945878025.1 Pseudorhodoplanes sinuspersici | reverse complement strand
AACCAAAGCGACACTAGCAAATCTATGACTCTAGTGTCCCTTTGGATCCGAAGTTCGCAAAAGTGCCCGCTGAACAATCGTGCGAACTTCGGGTCCGGGACACTCGTATGGTTTTGGTCCAGAAATTCCCTTGACGGACTCGCGGCGTGAATGAAGGGAATTTCTGAACCACCACACTAGAATGGCGCAGCTTGTCCGCACTGCCAACCACCTGCGCTGCAAGTCAGGACCGCGTGCGCGAGGGAGCAAGCGCTGCGAAGGCGAGATCGGGCGCCGTTTCGATCACCTTGAGGAGCGCGCGCGCCGGGCCGCGCGGCGAGCGCTTGCCCTGTTCCCAGTTGCGGACGGTCTCGATCGGCACGCCGATGCGGCCGGCGAATTCGGCCTGGGTCAGCTTGGTCGCGGCGCGGATGGCGCGGGCGTAATCGGCGTCGTTTTTGGGTTTGAGCTTGCGCGCTGACGTCGGCTCCAACCCGGGCTCGGCCGGGCCGGGCGCGAGGCTTGCGAGCCGTGTCGCCAGCCGGCTGCGGCCGGGCGGCGAAGCAATTGGCGCCGGCGGGTCTGCCGGTTGCGCGGACGCCGCCTGCTCCGCGGGCCGCTCGCGGCCGTCGGGCAGAACTTCGACCACACGGCCATCGGCCTTGAGGCGCAATCGGAGCGCTGGGGTAGAATCAACCATGCGCCTGTATAGCTGATTCTCTATAGGTCTTTGACCTACTAGTCTTCTGGCTTACTCGGTCATTGGCCTATATCGCTGCTTTGGCCATTTGAAGCATGCGGGTCCGTATATCGGCCGGAAAGAGACAGGCCTTCCGGGCCGCGCTGTCGATAAAGACGGCGGTCAGGACAGTGGTTGCCGCCACCTCGCCGCTCTGGGTGTTTCGCATCTCATGGCTGAAACGCAGCACCTTGTCCCTCGCCTCAAGCACCGCCGAATGCACGGCGACCGTGTCGCCCGCCATCAGTTCTTTCCTGTATTGAATAACCTGCTCGACCGCGGCCATGCCCCGGCCGTTCGCTTCCATATAGGCGCGCGTGAGGCCGAGCTCGGAAAACAGATTCCAGGTCGCCTCGTCGAACTTGCCGACATACCACATGACATTCATGTGGCCCATGTGATCGCAATGCCAAGGATAGACGGCGCCGCGATAGCTGAGAAATCCCTCGCTCATTTGAGCGAACCATCCACAGCACCAAATTCCTTGCGAAGAAAATCTAGGGTCGCCTGATCTCTCAGGCGACACACAATGTTTTGGTTCGCGAACGCTCCAACGAAGGTCTTAGCTTCGGCCAGAGGGACTGCTTTCTTCCACGCAATAGGAACGACATATTCTCCTTTTTCTTCGTCGTCTTTGTCGTGGGCTAAATTCTTCTGTGACAGGGGAAGGCTCAACAATGGTGTTCCGTCAATTGAATGGTCTCTTGCCAAGATTGCTTCACCATCAACAATTCCGAATCCTACATAACCGAGTTGCTTCTGGTATGCATAAATTGGATCGCCGCGCGACAACTGAAACAATTTTCCGGAGTAGAATCGTCCACCACCAGCAGCAATGAATCCGTACTTCATCATGTCAGCCCAAGAGCGACTTCGATCATCTCCAACGTTCACATACCAATTTCCTGACCATGGAGCTTTTGTTCTAACCTCAGTGCGTTCAACGACTTCATCCTGATCCATCAACCAGTCTGCTGTCAGATATCGGCGATCCCCGTCGCTAAACACGCGGAAGAAAGCAGTATTGATCAAAACTCCGTGAATTTCGGACAAATATTCGATTATTTTCTTTGACCGACGATCGAGTTCGCTAGCCACCAACAGCATGCCATGGCTTGAGTTTAATAATTCCGGAAGCGGCTTTCCGAATGCTTCTTGAAATCTCTCGGTCAAAGAACTCAAGTTCTTCTCCCCAGAATATGTTTGGGCTATTTGGTGGATATCAGCAGTGCCGAGCTTCGACACCCAGCTAGCGTATTCCAGAATTTGTGCGATAACTTCGCGTGGCGTCTGGTTCTTCTTTAGCTCAATAATCTGAATCGACCCGTCGCTCTTGATGCCGAGCAAATCAATTCGACCTGAGCTACCAGCCGTTACTTGTCTGCCAATAACAATTAAATCTCCGTCGAGCATTGCTGGATCGTTTTCGATCCAATCTTCCAACTTCCGCTCAGCGTCGAGCTGAGCGTCCAACATCGGAAGCAACCCTTTTTCATCTATACGCCAAAGCGAAGTCATGAAAGAACTCCTTCGCTACCAATCATACTTCTATCTAGTCTTCTCGAACAATTCGCGCCCGATCAGCATGCGGCGGATTTCGCTCGTCCCCGCCCCGATCTCGTAGAGCTTGGCGTCGCGCAGCAGGCGCCCGGCTGGAAATTCGTTGATGTATCCATTCCCGCCAAGGCACTGGATCGCTTCGAGCGCCATCTGCGTCGCCTTTTCCGAGGCGAACAGGATCGCGCCGGCGGCGTCCTCGCGTGTGGTGCGGCCCTCATCACAGGCGCGCGCGACGGCATAGACATAGGCCCGCGCCGCGTTCATCCCGACATACATGTCGGCGAGCTTGGCCTGGATCAGCTGAAACCGGCCGATCGACTGGCCGAATTGCTTGCGGTCGTGAACGTAAGGGATCACCAAATCAAGACAGGCCTGCATCAGGCCGAGCGGCCCGCCCGACAGCACCACGCGCTCATAATCGAGGCCCGACATCAGCACATTCACGCCGTTGCCGACCGCGCCGAGCACGTTGTCTTCCGGCACCTCGCAATCGGTGAAAACCAGCTCTCCGGTGTCGGAGCCGCGCATGCCGAGCTTGTCGAGTTTCTGCGCGGTCGAAAAGCCCTTGAAGCCCTTCTCGACGATGAAGGCGGTCATGCCGCGCGCGCCGGCCGTGGCGTCGGTCTTGGCGTAGACCACGAGCGTCTCGGCCACGGGTCCGTTGGTGATCCACATCTTCGAACCGTTGAGGATATAGCGGTCGCCTTTCCTGTCGGCGCGCGTGCGCATCGAGACGACGTCGGAACCCGATCCCGGCTCCGACATCGCGAGCGCTCCCACATGCTCGCCGGAAATCAGCTTGGGCAGATATTTCTGTTTCTGCGCGTCGTTGCCGTTGCGATGGCTCTGGTTGACGCAAAGATTCGAATGCGCGCCATACGACAATCCGACCGAGCCCGACGCGCGCGAAATCTCCTCCATCGCCACGCAATGCTCGAGATAGCCCAGGCCCGCCCCGCCCCATTTTTCGTCCACGGTGATGCCGAGCAATCCGAGCTTGCCGAGCTCCGGCCACAGATCGCGCGGAAACGTATTGCTGAGATCGATCTCGGCGGCGCGCGGCGCGATCTTGTCCCGCGCGAAGCGGCCGACGCTGTCGCGCAGCATGTCAATATCGGCGCCAAGGCCGAAATCGAAACCCGACCAGCTATTCGGAATCATGACGATTGCCTCCGCCGGTTTCGATCATACATTGCCGCGCCCCGGCGCGGGTCCGGTCCGATCGGATGTATTTTCCATGCAGATCAGGGTCGCGAGCATTTTCGCCACCGTCCTGGTTTCGCCGTTCGCCTCCGCGCTGACCTCGGTCTCGACGATGGTCAGCGTGCGGCCGGACCGCACCACATGGGCGCTGGCAAAAAACCGTTCTCCGGCCGCCGGCGCGATCAGATTGATCTTGAATTCCACCGTGAGCGGCGACGAACCCGCCGGCATCAGCGAATAGGCGGCAAATCCCGCGGCCGTGTCCGCCAAAGCCGCCGTCACCCCGCCATGCAGAAATCCGCGCTGCTGCGTGAGTTCGCCCTTCATGCGGATCGCGACCGTGCAACGCCCCGGTGCGATGGAAACCAGCTCGCCGCCGACAAGCGTCATGAATTGCTGGGCCGCGAAGCTGTCGCGGCAGCGCTTCTCCCAGTCCGGATCGCGCGGCTTGAAGGCAACTTCCGGCACGGGCCCGGCCATGATCCTACTCCATACGCTAGCGTATGTTTGACATACGGAACCGTATGGTGAAGAAAGGACGTTGTCAATCGCAGTGGCAGCGTTTTCCGGGACGTCCATGGCACGCAAGCACAAGGCGGCGCAGCGCTCACCGCGGCTCGATTCCGCGATCTGGATCGAAGCGGCGCTCGAGGCCCTGGCCAATGGCGGGGTCGAGGCGGTGCGGGTCGAGCCGCTCGCCAAGGCCCTCGCCATCACCAAGGGCAGCTTCTACTGGCATTTCGTGGACCGGCGCGCCCTGATCGACGCCATGCTGGCGTCATGGTCGCAGGGCCGCATCGCCGCCATTCGCCAGCAATCGGGTGGCGCGGGCGCCCCGGACATGCGACTGCGCCATCTCGCGGAACTCTATACACGGCACGCCAATATGCGCGGACTTGCGATTGAACTCTCGATCCGGGCGCTCGCCCGGAGCGACGCACGGGCGGCGGAGGCCGTTCGCGCGGTCGATTCCGAGCGCCTGAAACAGGTCGGTCAATTGTTCGGCGCGCTCGGCTGGACCGCCGCGGACGCACAGGCGCGCGCGGTGCTGTTCTACAGCTATCTGTTCGGCGAAAGCCTGCTCGACGCCAAGGCCGTCACGGTCCGCGCGCGAGAAACCGCGATCCGCGCCTTGCTCGCCCCGCCCTAAGTAAGAATGGAATGGCATTGATGCCGATATCCCTCTCCGCCTATGCGGCGGTCGCCTTCACGGTTATCTCGTGGGCGTCGGCCTTTCCGATGATCCGGGTGGCGCTGCGGGAACTTGCGCCGATCCCGCTCGCGGCCGCGCGCTTTGCCATCGCGGCCGTTCTGGTTGTCGCCTGGCTTGCATGGAAACGGCCGCCACGGCCTTCGCCGTCCGACGCCTTGCGCATTTTCCTGTGCGGACTCGCCGGCATCGCGCTCTATAACTTCACGCTCAATACCGGCCAGCAGACGGTCTCGCCCGGCGCCGCCGCCTTTATCGTCAATATCGCACCCATTCTCACCGCGCTGATCGCGCTCGTCGTTCTGAAGGAACGCTTCACGATCTGGGGCTGGATCGGCACGATCGTCAGCTTTTCCGGAATCGCGGTCATCGCCTCCGGCCAGCCCGCCGGATTGACGTTCGGCGCGGGAACGACCTTCATTCTCGGCTCGGCGATCTGCACCGCCAGTTATTTCGTGCTGCAGAAGCCGCTGGTCGCCAAATACGGCGCGATGCCGTGCGCCGCCTACACCATGCTGACCGGCGCGCTTTTGCTGTCGCCCTGGCTGCCGGGCGCAGCGTCGGCGCTGACAACGGCGTCCTATGCGACCATCGGCGCGGTCGTCGCGCTCGCCGTCTTTCCCGCCGCGCTCGGATACGCGACCTGGACATTCGCGCTGGGATATTTTGGCGCTGCGCGCGCGTCGAATTTTCTGTATCTGATCGCGCCCGTCGCCACGGCGCTGGCGTTCCTGTTCACCGGCGACGTACCCGGTTCGCAGACGCTGGCCGGCGGCGCGCTTGCCATCGCCGGCGTTGTCATCGTGAATACGCGCGGACGGAACTGAAAGCCGTCCGGATATTCGCCGGATCGGGCCTTGTCAGTTCACCGCGCTGACGGCGCGGCCGCCGCCGCGCAGCTTGGCGTCCGACACGATCGTATCGATCGTCTCGCGCGAGCTCGGCACGGCGAACAGGAACCCCTGCATCTCGTGACACCCGGCAAGCCGCAGCAGCACGCGCTGCTCTTCCGTTTCGACACCCTCGGCCAAAATGCTCAAGCCCAGCGCATTGCCGAGCGCCACGATCGCCTGGATCATCGCCCCGCTATTGGCCGAACGGCCGAGCGGCGTGACGAAGGACCTGTCGATCTTCAGCTTGTCGAACGCGAAGCGCTGCAGGTAGCTCAGGCTGGAATAGCCGGTGCCGAAATCGTCGAGCGCGATCTTCACGCCAAGCCCGCGCAGGGCGTCGAGCCGCGCCTTGGCCTCGTCGGGATTGTCGATCAGGACGCTCTCGGTCATTTCCAGAACGAGACGCGAAGGCGAAACCATGTTTTCGTGCAGCACATGCGCGACCAGTTCGACGAATTTCCGGCTGCGCATTTGCACCGGCGAAACGTTGACCGAGACATAAAGTTCGGGCCAGCGCCTGGCGTCGGCCACCGCGCGGCGCAGCACATATTCGCCGAGCGCGTCCATCATGCCGGTCTGCTCCGCGAGCGGGATGAAGACCAGCGGACCGATCTCCCCGTGCTGCGGATGCGTCCATCGCGCCAGCGCCTCGACGCCGACGATTCGCGATCCGTCCGAAGCGACGATCGGCTGGTAACAGACCCGAAGATCTCCGCTGGCGAGCGCGCGCTTGAGTTCGCTTTCGAGTTCGCGGCGGTCGTTGAATTCCAGATCCATCGCCTGATCGAAAACGATGAGGCGGCCGCGGCCACGGCTTTTCGCCACGCGCAAAGCCAGATTGGCGCGGCGGATCAGATCGTCGCGCCGCAATCCGTGCCAGGGCGACTGGACGAGGCCGGCGCTGGCGCCGATCTGCACCGCGCGCTCGTTGATCCAGGCCGGACGGCCAAGGATGTCCAGCAGGCCGCTCATCTCCATCATCGCCGTTTCGGCGTTTTCGGCATTCATCGCGACCGCGAATTCGTCTCCGCCCAGGCGGCCGCAGACGGCGCCGGCGGGAATTGCGGAGCGCAGTCGTTGCCCGATCGTCGCCAGCACCTGATCGCCGACATCGTGCCCCATGCCGTCATTGATGTCCTTGAATCGGTCGAGGCCGAATACGGCGAGAATTGTGATTTCGTCGGGCTTGCGCGCCGCCAGCACGTGATCGATCAGTTCGAGAACGCGGCGGTTATCGGCAACGCCGGTCAACTGGTCGAGCTTTTCGAGGCTCCTGGCGCGGCGGTCGCTGTCATTCAGAAGCGTGAGCAGCTTGCGCAATTGCCGGATCAGCAATC
>CAMDXM010000212.1 GCA_945878025.1 Pseudorhodoplanes sinuspersici | reverse complement strand
CTCGGGTAGACCCGAGATTGGTGTCCGCGAGCCCGGAATCCATAACCTCGACTCTGGAATATGGATTCCGGGTCCGCCGCTAACGCGGCGCCCCGGAATGACGGCTACATATGAATCGCGCGCTTATCGACCGCCATCGCGGCTTCCTTGACGGCTTCCGGCAATGTCGGATGCGCATGACAGGTGCGCGCAATATCTTCGGATGATGCGCCGAATTCCATCGCGATCGCGGCTTCCGCGATCATGTTGCCGGCATCCGAACAGACGATATGCACGCCGAGCACCCGGTCGGTCTTGGCGTCCGCCAGAATCTTCACGAATCCTTCGGTTTGCTGATTGGCTTTGGCGCGGCCATTGGCGGTGAACGGAAATTTTCCGGCATTGAATGCAACGCCCGCGGCTTTGAGTTCGTCCTCGGATTTTCCGACCGAGGCGATTTCCGGATAGGTGTAAACGACGTTCGGGATGACATCGTAATTCACATGTCCCGCCTGCCCGGCGATGATTTCGGCGGCGGCGACACCTTCGTCTTCCGCCTTGTGCGCCAGCATCAGGCCACGGATGGCATCTCCGATGGCGTAGACGCCTTTCACATTGGTCCGGAAATGATCGTCCACGGTGACGCGTCCGCGCTCGTCGAGCGCGACGCCGGATTCCTTCAGACCCAGACCTTCGGTGTAGGGCACGCGCCCAATGGACACGAGCACCACATCGGCTTCGATGGTTTCGGCAACTCCCCCCTTGGCCGGCTCTATCCTGGCTTTGAGTTTCTTGCCGGATGCATCGACGCCGGTGACTTTCGCGCCGAGCTTGAAGATCATGCCCTGCTTCTCGAGCAGACGCTGCGACTGCCGGCCGACTTCGCTGTCGATGCCGGGCAGAATGCGGTCGAGAAACTCCACGACCGTCACTTGCGAACCGAGACGCCGCCAGACCGAGCCGAGTTCGAGCCCGATCACGCCGGCGCCGATCACCAGCATCTTCTCCGGCACTTTATCCAGTGACAGCGCGCCGGTGGACGAGACAATGCGCTTCTCGTCGATCTCGATGCCTTTGAGCCTGGCGACATCGGAGCCGGTCGCGATCACGATATTCTTGGTCTCAAGTGTTTGCGTCTTGCCGTCGTTACCCTTCACTTCGACTTTTCCGGCCGACACGATCCGGCCGGTGCCGAAGAACGATTCGATCTTGTTTTTCTTGAACAGGAAGTCGACGCCTTTCACGTTGCCGTCGACGGCCTCATCCTTGAATCCCAGCATCGTCTTCAGATCGAGCTTGGGCTTGCCGACGCCGATGCCCATTTTCGCAAAGCTGTGTCCGGCTTCTTCGAACAATTCCGAGGCATGCAGCAGCGCCTTCGACGGAATGCAGCCGACATTCAGGCAGGTGCCGCCATGCGTCGCGCGCCTTTCGACCACGGCGACCTTCATGCCGAGCTGCGCCGCGCGGATCGCGCAGACATAACCGCCGGGGCCGGTGCCGATGACAATGAGATCGTAGGACATGAATCGGACTCCAAACTCTCAAGTGACAGGCCCGGCACCGCAGTCAAGCTTGCGCAGACTGCGCAGATCAAATTCTATGCCGGGCATCCACGTCTTGCTTTCTATGAAGGGAAGAAAGACGTGGATGGCCGGCACAAGCCCGACCATGACAAACGAATTTATAAATCCAGCACAATCCGCGCCGGGTCTTCCAGATTTTCCTTCACCCGCACGAGGAAGGTCACCGCCTCGCGGCCATCGACGATGCGATGGTCATAGGACAAAGCGAGATACATCATCGGGCGGATCTCGATCTTGCCGCCGACCGCCATCGGGCGCTCCTGGATCTTGTGCATGCCGAGAATGCCGGATTGCGGCGCGTTGAGGATCGGGGTCGACATCAGCGAGCCGTAGACGCCGCCATTCGAGATCGTAAAGGTGCCGCCCTGCATCTCCTCGATCTTGAGATGGCCGTCGCGCGCGCGCTTGCCGAAATCGTTGATGGTCTTTTCGATCTCGGACAGCGACTTGTGATCGCAATCGCGCACCACCGGAACGACGAGGCCCCTTTCGGTCCCGACCGCGACGCCAATGTGATAATAATTCTTGTAAATGAGGTCCGTGCCGTCGATCTCGGCATTGACGGCAGGAATGTCTTTCAACGCCTGCACGCAGGCGCGCACGAAAAAGCCCATGAAGCCGAGCTTCACGCCGTGCTTCTTCTCGAACAGATCCTTGTATTGATTGCGCAAAGCCATCACCGCGGTCATGTCGACCTCGTTGAAGGTCGTGAGCATGGCGGCGGTGTTCTGCGCGTCCTTCAGGCGGCGCGCGATGGTCTGGCGCAGCCGCGTCATCTTCACGCGCTCTTCGCGCGAGGCGTCGTCCGCCGGAGACGGCGCGCGCATCTGCGCCGCCACCACCGGGGTCGGTTGCGAGGCAGCGCGCTCGATCGCGGCCATCATATCGCCCTTGGTGACGCGGCCGTCCTTGCCGGAACCGGCAACACCCGAAGGATCGACGCCGGTTTCCGCCGAGATCTTGCGCACCGAAGGCGCAAGCGGCGTGTCGGCAGACTTCGCGGCCGCGGGTGCAGGCGTGGCGGCCGGGGCGGCCTTGACCGCGGGCGCAGCAGCGGCAGCCGGCTTTGCTGCTCCGCCCCCCGCGCCATCCTTGATCTGCCCGAGCAGCGCGCCGACAGCGACCGTCTCGCCGTCTTTCGCCGCGATTTCCGAAAGGACGCCGGCGGCAGGCGCCGGAACCTCGATCGTCACCTTGTCGGTCTCAAGCTCGACCAGCGGTTCGTCGACCGCGACGGCGTCGCCGGCCTTCTTGAACCATTTGCCGATGGTCGCCTCGGTGACGGATTCGCCGAGGGTCGGAACGCGGATGTCGGTCATTGTCGTTTCTGCCTGTTCTCTGCTCCGTCACTCAGAGATGCGAGCGAAGCGAGCCATCACAAGTCGGCTATAGCCGACTTGTTTCTCTGTTAAATTCCGATCTCGGCAATTGCCGAGATCGGTCGGGGTGAACGGTCGGTGGCTGTCATCCTTCGAGGGCGACCTGCGGTCGCCACCTCAGGATGACGATCAAATTCAGCCCAGCGCCTCATCCAGCAATTGCTTGAGCTGGGCGAGATGCTTGGACATCAGGCCGGTGGCGGTCGCCGCCGAAGCCGGACGACCGGCATAGCGCGGCTGCTTGTATTTCGCGCCGATCTGCTCGAGCACCCAGCGGATGAAGGTGTCGACGAAGAACCACGACCCCATGTTGCGCGGCTCTTCCTGGCACCAGACGATCTCCGCCTGCTTGAAGCGGGACAATTCGTTGACCAGCGCCTTGGTCGGGAACGGATAAAGCTGCTCGACGCGCATGATGTAGACGTCGTTGACGCCGCGTTTCTCGCGCTCCTCATACAGATCGAAATAGACCTTGCCGGAGCACAGGACCACGCGGCGGATCTTGTCGTCGGCGACGAGCTTGATCTTCTCGCCCTTGAGATATTGCGCGTCATCCCACAGGAGCCGATGGAAGGTCGTATCGGCGCCCAACTCCGAAAGCTTCGACGTCGCGCGCTTGTGGCGCAGCAGCGACTTCGGCGTCATCAGGATCAGGGGTTTACGGATCTCGCGCTTCAATTGCCGACGCAGGATGTGGAAATAGTTCGCCGGCGTCGTGCAATTGGCGACCTGCATGTTGTCTTCGGCGCACATCTGCAGGAAGCGCTCGAGCCGCGCGGAGGAATGCTCCGGACCCTGTCCCTCATAGCCATGCGGCAAGAGGCACACGAGACCGGACATGCGCAGCCACTTGCGCTCGGCCGACGAGATGAACTGGTCGAACAGAACCTGCGCGCCATTGGCGAAATCGCCGAACTGCGCCTCCCACAATGTCAGAGCATTCGGCTCCGCGGTCGAATAGCCGTATTCGTAACCGAGCACGGCCTCTTCCGAGAGCATGGAATTGAGCACTTCATAGCGCCCCTGTCCGTCCCGGATGTGATTGAACGAGGTGTAACGCGCCTCGGTTTCCTGATCGAACAGCACCGAATGCCGCTGCGAGAAGGTGCCGCGCTCGCAATCCTGGCCGGACAGCCGCACGCGATGGCCGTCGAGCAGCAGGCAACAGAACGCGAGCGCTTCGCCGGTCGCCCAGTCGATGCCTTCGCCGGTGTCGATCGCCTTCCTTCGATTGTCGAGGAAACGCTGGATGGTCTTGTGAACCTTGAAGTCCTTGGGAACGGACGTGATCTTCTGCCCGATTTCCCTGAGGACATTCTCATCCACGCCGGTATTGCCGCGGCGCGGATCGTCGGCATCGCCACCGGGCTTCAATCCGGCCCAGCGGCCGTCGAGCCAGTCTGCCTTGTTCGCTTTGTAGCCCTGGCCGGCTTCATACTCGGCTTCGAGCCGCGTGCGCCAGTCGGCCTTCATCTTGTCGACTTCGCCCTCGGTCACGATGCCTTCGCCGACGAGCTTCTTCGAATACAGGTCGAGCGTGGAGGGATGCGCCCTGATCTTCTTGTACATCAGGGGCTGGGTGAAGCTCGGCTCGTCGCCTTCATTGTGGCCGAAGCGGCGATAGCAGAACATGTCGATGACGACCGGCTTCTGGAATTTCTGCCGGAACTCGGTCGCGACCTTGGCCGCGAACACCACGGCTTCCGGATCGTCGCCATTGGCGTGGAAGATCGGTGCCTCGATCATCTTGGCGACGTCGGACGGATACGGCGACGAGCGCGAATAGCGCGGATAGGTGGTGAAGCCGATCTGGTTGTTGACGATGAAATGAATGCTGCCGCCGGTGCGATAGCCCTTCAGCGCCGACAAGCCGAAACACTCCGCCACCACGCCCTGTCCGGCAAACGCCGCGTCGCCGTGAATGATCAGCGGCATCACCATGGTGCGGTCTTCCGGCGTAGCGCCCTGCTGGTCCTGCTTGGCTCGCACCTTGCCAAGCACCACCGGATCGACGATTTCGAGATGCGAAGGGTTGGGCGCAAGCGACAGATGCACCTTGTTGTTGTCGAACTCGCGATCCGACGACACGCCAAGATGATATTTCACGTCGCCGGAACCTTCGACTTCGTCCGGCGTCGCCGACCCGCCCTTGAATTCGTGGAAAAGCACGCGGTGCGGCTTGCCGAGCACCTGCGTCAGCACGTTCAGGCGGCCGCGATGCGCCATGCCGAAGGCGATCTCGCGCACGCCGAGATTTCCGCCGCGCTTGATGATCTGCTCGAGCGCAGGCACGAGCGACTCCGCGCCGTCGAGGCCGAAACGCTTGGTGCCGGTAAATTTGACGTCGAGGAATTTCTCGAAGCCGTCGGCCTCGATCAACTTGTTGAGGATCGCGCGCTTGCCCTCGCGCGTGAAGGTGATTTCCTTGTCCTTCCCCTCGATGCGTTCCTGGATCCAGCCTTTCTGCGCCGGATCGGAAATGTGCATGAACTCGACGCCGAGCGTCTCGCAATACGTCCGGCGCAGAATGGCGAGGATCTCGCGCATGGTCGCGAATTCAAGCCCGAGCACCTTGTCGAGAAAGATCCTGCGGTCGAAGTCGGCTTCCGTGAAGCCGTAGGAGCGCGGATCGAGTTCGCTCTCGCTCTTTTCGCCTTCGAGCCCGAGCGGATCGAGCTTGGCGTGGAAATGGCCGCGGATGCGATAGGCGCGAATCAGCATCAGCGCGTGAATGGAATCGCGCGTCGCCTGCTGAACATCCGTGGAGGTCAGTTCGACGCCGCCCGTCTGCGCCTTGCCTTTGATCTTGTCGCCGATCGCTTTTTCGGTTTCCGCCCAGTTGCCGTCGAGCGCGGCGACGAGGTCGCCATTGGCGCGGATCGGCCAATTCGGCTTGCGCCAGGACGCGCCCTGCGCGCTCTTGGCGACACTTGCCGGATCGTCCTTCAGGCTCTTGAAGAATGTCTGCCACTCGGCGTCGACCGCATTCGGGTCGGACTCGTATTTGGCATAGAGATCTTCGATGTAGGCGGCGTTGCCGCCATAAAGAAACGAAGTGAGAGCGAAAGTCGCGTTCGCGTCCTGACGAGACATTCCTGGCATCCTGAAATGGCTAGGGGCCGCCGTGAAGCGGCCCTTTGGGGCTCGAATCGGCTGAAAACTTTCCCCGGCCCAGCCTTTTTATATCTAAGAAACGGATGGGGCCACGATAAGATGACGAAAGAATGAATTACGATTTCAATACTTCGACCAAGGTCTTTCCGATGCGCGCCGGCGAGGGAGAAACCTTGATCCCGGCCGATTCCATGGCCGCGATCTTGGATTCCGCATCGCCCTTGCCGCCCGCGATAATCGCGCCGGCATGACCCATGCGGCGGCCGGGAGGCGCGGTGCGCCCTGCGATGAAGCCCGCCATCGGTTTCTTGCGGCCGCGTCTGGCTTCGTCTTTGAGGAATTGCGCCGCGTCTTCTTCGGCCGAGCCGCCGATCTCGCCGATCATGACGATGGATTCAGTTTTCGGGTCGGCAAGGAAGAGCTCGAGTATCTCGATGAATTCGGTGCCCTTGACCGGATCACCGCCGATGCCGACCGCTGTGGTCTGGCCGAGGCCTTCGGCCGTGGTCTGGAACACTGCTTCATAAGTCAGCGTGCCTGAACGCGACACGATGCCGACCTTGCCGGCTTTAAAAATATTTCCCGGCATGATGCCGATCTTGCATTCGCCGGCCGTCATCACGCCCGGACAATTGGGGCCGACGAGCCGCGACTTCGATCCGCACAGCGAACGCCTCACCTTGATCATGTGACTGACCGGAATGCCCTCGGTGATGCAGACGATCAGCGGAATTTCCGCTTCGATCGCTTCGGCGATGGCGTCGGCAGCGCCGGCCGGCGGAACGTAGATCACGCTCGCGTCGGCTCCCGTCTTGGCGCGCGCTTCCGCGACCGTGTCGAACACGGGCAGATTGAGATGGGTC
>CAMDXM010000211.1 GCA_945878025.1 Pseudorhodoplanes sinuspersici | reverse complement strand
GTGGCGACGAAGGCGTTGGCGGCCTTTTTGGTCACGACTTCATCGACCGCGAGCGCCGCGCCGCCTGCAGCGCGCAAAGCCGCCTCGAAAGTTCCGGGCGACATCGAGGTATCGCCGTCGAGCCCGATCAATCCCTCTTCGGGCGAGGCTTCGCGGATCGCATCGATGTAATCCATCGGGTGGCAGAGCGCGATGGTGTCGGCATCGAGCATCGGCGCCTGTTCGCGCGCCAGCACGGAAAATTTCTCGTCCTCCAGCGCCTGCTCGATTGCGCGCAGCCGTTCGGGCCGCTCCGGATGGCCGCGCGGCGTGAGATGATTGAGGCAGGCGGGATGGGAAATGAAGAGCGTGGTCATATGAATTTGATTGTTCTTCTTTAGCCTGACACAGCGGGATTTGGAACGCCACGGATATCCCGCTTGCCCCCGATCACAACCCCTTTGGGCGCTTTCGGTTCATCGGGAACGAAGAAGCATGGCGCCAGCGGCTTCGAGGGATCGATCCGGTAACGCTCGAAATCGGTGACGCCTTCGCCCGCGAGAAAAGAATCGTCGATCAGGAAATTCCCGGTGAAACTCTTCGCGGGCTTGTTGAAGATCGCATAAGCCGAGTCCGCCATGATTTCGGGACTGCGCGACATCTGCATCGTTTCGTCGCCGCCGAGAAGATTGCGGATAGCGCTGGTGCCGATCGTGGTACGCGGCCACCGCGCATTCACCGCGATGCCCTTACCCCGCAACTCACCCGCAAGCCCGAGCACGACAAGGCTCATGCCGAATTTCGACATCGAGTACCCGGTATGCGGTGCGAACCATTTCTCCTGCATGTCGAGCGGTGGCGAGTTCATCAATATGTGCGGATTGGAGGATTTCTCCAGATGCGCGATGGCGTATTTCGACACCATATAGGCGCCGCGCGCATTGACCTGGTGCATCAGGTCGAAACGCTTCATGTCGGTCTGCGTGACGGGAGTCACCTGTATGGCGCTGGCGTTGTTCACCACGATATCGAGGCCGCCGAAGGCGGCCACCGTGCGCTCGATGCCTTCTTTCACCGACATCTCGTCGCGCACGTCGACCATCAGCGGCAAAGCCTTGCCGCCCGCCTTCTCGATCTCTTCCGCCGCGGAATAGATCGTGCCCGGCAGTTTCGGATGCGGGGTTTCGGTCTTGGCCGCGACCGCGATATTGGCGCCGTCGCGCGCAGCGCGCAGCGCGATCGCTAGCCCGATCCCGCGCGAGGCCCCGGTGATGAACAAGGTCTTGCCTTTCAATGACATGCATACCTCCGCTGCGCGCGCTGCCGACACCCTCGAAATATGGCGTCATTCACCCTAGATCATGGCCGGAAAGTCTCAAACCAGCCCCATCCGGGGCCTAACAATTCGCCCCTATGAGGGGTGGCCAATAGGGATGTTATGAAACTCACCGGTATTCATCATTTAACGGCGGTGTCCGCCGATGCACCGGGCAATGTTGCATTCTATACGCGCACGCTCGGCATGCGTCTGGTCAAGAAAACGGTCAACCAGGACGATGTGAGCGCCTATCACTTCTTCTATGCCGACGGGAAAGCCTCGCCCGGCAGCGATCTCACCTTCTTCGATTTCCGCACACAGCCTGGCAAACCCGGCAACAACAGCATCTCGCGTACCGGGCTTCGTGTCGCAGGATCCGCGAGCCTCGAGTATTGGCGAAAGCGCCTGACCGAGGCGGGCGTGAAAGCCGGCGAGATTGTCGAGCGCGACCGGCGGCTGACGCTCGATTTCGAGGATCCGGAAGGCCAGCGCTTGTCGCTCATCGACGATGGCGGCGAGGGCGAGGCGCATCCCTGGGAAAAGAGCCCCGTGCCGGCGGAGCATCAGATCCGCGGGCTCGGTCCCATTACGATTACGGTGCCGAACATCCTCACCACCAAGGTGGTGCTTGAGAATGTGATGTTCATGAAGAAGGTGCGCGAATATCCGCATCCCGAAGACGGAAAGGACATCGTGCATGTCTATGAGATGGGCTGGGGCGGGTCGGCGGCCGAACTGCATGTCGCAGTGCGGCCGAATCTGCCGCGCGCGCATCCGGGCGCGGGCAGCGTGCATCATGTCGCGTTCCGTATTCCCGACGCCGACTATGATGTGTGGGCGCATCGCCTGAAGGATGTCGGTATGCCCAATAGCGGGCCGGTCGACCGCTTCTATTTCCGCTCGCTCTATTTCCGCGAGCCGAACGGCATCCTGTTCGAGATCGCGACCGACGGACCTGGTTTCGCGGCCGACGAGCCGATGGACAAGCTCGGCGAGAAACTCGCTTTGCCGCCTTTCCTCGAAGGCCAGCGCAAGGAGATCGAGGCCGGGCTGCAGCCGGTGTGAATCCGACTCTCATCCCTCCCTTCACGGGGAGGGATGAGACGATCGCGCCGTCGCGACCGCAGTTACGGACAAGAAAATTCACGACCTGTAAACCATTCCCCTCGAAACGCGATCGCGCTTGATCTGCCTCAAAGTCTTGCGCCGCGCCGGGCGCTAAATTTACAGACTTTTTCCGGTTTCGAAATCCGCGACGCGCGATTGCAGCCATAAGCGGAAGAACGCCAAGGATCAGCAATGCAAATGGGTCATATCGCAAGCTTTATAGATGCGCGAAAACATTTGGTCGATCGACGAAGCGCCCTGATCAAGGCGCTGAATTTTGGAGGCCAAAGCGAGCAGATCGAGGCTCATATCGATCTGGTCGTCAGAATTCAAAGCGCAATTGACGTCATCGACAGGGCAATCGAGGAGGAACGGCTGGATACCGGCGCGGCGGCGGCGATCCATGCGGATTCCGCCTCGATGTCCGGGGTGAGCTCGGTACGGCATACGTAATGCTACATAGAGCGGGATTCACTGTTGTTAATCCCGACAAGTCATAGTGTGGCGGTTGCGCGCCGACCGTTCGCTGAAGTTCGACAAAGGCCTTCGACGCGCAATGCCCGGGAGCAATGTTACGATGCTTGAGCGACGCTCAATTGCCCGTCAACGAAGTTTCATTCTGGGCCGCATCTTTTTCAATCACAGGCGGTCCAGCATGGACTGCACCGTCCGGGATATCACGACCAAGGGCGCTCGCCTCGAATGTTCGGAAGCCGTTGCGTTGCCGGACGTATTCGAGCTCTTTATCCCGAGCAAGGACGAATATTTTCAGGCGCGGGTCGAATGGCGCAAGGGCAACGGCATAGGGATCAGCTGGGCGCCGGAGCATCAATCGCAATCGGCGCTCGAGACTTTTCAATCCGGCGATCCGCTTGGCGACAGAGTTGCGAAATTGGAACATGAAGTCGCTCTCTTGCAAAAGAGGCTCGATGCGCTGCGGTCGTGATGTATTTCGGTTTGTCGGCGGCGCGGTCGCAGCGCATGTTCTGGTGGGTGACCATGATCAAAAAAATAGCGTCATATCGGCTGCGTTTGTCTAGGTTGGCGGCGGCGGCGACCCGCCCGTTAACGACGCTGATAGCGGGCGTCATCGGATTCGTCTTGGCGGCCTCCGCGATTGTCATCGCTTCGCGCCCCAGAACTCTGAAGATCCATACCGCCGATTTCCCGGAAGAAACGCCGCAATTGTCGGCCAAATGCGATTTGCAAGAGAAAATACTGGAGCGTCTCGCGATCGCATCGGAGGTTGTCGAGAAGAGCCCGACCGTGATTGCGCGATTGCGTTTCCCGGCCTCAAGCTCCGAGCCCCCATTCGTCGAATATATCTCAACGAACGTCGCCCAGTTCGGCTATACGGCCGACGATATCATGGAAGGCAGGGTCGCGTTCTTCCAGGATGTTCTGCACAAAGATGACCTGGCTCGTTGTCTTGCCGCCCTCCGCGAAGCAACGTGTGCGGGACGTCCAGAAACGAAGGCGGATTTTCGGCTCGTAACCCGCGATGGCAACATTCGATGGGTCGAGGGCCACGTAACATTCGCCTATGACGAGACCGGCCGCGTCTGTACGGGCCACGGCGTCCTGCGTGACATCACGGAGCGAAAAGACGCCCTGGACCAGCTCCAATTCTCAAACACGCTCCTGACGACCGCGATGGAGACATCTCTGGACGCCATTCTGGTGGTCGATGGAAGCAATCGTATCGTTTCTTTCAATCGGCGATTCGTCGAGATGTGGGCTATTCCAGAGCAACTCGTTCATGCCGGCGACGACGGTCCGGTCCTTGAAGTGGTGACGTCGAGAATGGCGGATACGAAAAAATTCGTGGATCGCGTGCGCTATCTTTATCAGCATCCGGACGAGTCCGGTGACGACGAATTGGAAACTACGGATGGCCGGACGATCGCGCGATATTCGTCGGCTTTACGAGGCCGCGATGACCGTTACATGGGCCGTA
Source organism: Pseudorhodoplanes sinuspersici (assembly GCA_945878025.1). Classification (GTDB taxonomy): domain Bacteria; phylum Pseudomonadota; class Alphaproteobacteria; order Rhizobiales; family Xanthobacteraceae; genus Pseudorhodoplanes; species Pseudorhodoplanes sinuspersici_B. The sequence goes on along the minus strand of CAMDXM010000211.1, from coordinate 2,594 downwards.
TATGGTTCTTTCGCGATATCACCGAGCGCACGCGCGCAGCGCGCAAGATTTTTCAGCTCGCCCGATACGACATTGTGACGGGCTTGGCCAACCGTATTGTCTTCGTTGAAGCGATTGAAAGGCTGATCAGCTGCGGAAAGAGAACCGGCGTCGGGTTTGCCGTACTCTATCTCGACCTGGACCACTTCAAGGACGTCAACGACACGCTTGGACACCCCGCAGGCGACGCACTGCTGCGCGCCTTTGGGGAAAGGCTCTGCGCCGCCGCGCGCGATATCGACGTTGTCGCGCGCTTCGGAGGCGATGAATTCGCCGTGTTGATGACCGATATGGTCAGCCCGACGGACGCCGGCATGCTGGCGACGCGCATCCTCGACTTCGCAAACAGGCCGTACGCGATCGGAAACGATTCAATCCACATCGGCGCAAGCGTCGGCATTTCGGTATTTGGATGCGATGCGCTTGGCGCCGAGGATCTGCTTTCGCAGGCGGACTTGGCGCTTTACCGTTCAAAATCGGAGGGGCGCGGCACTTTCCGCTTCTTCACGGACGACATGAATTCCGAGGTTCGTTCCCGCGTGGCGCTGGCCGCAGAATTGCGCGAAGCCATCGCGAGCGATCAGCTGTTTTCGCTGTATCAGCCGCAGGTCGAAGGCCGTTCCGGCCGTATCATCGGCGTCGAGGCGCTTCCGCGTTGGAAGCACCCGACGCGAGGCATCCTGCTTCCACCCGATTTCATTGACGCCGCCGAGAAGGGCGGCGTGATCATTGAATTTGGAAACTGGATCATACGGGAGGCATGCCGGCAGTTGAGGTGTTGGGCGGACGAAGGAATTGCGCCGGCGTCGATGGCGGTGAGCCTGTCGGCGCTGCAATTCAAGGCGCCGCTTGAACTCGAACGGGACCTTGAGAAGATTCTCATTGAAACCGGCGCGCCGCGCTCATTGCTGGAATTTGAATTGACCGAAACAGCTTTGATGGAAACGTCAAAGCAGCACGGGGATATGATCCAGAAATTGCATCGAAGCGGCATCAAGCTCGCGATCGACGATTTCGGCACCGGCTACTCCTCTCTCGACTATTTGAGGCGGCATCCCGTTGACAGGCTCAAAATCGCTCAGGTCTTCGTTGCGGGCATCACCAAAGACCACGGTGATCGCGCGATCGTCCGGGCAGCGATCGGACTTGCGCACGAGCTGAACATTGGCGTTGTGGCGGAAGGCGTTGAAACCAGCGAGGAGGCCGATCTGCTTCGGAACTGGGGATGCGAGCAGATGCAGGGACTTTATTTTTCAGAGCCGCTAGCTGCCGAAAGGATGACGCAGCTGCTGCGCCAAGGCTGCATATCCGAGAATGTGAATGGCAAGAGCGAGCGCTCTGACGCGGCCTTCTTGCATTGCCCATCACCGTCCATCTCCGCGTTTGAAGAGGGACGCATCGCGGCGGTCGACGGACCGGTGCGTTAAATAAGAGCCGTGGCCGGTCTCATTTCTCTTTTGTTTTGAAGAACGCCTTAAACGCAGCCTTCATCTCCGACGACCGGAGCCGTTCGCAAAATTGGGCAGCTTCAGTGTCGATGCTCGCAATGACCTCGTCCCGCTCGCCGCGTATCAGTCGACGCGAGTCCATGACTGCTTCGGGTGCGATTTTTGCGATATCCTGAGCGGCTTTCAGCGCCAACGCATCGAGGTCGCCCGGCGCCGCGATCGCGTTGATTGGACTTTCCCTGCTTGCGGATCGAGCGGATGCCCCATCATTGGGAGTGCAAACGCATTGCGACGCCCTGTCAGGCGTGGCGCGGGCACGTTTGAGGCCGGATTGCTGCCGATGTGATTTCGGCTTTGCCATCATTATGATCCTTATCCCTCCGCCGCTTGCGGGAGAAAACACTCGATTCCGTCTTTGTCGCGCGTCGTCGTACAGCGGAAGACCGAAAGTTGATGCCATTTGATGTCTGATGTCGGTCATTCCATGGCTGACAATTGATCGCGCCCTTACGAAGAGTTGCGAGGGTTTTGATCGACGACATTCCTGAGAATGATTTCGGTGAGCTGAACCACCAGTTCCCGAAGCTGGATATTTTCTTGCCGGATTTGATCAGCGTCCAATCGCTGGCCATCGAGTGGAATCGGAATTGATGCGATTCCAGCGGCGCGGAATTTGATCATGTTGCCTCCTGTGGGATATCAAGGTCGGCACGGATTTGGGTTACAAATCCGCACCTTGTCAGCAACAAGCGTATCGACTGAAATTGCGTCCGGGAATCGCCCCCCCCTTTTTGAAGGGGCGCATTGCCTCACACGGATAGATCCAATTGCGACCCATCGTTTCTCAATTTCGTCCGGCAGCCGACGAGCGAATCGTGATGCGCGCGACGCGCCGATGCAGCGAACTCCGAGTCATGGAAGTAGCTCGCGGTCAACTGAGCGACAAATGTCGCGAGGGGGCCGGGATATTCCACGGATTGATGATTTAACGGATCGGCTGGTGATTGACGCAGATCGCTCTCAAATTCGAGGGCAACCATAACGGATAATCGCATCTGGTCGTCCACCCAATGACGGTGTCGCTCGCCGCGACGCGGCGGTGTCATA
>CAMDXM010000210.1 GCA_945878025.1 Pseudorhodoplanes sinuspersici | reverse complement strand
CATGGCCTTGTTCCGACGACGCGACGGAAGATTCCATCCGGCGCTCCATAGTGAGCGAGGAGGCCTTCTCCACACGTCCCCCGGGGGCACGGCTTGCGAGGCCGTGCGCGCAGGGTCACCGCTCCCCATTCACACTCAGCTACGCCTGCAGAGCATCCCTCAGGCGAACGGGGATGATTCGGAATATATAGCAAAAACAAAATTCAGTAAATAGATAAAATTAAAGAAAACAAAGCAAGCGAGACGTGGATGGCCGGAATAAATCCGGCCATGACGGCGAGAGAGATGCGGGCGTCTCTGACAACGTCATGGCCGGGCGAAAGCGCGTCTTCGCGCTGAAGGCCCGGCCATCCACGTCTTGCTTTCTGGATCGCCCGCCACCCAGGTCGGCTTTAGCCGACTTGGACAGTTTAAGCTGCCGATCTCGCGTAAACCCGAGATCGGTGCGGGCGATGACAATCGGAAAGGCGGGCGATGACAGCATCTTACCTCGCTCCCGCTTCCTTGCTCTCGCTTTCGCGGATGATGGTTTCGGCTTCCGGATTGATGCCCTTGGCGCGCCGCTCCGGAACGACCAGAGGTTCGGGACGCGGCTTCTTCAGCAGGATATCGATGCCCGCCAGCAGGCCGCCGGCCTGCTGCAGGGCGAGCCGTTCCAGATCACGCCTTCGCACGTCATCCTCCACCGCCTGCGCGCGTTCCTGGCCGACGCCGAGGCCTTCGAGCGCGCTGCGCCCGAACGACAGCGCCGACTCGAATGTCTCGCGCAATTCGAAATTCACGCCCTTCTTGATCAGTTCGAGCGTGTGCGCGCGGTCATAGGAGCGCACATAGAGTTTGGTGTCCGGGAATTGCTCGTTCACGAGATCGACGATGCGGGTCGCCGCGACGCGATCCTCCACGCAGACGGCGATAAGCTGCACGCGTTCGGCGCCGGCGGCGCGCAGCACGTCGAGGCGCGTGCCGTCGCCGTAATAGACCTTGAAGCCAAACCGCCCCGCGCTCTCGATCATTTCGGGATCATGGTCGATCGCGGTGACGTCGACCCCTTGCGTCAGCAGGCATTGCGACACGATCTGGCCGAAGCGGCCAAAGCCGATGATCAGCACCGAACCGGACGCGCCGGAAAAATCGTCCGTCTCCTGCTCCGATTTCGGAACGCGGCGAAGAAGCTTCTCGGTCAGCGTCGCCGTCAGCGGCCCGAGCAGCATGGTGATGGCCGCGATCGCGGAAAACAGGCTGGCGTCCTTTGCGCTCAGCATGGCAAGCGAGGCCCCGAGCGGCAGCAGCACGAAAGCGAATTCGCCGGCCGCGGTCAGCACTGAACCGGCGCGGATGGCGTCGGCGCGCTGTCCGCAGGTCGGGCCGAACAGCACATAGATGATCGCGGCCTTGAGCACGGTGACAATGAGAGCCGCCGCGACGATCATCAGGACGTTGTCGCGCACCACCGAAAGATCGAGGCCCATGCCGACGCTCATGAAAAACAGCGCGAGCAGCAAGCCGCGGAATGGCTCGATATCGGCCTCGAGTTCGTGGCGGAAATTCGATTCGGCGAGAAGCAATCCGGCGAGGAACGCCCCGAGCGCCATCGACATGCCGGCGCTCTGCATCAGCAAGGCCGCGCCGAGCACGACCAGCAGGGCCGCCGCCGTCATCACTTCGCGCGACCCGGCATCGGCGAGCTTGCGGAAGAACGGATTGAGCAGATAGCGGCCGGCGATCACGATCACGGCGATCGCGCCCGCGACCCAGGCCACCGGCATCAGCGCCTCGGCCCAGGTCGCGGAATGGGTTTCGCCGCCGGGCGCGAGCAGCGGCAGCAAAGCCAGCAGCGGCACGATGGCGATGTCCTGAAACAGAAGGATCGCGATCGCGCGCTGCGCATAGGTCTGCTGGATCTGGCCGCGCTCTTCGAGAATTTGCAGCGCGATGGCGGTTGCCGACAAAGCCAGAGCCAGACCCACGACCACCGCGCCGCGCCAGTTCACGCCGGTCAGATAGACAAGCCCGAAAATCGCGGCCGACGTGACGAGCAATTGCGCCGCGCCGAGGCCGAGAATGTCGCGGCGCATCGCGACCAGGCGGCCGACCTCGAGCTCGAGCCCGATCAGGAACATCAGCATCACGATGCCGAGTTCCGCGACCGGCAGCACCGATTCGGCGGTGCTGAAAATGCCAAGCCCGAACGGCCCGATCACGGCGCCGGCGACGAGGTAAGCCACGATGGCCGAGAAGCCGAGCAGGCGCGCGATCGGAACGCTGATGACGGCCGCGCCGAGGAGCGCGAGTGCCAGTGGAAGAAAAGCCGCCTCGCTATGGGGAACGTTCATGGCCGATGCATCCAATCGCCGCGCCAATGGCGCACTCGATTTCCTTCTAATGCACAATCGTTTTGGAGCGAAGCGGCACCGCAATATGCCAATCCTCATGGTGAGGAACGCGAAGCGCGTCTCGAACCATGAGGCCCGCCTGAAGGCCGCCTGCATCCTTCGAGACGGCCGCTACGCGGCCTCCTCAGGATGAGGCGGAGCGACTGGATCGCCCAGTTGAAAAGGCTAACGCCGCGACGTCACGATCGTCGTCCAGCGCAGCGGATTGAGCGTGGTCTGCGTGAAGCCGCGCCGGTCCTTGACGATCCCGATCGGCGCGCCGAAGCGCGCGATGGTCACGATGGTCTTGCCGCTCACCAGGCGATCGCAATCGAGATTGGTCGGCGAGATGTAAAAATCGGCATTCAGCCACCAGTCGGCAGGCCGCATCCGTTTGTCGGCGTAATTCTCGAAGGCGAATTGCTCCCCGCAGATACCGACGCTGTAGGTTCGTCCCTCGCCGCCGTCCGGCTCGGTCTTGTCCAGATAAGCGCCGAGCTCTCTTACCGCTTCGGGCAGCATGTTCAGCCAGTAATCCATCACATATTGGCGCGACGCGCCCTCAAGACCGCCAACCAGAAAATTGTAATGCATGTTCTCGTAAGGATGCAGGCGCACCAGCGTCGCGCCGTCCCACAGGACGATGCCCGAGGCGACGGCCAGCGCGCCCGCGCGCAGAATCGCGGCCGGAGCGCGGCGCATCACCGTGTCGAAACCGAACGCCGCCAGCACCGCGAGCGGCGGAATGAGAAATGAATAATGCCGAACGCCGGAAAATGCCGGTCCTTCGAGAATCATTTCGCACATGAGCGGAAAGGCCGCGATGAATGCGATCAGCAGGATTTCGCGGCGCTGAAGACCGGCTGGCGGGGTCCACAAAAATGGCAGCGCCACGGCCACGCCGGCGAGAATGACGATGGGCAGCTTGATCGCGAGATAACCCGGCACGTACCACCACGGCGCCTCGGACATTTCATAAATGCGGTCCGCGAAAATGGTGCGGATCTGGTAGTGAAAATCCGAGAACGATACGAGGGCGCGGACCGGGTTGAGCGGAGAGAGCGCCGCCCACGGCCAGAACGCGATCATGATGAAATAACCGAGCGCGAATGCCGGCAGCAGCCGCAAAGCGGAGCGGGCCATGAATTCGATCGCGCCTTGATCGCGGGAACGCCACGCAACCGCCAGCAGCACCGCGATCCCCGCATAGCCGATCAGCAGCAATCCCATCACGCGCAAGCCGAGCGCGGCGCCAAGCAGCGCGCCGAAGCCAAGCACATGCCGCCATCCTGCATTGGGCAGGCCGCGCGACAAACGCAGCAGAAAATAAGTCGCCCCCGTCATCGCCGCCGCGAACGGGATGTCCTTGGTGTGATTGAACATCGCCCCGAACCAGGGGCCGCAAACCGAAAGCGCCGCGGCCGCGAAGAATCCCGCCCGCGGCCCGGCGATCAGCCGCGCGGTGGCCCAGGTCGCGGCGATTCCCGCGACGCCGATCAGTCCGCTCAGAAGGTGACGGATCAGGTAAAGGTCGAACGGCAGCGCCCTTTCGAGCAGCACGGCCACGACGTCGAACAGGCCGCCGTAAAGATAGAGATTCTTGAACGCGAATAATGTCCGGTCGGAAAAGCCGCTGGTGTAATAGGCGATGATCATCGCGCCGTAGCGATGCTGCACCTCCTCGTCATTGGAAATGCCGTAATCGCGAAACACCGATACGGCCAGGACCAACAGGAGCGCGATCAGCCCATAGGAGGCGAGGTCCCAAGGATCGGATTTCTGGGACAGCTTTCGATTCTCTGGCCCCGGCGCCATGAATCATTCTCGGACAAGAAAACACGCATGTCATGCTGCCCTGCACAAAGACGCCGAGACGCGCGACCAAAGTGCGACAGCATTGCCGGGCATATTGGCCTCGCTTGCGCAACCGGCCTTCTTTAACATGCCAACCGGGGCGAGATTCTCAAAACAGGTGCAAGCAATGCGGGCTTTCTGTCTGATCACGGTCTGCCTGTGCATGTTGATGGCAGCCGCGCCGGACGCCTATGCGCAGACCGGATACGACCGGCCGGGCGGCGACTATACCAGCTTCCCGGTCCGCTCCGGCGACCCCGCGGCCTGCGCCGCGCGCTGCGAGCGCGACGGGCGCTGCCGGGCCTGGAGTTTTTCCTATCCGCTCACCGCCGTGGCCAACGCGGTCTGCTGGCTCAAAAGCAGCGTGACCGCGCCGGTCGAGAATAATTGCTGCATCTCGGGCGTGCGCGGCGCCGGCGTCGCGGAGCCCCGCAACCAGGCCGCCGAATTCGCCATCGACCGGATGGGCGGCGATTACAGGGATCTCGCCGTCGCATCCGATCCGGAGGGCAAGACATGCAAGGCGGCCTGCGAAGCCGACAGCAAGTGCCGGGCCTGGACCTATTCGCGCCCCGGCTATCTCGGCGCGTCCGCGCGCTGTTTTCTCAAGCATCAAATCAAGCCGCCGCGGCGAAAACCTTGCTGCATTTCAGGCGTTGTCAGATGAGTGAGATGCCATCCGTTTTCGTCATGGCCGGGCTTGTCATCGCAAGTCGGGGCTACCCGACTTGCGACGCTTAAATCACTGCGGAAGTCGGGCAAGCCCGACTTCCGATGCCATCCACGTCTTATTTGTTCACCGGAAAAAAGACGTGGATGCCCGGCACAAGGCCGGGCATGACGGTGTTTATGGCTTCTGAGGAGAAGCAACAATGAAACGAGCGCTATTCGGTTTTGCAATCGGTGCCCTGCTGATCGGCACCGCCGCCGCGCATCACGGCTGGGGCAGCTATGACGCGGCCAATCCGGTCACCGTCGCGGGCCCGATCCTGACTGTGAAATACGAAAATCCGCACGCCACCATCACGGTGCGCGGCAGCGACAAGGAATGGACCGTGACGCTGGCGCCGACCTTCCGCATGACCAGCCGCGGCGCGACAGCGGATGTGATCGCGGCCGGAAAGACCGTCACGGCCTACGGGTATCGCTCGACCGTCGAGAAGGACGAGATGCGCGCCGAGCGCATCACCGTCGACGGCAAGACCTACGAGCTGCGCTGATGAACGAGCACGCGCCGGCCATTTTCCAGGCGCTCGAAGCCTCTTCGCTCGGCGCCGCGATCCGCCAGTCGACCTGGCTCTACATGACCGCCAATATCGGCCACATCCTTTCGCTCGCGATATTCGCGGGCGCGATCGCGGTGATGGATTTGCGGATGGCCGGCATGTTCGCCGCGACCTCGCCGGGCTATATCCTCAAGACGTTCCGGCGCGTGGCGATGATCGGTTTTGCCGGTCTCTTCCTGACCGGCGCGACGCTGTTCATCGCCGAGGCGAGCCACGTCATTCTCAATCCGGTGTTTCAGTTCAAGCTTGCCTTGATCGCGCTCGGATTGTTGAACATCGCGTGGTTCGAATATTTCACCGCGCCGAAACTGCGCAAGCTCAAGCCGCTGAAACCCTTGCCGCAGGAGGCGCGGACGGCGGGCCTTGTCTCGATCGCGATCTGGCTGCTGGTCGCCGCCTGCGGGCGGACGATCGCGTATTTTTGAGTTTCTCAGCGTGCGTTGAACTAACTCCGACCTCATCCTGAGGAGCGCGAAGCGCGTCTCGAAGGATGCAGGTCGGCCTCATCCTTCGAGACGCATTGCTTCGCAATGCTCCTCAGGATGAGGTCGGATTTAGACGCGAGCGCCGAAGAACTCACCCCGTGCCGCCAACCGTGATCTTGTCCATGCGCAAGGTCGGCTGGCCGACGCCGACCGGCACGCCCTGTCCGTTCTTGCCGCAGGTGCCGATGCCGGCATCGAGCGCGAGATCGTTGCCGACCATCGAGATGCGATGCAGGTCCGTCGGCCCGTTGCCGATCAGCATCGCGCCCTTCAGCGGCGCGCCCACTTTGCCGTTCTCGATCCGGTAGGCCTCGGTGCACTGGAACACGTATTTGCCCGAGGTGATGTCGACCTGCCCGCCGCCGAAATTCACCGCATAGATTCCGTTCTTCACCGAGGCGAGGATTTCGCCGGGATCGCGCGATCCTGCGAGCATGTAGGTATTGGTCATGCGCGGCATCGGCACATGGCCGAAGGATTCGCGGCGTCCGTTGCCGGTCGGTTTCATGTTCATCAGCCGCGCGTTCTGGCGGTCCTGCATATAGCCGACGAGCTTGCCGTCCTCGATCAGTATGGTCTTGCTGGTCGGCGTGCCTTCGTCATCGATGGAGAGCGATCCGCGCCGCGCCGCGATGGTGCCGTCGTCGACCACCGTTACGCCTTTCGCCGCCACCTGCTGGCCCATCAGGCCTGCGAAGGCCGAAGTCTTCTTGCGGTTGAAATCGCCTTCGAGGCCGTGGCCGACCGCTTCATGCAGCATCACACCGGGCCAGCCGGGCCCGAGCACGACATCCATCTCGCCCGCGGGCGCGGGGACAGATTCCAGATTGACCAGAGCCTGCCGCACGGCGTCGTCGGCGGCATCCCGCCAGGCGCGCGTCTCGATGAAGCGCTCATAGCCTTCACGGCCGCCATAACCGTGGCTGCCGGTTTCTTGTCTGCTTCCATCGCCCGCGACGATC
>CAMDXM010000209.1 GCA_945878025.1 Pseudorhodoplanes sinuspersici | reverse complement strand
CGCAGCCAGGATCAAGGGGACTTCTGAACCAAAACCACACCAGGCGCCGCTCCCTTAGCGGGCCGGGTGCGTCCCCGCAACCCATTGTTTTGACCGCGCCTTTCACCATATTCGCGGCACGCTCCGCGACCCCGCGCGGCGTTGCAATTGGGACGGTGCCGGTTATAGTCCGCGCCGATTTGAAGGCGCGGAACCGGGTGATCCTTCCCGAACGACCGTTGCGCCATCCACAAGCCAAGAGGCCGTTCGATGCTGATTTCTCCTGCTTATGCGCAAGGCGCCGGCTTCGGCGGCGATAGCATGCTGATCCAGTTCCTGCCGTTCATTCTTATTTTCGTGATCATGTATTTCCTGATCCTGCGCCCGCAGCAGAAGCGGGTGAAGCTGCACCAGGAAATGGTCAAGAACCTGCGCCGCGGCGACACCGTGGTGACCTCCGGCGGCCTCCTCGGCAAGGTGACAAAGGTGGTCGACGACGACCAGATCGAAGTCGAACTCGGCGAGGGCGTGAAGGTCCGCCAGATGCGCCAGATGATTTCCGAAGTCCGCGCCAAGGGCGAGCCGGTCAAGGACGACGCTTGAGCCCGGCCGCGTTCCGGCGGCGGGCGGCGGCATAACGGTCCAGCATCATGCTTCATATCTCGCGTTGGAAGACATCGATGATCCTGGCGACGACATTGCTCGTCTGCCTGTTCGCGGTCCCGAATTTTTTCCCTGACAAGGTCGTGCAAGGCTGGCCGAAATGGGCGCAGCGGCACATCGTGCTGGGCCTCGATTTGCAGGGCGGATCGCACATCCTGTTGGAAGTCGACGCCAATGCCGTGCGCAAGCAGAAAGTCGAGGCGTTGCGCGAGGACGTCCGCCGCGTCGTGCGCGACAACCGTCTCGGCAGTCCGGGCGGGGTCACGATCCGCGGCAACAATGTCGAATTCCGGATTCGCGAAGGCGCCGATCCGCAGCTCGCGATCACGAAATTCCGCGAATTGTCGCAACCGCTGGGCGGCATCATGGGCGCCAGCGGCGCGCGCTCGGTCGATGTCGTCGAGGTTGGCGGCGGATTGTATCGTTTCACCGTCACCGAACCGGCTTTTCTCGAACGCATCCGGCAGGCCGTCGACCAGTCGATCCAGATCATCGAACGGCGCGTCAACCTGCTTGGAACCGTGGAGCCGTCGATCCAGCGGCAAGGCGCCGACCGGGTGCTGGTTCAGGTGCCCGGATTGCAGGATCCGTCGCGGTTGAAGGAAATTCTCAAAGCCACGGCGCAGCTGACCTTCCGCATGGTCGACCAGTCGACGCCGCCGGAAGCCGGCAAGGCGCCGCCTGATTCCGAAATTCTTCCCGGCTCCGGCGCTGAGAGCCAGCAATCCTATCTGATCGAAAAGCGCGTCGTGGTGGTGGGCGAGGACCTGATCGATGCGCAGCCGGGCTTCGACCAGCGCAACGGCGAGCCGATCGTTTCGTTCCGGTTCAACGCCAATGGCTCGCGCAATTTCGCTCGCGCGACGCAGGACAATGTCGGACGGCCGTTCGCGATCGTGCTCGACAACAAAGTGATCTCGGCGCCGGTCATCCGCGAGCCGATCCTCACCGGCTCCGGCCAGATTTCCGGCAGTTTCACCGTCGAGCAGGCCAACGACCTTGCCATCCTGCTGCGCGCCGGAGCGCTGCCGGCGCCGCTCACGATCATCGAAGAACGCACGGTCGGCCCCGGCCTTGGCCAGGATTCGATCGACAAGGGAACGCGCGCCGCCTGGATCGGCTCTCTCCTGGTCATCATCTTCATGTTCGCGACCTATGGGCTGTTCGGCCTGTTCGCGAATATCGCCGTGGCGATCAACGTCGCGATGATTTTCGGGGTCTTGTCGCTTCTCAATGCGACGCTGACATTGCCGGGCATTGCCGGAATCGTGCTCACGGTCGGCATCGCGGTGGATTCCAACGTGCTGATCTATGAGCGCATCCGCGAGGAAGTGCGGGGCGGGCGCTCGCCGCTCAACGCCATCGACGCGGGCTTCACGCGCGCGCTTTCGACCATCCTGGATTCGAACATCACCACCTTCATTGCCGCGGCCGTCCTGTTCTATATCGGCACCGGTCCGGTGCGCGGTTTCGCGGTTACCCTCGGCATCGGCATCATCACCACGGTATTCACCGCCTTCACGCTCACGAGGCTTCTGGTCGCGACCTGGGTGCGTTTGTTCCGCCCGCAGACCGTTCCGATTTGATCTGAAAGGCTCAAGTCTCCGTGCATATTCCTCTCCTTCGCATCGTTCCGGACGACACCAAGTTCGACTTCATGCGCTTCCGGCGCATCAGCTTTCCGATCTCGGCTGCCTTGTCGATTGTCGCGATGCTGCTGTTCTTTTTTAACGGCCTGAATTTCGGCGTCGATTTCGTCGGCGGCACGCTGATCGAAATCCAGTCCAAGACCGGGCCGGCAAATCTGTCCAGCATGCGCGCCACCGTGTCGGCGCTCGGTCTCGGCGACGTCCAGTTGCAGCAATTCGGCGCGCCGACCGACGTCCTGATCCGCGTTCCGCAACAGCCTGGTGGCGAAGGCGCGCAGCAGGAGGCCGTTTCAAAAGTGCGCGGCGCGCTCGGCGGCGACGTCGAATATCGCCGCGTCGAGGTGGTCGGTCCGCGCGTTTCGACCGAACTCCTGGCCTATGGCACGATCGGCCTGATGATGGCGATCCTTTGCATCCTGGTCTATCTGTGGTTCCGCTTCGAATGGCAATTCGCGCTCGGCGCGATGATCGCCAACGTGCATGACCTTGTGCTGACAATCGGATTCATGTCGCTGACGCAGATCGACTTCGATTTGACCAGCATCGCGGCGCTGCTGACGATTCTCGGATATTCCCTGAATGACACGGTCGTGATCTACGACCGTATCCGCGAGATGCTCAAGCGCTACAAGAAAATGCCGATGGCCGATCTCCTGAACATCTCGGTCAATTCGACATTGTCGCGCTCCATCATCACGCACGTCACGGTGACGCTCGCTTTGCTGGCGCTGTTCTTCTTCGGCGGGCACGCCATCCACAGCTTCACCGCGACCATGATCTTCGGCGTGGTGCTGGTCGGCACCTACACGTCGATCTTCATCGCCGCCCCGATCCTGATCTATCTCGGCGTCGGCACAACGCGCCTCGAAGCGGGCGACAAGCCGGGCGACATCCCGCAGCGTTTCCAGGGCAAGAGCGCGCCGGCCCGGCACTAGAGTTATTACGTTGCGAGTGTCCTTCGATTCCAAAATTCGCTTACGAGGGTGACCGCAGAATGAAGCGAACTTCGGAATCGGGACACTAGGGCGTGGCGGGGCCGCCGGATATTCCTCACTTTCCGCGGCCCGCGCCGATCGACGGTTACGGCAAGGGTGGTTTTCGCTTCGCCGGCATGTCGCATCGCGGCTCGCTGCTGTGCCTGCCGAGCGGCATCTGGGGCTGGCCGGTAAAAGACGCAGCTGACATCTCGGAAGAAAATCTCGCGCAGGTCTTCGCGGACGCCGCCGATATCGGCCTGTTCTTGCTGGGCACCGGCGGTGAGCCGGCGATGATCGCCGCATCGCTGCGCCAGCGCTTCTCCGAAATGAAACTGACGCTGGAAATCATGCGCACCGCGCACGCCGCCAATACCTACAACATCCTGCTCGGCGAAGGCCGTCGCGTCGGCGCGGCGCTGATTGCGGTGGACTGAACCGGCCGGCGAGTTATGGTCCGGTCATGCCAGAACATTTTTCCTATTGCGAGCGATTGGTGCGGGAGGAGGATCGCGATCGCTTTCTCGCGACGCTGTTCGCGCCGGCGCATCTTCGCGCTTCGCTGTTTTCGATCTACGCCTTCGATCTCGAGATTGCGCATGTTTCCGGGCGCGTGAGCGAGCCGCTCGCGGGCGAGGTGCGGCTGCAATGGTGGCGCGATGTCATCACGAGCGCCACGCGAGAACAGGCGACCGGAAGTCCGGTCGCGTCCGCCTTGGTCGAAACGATCGAGCGCCACGGATTGCCGGAACGTATGTTCACGGACCTGATCGAAGCGCAGAGGGACGCGCTTTATCGCAAGCCGGTCGAGACGATCGAGGAATTCGAGCAATGGGCCGGCAAGACGCAAGGCGGAATCGTTGCGCTTGCGGCGCGGGCCTTGTCCAGCGGAGGTGATCCCGATCTCGACGATCTCAGCCGGCATGCCGGAATCGCGCTTGCCTGCATGAATGTCGCGCCCGAAGCGAATGTCCGTGACGCGAGCGATCGCGCCGGCCGGCATCTGACGACGGTGCGCGCGGGATTGCCCGCGCCGGAGGCGCAAGTCACCGCGGCGTTCCTGCCGCTCGCTTTGGTGCGGCCCACTTTGCGCGAGATCGGAAAGAATGGACGGCCGCTGCCGCCATGGCGGCGGCAATGGATCCTGTGGCGCGCGTCGCGCGATCTTGCGCGCTGGTTATGAGGATCAGAACGAAAAGCGATCGCGCAGATTCTGCCGCCCGGCGACGATGCGGGCGACGAGTTCCTTTTCCGCTTCGTTCGCGATCAGCGGATCGATGAGATCGATCTGGTTCATCGCGACAAGCTGCAGAATGTCGGTTCGTACGGCGCCGTCATTGGCGCGCGGCAACGCCGCCACGATCTGCAGCCGTTCCGGAGGCTTGGCGGACAATCCGGACAGATGATCGGTCAGGGCGCTTTCGTCCGGATTCTCGCTTTCGACAAAAGCGTAAAGACCCGTTCCGGTGCGGCGATCGGGAAAGGCGACGATCGCGACATCGCGCACCGACGGATGCTGGCTGAGCCGCGAGGCGAGGACCGGCGCATCGTTGACAAGGCGCGGCCCGCCGCCTTCGCGGTCGGTGAAATTCAGGATTCCGCGCGTGATCCAGTAGTAAACGCGCTTGCCGGTAGCCATCCAGATGCGCGTCGGCAGGCTCTTTTTTGCGAGCACGCGCTTCTCGCTGGCGGTGAGACTGTCGGGAGCGTAGCGGCGCTTGTGCTTCAGGAGATGACGCAGGTCTTCGTAGGCCGCGAGCTTGAACAGGCCATGGCGGCGCGAGAAGCGGGTCGCGAGCTGGAAGTCGGTCAGCATGCAGCGGCCGTCGGGCGTGCGCAGCCAGTTCTGTTCTTTCGCCAGATCGTTATGCGTCACGTTCCGACGGTGCAGCGCGCGCAACGCCTTCTTGGCGGAGCGAAAATAGCCAAGATCGCCGGCGGGCCTTGCGATATGCAGGGGCAGGGCTTCGATCCAGCTTCGCACCAGCGTGCGGCGGCCCTCGTAGATCAGCGCCGGGGCGATATTGAGTTCGCCCGCGACCGACAAAGCGCGCGCCTCCCGGTGCAGAAAATGCCGCGCGATTCCGAATGTCCACCACGGCACCAGATCGATGCGGCGCAGCACGCTTTCGATGTCGCGGCCGCAATTGGTGAAAAAGCCGCGCTCAACGGTCGAGAACACATCGCGCTTGAGCACGACGGTCGTCCGGAAGCGCCCGGCGATTTCGGCGGGCAATGTGTCGTCCTGGTTCATCGCGGCGGCTTCTAGCACAGGCAATCGCACAATTGCATGTTCACTCCGCCGCCTCGCGCGCGGGATGCCCCAGCCAGCGTCCGAGATCGTCGAGCGCGCGGGCGGTGATCATCCGTTTCCTGGCGAGGGTCTTCTCGGCGCCGCGAAGGCGCTTGACTGCCGGATCTTTCGGCAGCGTTGCCGCGAGCGGAGGAAACAGCCCGAAATTGACGTTCATGGGCTGGAATGACGGCGGTCCCTGGTCGATCGAGGGTACGTGCCCGCCGGTGATGTGGTTGAGCAGCGCGCCATGGGCGGTCGTGACCGGCGGCATCGCGGGCTGTTCGCCCAGTCGTTCTGCCGCGGCGAAGCGGCCCGCGAGCAGGCCGATGGCGGCGGATTCCACATAGCCTTCGCAGCCGGTGATCTGGCCGGCGAACCGCAAGCGCGGCATGGCGCGCAGGCGCAGCGTGCCGTCGAGCAGCCTGGGCGAGTTCAGGAAGGTGTTGCGATGCAGCCCGCCGAGGCGGGCGAATTCGGCCTTTTCCAGCCCGGGAATGGCGCGGAAGATCCGCGCCTGTTCGCCGTGTTTGAGCTTGGTTTGGAAGCCGACCATGTTGAACAGCGTTCCCAGCCGGTTGTCCTGCCGCAACTGGACGACGGCATACGCTTTTTCTTGGGGGTTATGCTCGTTGGTGAGGCCGAAGGGCTTGAGCGGACCGTGCCGCAGCGTCTCGCGTCCGCGCTCGGCCATGATCTCGATCGGAAGGCAACCGTCGAAATAGGGCGTCGTTGCTTCCCAGTCGTGGAACGAGGTCTTTTCAGCCGCCAGCAGCGCATCGACGAAGGCGTCATATTGCGCGCGGTCGAGCGGGCAATTGATGTAGTCGTTGCCCGATCCGCCGGGCCCGGTCTTGTCGTAGCGCGACTGAAACCACGCCACCGACATGTCGATGCTTTCGCGATGCACGATCGGCGCGATGGCGTCGAAGAAGGCGAGCGAGTCCTCGCCGCTGATCCCCCGGATGGCGTCGGCGAGCGCGGCTGAAGTGAGCGGCCCGGTGGCCACGATCACGCTGTCCCAATCGTCCGGCGGCAGGCCCGCGACCTCGCCGCGCGATATCGTGACCAGCGGATGACGTTCGAGCGCGGCCGTGACGGCCGCGGAAAATTCCACGCGGTCGACCGCAAGCGCGCCGCCCGCCGGCACCTGATTGCTATCGGCGGCCCGCATCACCAGCGAGCCGAGGCGGCGCATCTCCTCGTGCAGCAAACCGACCGCGTTGGTCTCGGCGGCGTCGGAGCGAAACGAATTGGAGCAGACAAGCTCGGCCAATCCGTCCGTCTTGTGGGCGGCCGTCGTCTGTTGGGGACGCATTTCGTGCAGCACGACGGGCACGCCGCGGCTTGCGATCTGCCAGGCCGCTTCCGAACCTGCGAGACCGCCGCCAACCACATGAATGGGGTCGATTGCCATGGGACTTAGCTA
>CAMDXM010000208.1 GCA_945878025.1 Pseudorhodoplanes sinuspersici | reverse complement strand
CCGCCTGACGCCGATGCCCGCGGCCTTGCTGCCGCGATAGGGGGCGGCGCGACCATGCGGATGCTTGCCGGACTTTTCCTGTCATTCGCGCTGGTTGCGCCCGCGGCCGCGCAAGGCATCGTGCAAGGCATTCCGCTCACCGACGCGGCGGCCAAAAAAGGCATCGAGCTCAACTGGAACAAGCTCACCAGCAATCTGCTTCTGGGTGAGCGGATGGTCGGCAAGGACAATCCGGCGGCGTCCTGCACCGACGAGAAGATCAGCGTCGGGCAGTTCGAGTTCCTGCTGGACGCGGAGGCGGCGGGCTACGCGAAAATCAGCTATTGGAAGGAATTCCGCGACTATATCGAGAGCAAGACCTTCTCGCGGGCCGAGTTGCTGGCGCTTGCCTCCTCGGACAGTCTGAACACGAAAATCAAGTTCACCGTCATCCCGACCAAGAAAGCCGAGCAGAACAAGATCTCGCTGTCGGTGACCGGCCGCACCGGCTGCCTGCGCTTTCGGCTCGGCGATTATACGATCGACAAGGTGCTCAAGAACGAGCCGTTGCGGAAAGGCGGCAAGGATTTCCGCACCATATTGATCACCTACCGCATGACGCCCGAACCCATGCTGCGCGACATCCGCGCGGCGAGCGCGGTGGCCTATGACGCGAGCCGCAAGGCGATCGTCCTGATCCAGCACAATCCGGAAAAGAGCAATTGGGATATCGCCGCCTTCGACGCCGCCAACAAGGGCGAGGAGTTCAAGACCAGGAATGTCGACGACTATCTCGCGAAGCTGAACTAGAGCATTTTCCGGCGAAAGCCTGCCCCGGACTTGATCCGGGGTGGAAACCGGTCCAGAGCGGACGTTTATCAGCCGGTCGGTGGCTTGCCAGTGAAAACCGCCAATTGATCGTCGAAAGCACGCTTGTAGGCGGGCCGCGCTTCGCCCCGGGCGACATAGGCGGAGAGGTTCGTGTATTTCTCCAGTATACCCGATCCGTTCAACCTGCGCAGCACCGTCACCATCAGTAGGTCACCCGCGCTGAACGCATCGTCGAGCCAGTCGGCATCGCCAAGCCGATTGGAAAGTTCGCCCAGCCGTACACGGACGCGGTCCTCGAGGATAGGCAGGCGCTCCTCGTGCCAGGCCTTGTCGCGCTCCACGAGCATGGCCATTCCGCGCTCGACGATCGGCGGCTCCACCGTGCTGAGCGCGGCAAACATCCATGTGATCGCGCGCGCCCGGGCATTCGCATCGTCTGGCAGCAGGCCCGTATGCTGCTTGGCGATGTGGAATACGATCGCCCCCGACTCGAAGAGGACGAGATCGCCTTCTTCATAGGTCGGAATCTGCCCGAAAGGATGAAGCATACGATGCGCTGCTTCCTTCATCTCACTGAACGAAAGCAGACGAACGTCGTAAGGCTGGCCCACTTCTTCAAGCGCCCAGCGAACGCGCATGTCACGCGCCAGTCCCCTGCCGCGATCGGGCGACCGTTCAAAAGCGGTGATGGTGGGGATCATTGGAGCGCTCCTGGTCATTGCGTAACGCCATCGTGCGCCACGTAGTTGATTGCGAAGGCTTTTCTCATGGTGCTCCTTTTGGCTCAATGGCTGTGTTCCGACTCAATTGAATCGGAACACAGTCCAGGCGGCTTTGCGGCGCGACCTAATGCGCGAACGGAACGGCGCCGTTCGACGCCGGGCTGCCCCATCCGTGACCGCTCGCCTGGATCGCTTCCAAAGCGCGGCGGATCACGTCGCCGTCTTCCTTCGATTCCGGCACGCGGATCCCGGCCGGACGCGGCGCCGGGACCAGAGCCGGCGAGGGCCGGTGCGCCGGCTGCGCCAGCGCCGCGAGTTCCCTGCGCAGCGCGTCGCTCTGGCCGCTCAGCGCCATGATCTCGTGCTGCTGGGCGTCATAGACGTGGATGCGCCGGTCGAGCGCCGCGGTGAGGGCGTCGATTTCCGACATCAGCGCGGCGATGCGACGGTTCGCGTCCTCGAGCGCCGCCGTCCTGGCCGCGGTCTCGATCTTCAGGGCCTGTATTTCGCTTTCGGAATTCCGTCCCGCCGTCACGAGCTCGCTGTTTTGACTCTGCAAGTCGGCGATCAGCGTGTCGCGCGCGTCGAGCGTTTCTTTCAGCTGCGCGATGGCCTCGGCCTTGCGCGCGAGATCGGTGAAATGCGCCGCGGTCTTGTGCTGCATGCGGTCGATGTCGTGTTCGAGCTTGCGCGTCGACATCGCGAAATCCGCTCGCAGCCGGTCCTTCTCGATCTGCATTTGCTGCACGCTCGGAGACACCTGATCGTATTTGCGCCGCGTCAGACGCGCGGCGCGCCGGTGCACCGCCGGCATGAAGGCCAGCATCAGCAGCAGCGCCAGAAGAAATCCGAGGCCAAAAAACATCACGGTCTCGACCGTGACGAAGGCGGGGTTGCCGATCATGGTGTCACCCAGAAATACCGGTCTGGCGTGACATGGCGGCGGAGCGGCATCAAGGCCGCGCTGGCGTTAACCTCAACGCGCGGCGACCGGGAACCGGCCGGTCACGCCGCGATCAGCGCCATCAATCGAAGAAACGGATCGAACGCATAGAGCAGCGCCGCGACGCCTGCGAGCAGGGCCGCAACCAGCAGGAGGCGGCCCGAGATCGCCAGGATCGCTGCCGGCAGGACGAACAGCATAAAGACGAAATTGGCGAGTTCCGCCGCCTCCTTGCCGTAACCCTTGGTGAAGAACAACGCGTCGTTCAGTCCGCCGATCACGAGATAAAGCCAGACCAGCGTCTCGACGCCGGTGACAATCAGAATTGCGCGGCGCATGGCGGTCAGAACCCGTAAATCGCAACGCCGATGCCGAAGGCCACGACCCCGAGCCAATGCGCGATCGTCGGAACGCTCGCGAGGATGCCCGCGAGAGCCAGCCGCTGGTTTTTCCAGCACAGCGCGATGGCCATGAGCATGAGCAGCGGGAACACCGTCATCTGCATCGCCATAAACACACCCATGAAGCCGGGGCCTGGAAATTCGGCCGGATGGATCGCAAGGGATGGCAGGTAGGAGATCCATTTCACCAAGCCGATGCCTGCGAGCGCCGGAATGGCGCGCCGGACGTCCCGCTTGACGAGGAAGAACAGCGCGACCAGGGCGAAAGGCAGCGTGAGCGCGAGTTCGGAGGTCACCGCCCATCCGCTCCAACCCGGTCCGGGCACTTCCGCGTCGCCGCTGAACAGGATCGGAATCTTGCCGATGCCCTCAAGCCCCTCGACGATGGCGATGACGATCAGATAGATGCGCAGCCAGCGGGATGGCTGGGCGACGCCGGTTTGCGGCGCGGCAATGACGGTCGACATGTGGGTCCCCAGAACAGGCAAAAGGTGGCATTAGGCGGAGCTTGCCTTTGCGATGATGGTTTGGCCAG
The DNA here is from genome assembly GCA_945878025.1 of Pseudorhodoplanes sinuspersici. Classification (GTDB taxonomy): domain Bacteria; phylum Pseudomonadota; class Alphaproteobacteria; order Rhizobiales; family Xanthobacteraceae; genus Pseudorhodoplanes; species Pseudorhodoplanes sinuspersici_B. Next base: position 3,619 of record CAMDXM010000208.1, on the reverse strand, counting down.
CAAGGACAGCGAGCGCGCTCCTTTGTGTTGCGGTCCGCCTGGAAGGTTCAAAATCCTTGCCGTCCGCTTGAACCCCTGCGCGGGCCCATGCGACCAAGGCCTGCCGACACATTCCACGAGAAGGGGATTTCCAATGACCAAGGGTTTCAACCGCGCAGTCTGCGCGGGTCTCGCCGCAATGATGCTGAGCCTCGCCGCGGCGCCCGCCTTCAGCGAGACGCTGTTCAAGATCGTGACCGTGAAAGACGAGATCGTCGTTGGTCTCAACGACGCGGAGATGGGGCAACTCGGCAACGATGCCGGCGCGCTCGCCAAATCGATCGTGTCCAAGGGCTCGGTGCCGCTGTGGCAATACGCGGTGAAAAAGGCCGCCAACGGCGATCTGCAGCAGGCGCCGCTGCAGAAGATCGGCGTGCTGGCGAATGCGTCGCTGCGCGTCGAGCCTTACAAGACGACGCTCAAGGTCCTGCCGCACGAGTGAGTAGTGGCCCTCGCGCTGTCTCTCAACCGTCATGGCCGCAACAAGTGCGGCCATGACGCCCCCGAGCGATGACAACCTGAGCAACGCCTTCGAAATTCATTTTGAACCGGAACGGGCGGGCGTCCGACCAAGCCTTCACACACCATGCGTGAAGGGGGCCGGACTCACATGATAACGATCAAGGTGATCGCCGCGATTGCCATTGTTTTCTCTCTGAACCTTGCCGCCTCGGCGCAGGACAGGATCGGTTCCGAAACGCGCCGATCGACCGAGACGGCGCCGCAGACCGAACCCGCGAAAGCGCCCGAGCGCTGCACCAGCGAACAATCCGGCTTTCGCGCGCAGAACGGGATCAACATGTTCTATGTCGAAGTGACCAGCGCCTGCGAAAAGCGCCAGCGTTGCACCATCAACGCCTATGTCGTCGGTTCGCGCGGGGGCAAGACCGGGCAGGGCATTCTCACCCTCGACAAGGCGTCGCCCGGACAGGAATCCAGAAAGACCTGGTCGATGAAGACCGCCGAGAATGGCGGCATGGCGAACATGTCGTGGAGCTGCAAGGATATCTGAGCAAGGCGGCGCGTTCAAAATGGTTCGGGACGCGCGGAGTTTGTCATCGGGCCGCTTCGCGCGGACCGGGCGGCGCTCCTCACCATGAGGATCGACCTACTCAAAATCCGTAGATCATGACGCCGATGCCGAAACTGATGACCGGAATGGCATAGACCACCGGCGCGATGCACAGCAGGATCGCGGCAAGGCCGAGGCGCTTTCCGGCGATCGCAAGTCCGGCCGCCGCAAGCGCGAGCAAAGGCGCGATCACGCCGTTGCCGAGCGCGAACAGCAGATTGAACCACGTTGCGTCGGACGGATGCGCGAGCGTCTCGAAGGACAGTTCATAGCCGTCCGCGAACCAATAGAGTTCGAGCGCGGCGGCGACGACGATCGCGATGCGGAGCGCCGGAATCATGACCATTCTCACGCGTTCTGTGAATCGGGCCGCGCAATCCGGGCAAACCGATCCCTACTGAATCTTCGGCGGCGCATCCATATTGAGCGGCGGCAATTCTTCGAGCTGCGGGATTTCGATCTTGACCTTGTTCGGATCGACGCCCGTGCCCGTGCCCTTGTAATGCATCACCATTTGCGGGAACAGGATCACAAGTCCGACCATGATGCACTGGATCACGACGAACGGGACCGCGCCCCAATAGATCTGGCCGGTGGTGACCGGCTCCATGCGCTTGCCGGTGACGCGGTCGTTATAGGGCTCGCGCGGGGCGACCGAGCGCAGATAGAACAGTGCGAAGCCGAATGGCGGATGCATGAACGACGTCTGCATGTTCACGCCCAGCACGACGCCGAACCAGATCAGGTCGATGCCGAGCTTTTCGGCGGGACTGGCCAGCAGCGGGATCACGATGAACGCGATCTCGAAGAAATCGAGGAAGAACGCCAGGAAAAAAACGAAAACGTTGACGAAGACCAGAAAGCCGATCTGTCCGCCCGGAAGGCTGACCAGCAATTCCTCGACCCAGCGGTGCCCGTCGACGCCGTAGAATGTCAGCGAGAACACGCGGGCGCCGATCAGGATGAAGACGACGAAGGCCGAGAGCTTGGCGGTGGATTCGGCGGCCTGCCGCACCAGGTCCCATTTCAGCCGGCCCTTCATGATCGCAAGCGCCATCGCGCCGACCGCGCCCATGGCGCCGCCTTCCGTCGGCGTCGCGACGCCGATGAAAATCGTTCCCAGCACGAGGAAAATGAGCGCCAGCGGCGGCACCATCACGAATATCACCTGCTCCGCGAGGATCGACAGGAGCCGCAGGCGCAGCACCCGGCTGACGACGGCGATGGCGAAGGAGATGCCGACCGTGAGCGACATGGTCAACACGACAAAATCGGCGCCCGCCTTCACGTTCGTCGTCCGCATGTAGAGATAGCCGGCCGTGATCGAAAGCGCGACCACGACGCCGAGCGAGATCACGCCGCGTTTGCCGTCCGGCTCCTTGTAGGTCAGCGCATCGAGCGGCAATCCCGGCGTGGCTTTCGGATACAGGATCGTGACGAGAAAAATATATCCGGCGTAGAGCGCGGCCAGAACAATGCCGGGGATGAAGGCGCCTTCATACATGTCGCCGACGGAGCGGCCGAGCTGGTCGGCCATCACGATCAGAACGAGCGAGGGCGGAATGATCTGCGCGAGCGTGCCGGAGGCGGCGATCACGCCGGTCGCGACGCGCCGGTCATAACCGTAGCGCAACATGATCGGCAGCGAGATCAGGCCCATCGAGATCACGGACGCGGCGACGACGCCGGTGGTGGCCGCGAGCAGCGCGCCGACAAAGACGACGGCATAAGCGAGGCCGCCGCGGATCGTGCCGAATAATTGCCCGATCGTGTCCAGCAGATCCTCGGCCATCCCGGATCGTTCGAGGATCAGGCCCATGAAAGTGAAGAACGGAATGGCGAGCAAGGTGTCGTTGCTCATCACGCCATAGAGGCGCTCGGGCAGCGCCTGCATGAAGTCGGGCTGGAACAGGCCGAGCTCGATGCCGATCAGCCCGAAAATCAGGCCGTTCGCGGCGAGCGAAAAAGCGACCGGATAACCCAGCAGCAGGAACACGACCAGCGACGCGAACATGATCGGCGCCATGTAATGGATCAGGATTCCCGTCACAATCGTGGCTCCGGCATCGCTCTTGAGTTCATTGGTGGGTTCACTTGGCTTCCGCTTTGAGTTCCGCGAGCAGGCGGGCCGCTTCGGCCTCCGCCGCCGCATGCGCCCCGCCGGTGCTGATATAGGGGTCGGCGATCAGCCCGCGCATCACCGCGATCCGCTTGATCAGTTCAGAGATGCCTTGCAGCAGCAGCAGCGTGAATCCGATCAGCACCAGGGATTTCGCGGGCCATTGCGGCAGGCCGCCCGCGTTCATCGATTGCTCGCCGAGCAGGAACGACCGCATGAAGAACGGATAGGACGTTATGATCATGATGATGCAGAGCGGGGTCAGGAAAAACGCATGCCCCACGACGTCGATGATATTGCGGACCCGCTGCGGGAACATGGCGTTGATGATGTCGATGCGGATATGCTCGTTCGACAGCAGCGTCCACGGCGAGCAGATCAGGAAAATG
>CAMDXM010000207.1 GCA_945878025.1 Pseudorhodoplanes sinuspersici | reverse complement strand
AGATCAGATGCGTGCCACCCTCTCCCCGCAAGCGGGGAGAGGGAAGAGAGCGTGCTCTGCCGGAATGACAGAGGAGTTACGACCGTTTCCAGGGCTTCAGGCTGCGCACTTCCCAGCGCCCGTGATGCATGCGGCAGGCTTCGCCCTGCATCCAGGCCTCCGATCCGGCGCGCACATAGCTCGCCAGGAAATCGCGGCAGGTAAAGCCGTCCTGCGTATAGGAACTGGCCACCGGCGTGACGGTGCCGCGCGCGCCGGTCTTCGGATTTTCCCACGGGGCGCTGGTGTCCTTGCCGCCGCGGCCGAGCACTTCGGAGGCGGTGGCGCGCGCAATAACGAGATCGGTCTCGCCCGGGCCTTCGGCCGCGGCCTGGCCATTGGCCGTGGCGGCGGCAGGCGTCGCGGCGATCGAGCCGGTGCGCTCGACCTTCTCCTCGTCCTTTCCGAACAAGGATCCCATCGGCATGGAGCAGCCGGCGCCGGCCAGGGCCAGCGCGGTGACGACGGGGCAAAGCGGCAGATGGATGAAAAACGCCCGCCATAGGCGCGCCACCGGCATTCGCCTATAAGGTTCCGACCGGAACGCTCCATTCACAACAGAGCCGGTCACGCGGTGCTCCACGGAATGACTGACACTCCGCCCATAGAACACCCGGTTTGGTTAACGACTGGTGATTTTACGGCCGCGCAAGAGCCATTTGGCTTGTTCGCCGCCTGGATGGCCGAGGCTGTCGCAAGCGAGCCGCGCGATCCCAACGCCATGGCGCTCGCGACCATCGGGACGGACGGGCTGCCGGATGCGCGGATGGTCCTGATGAAGGACTTCGACGCGCAGGGCTTCGTCTTCTACACAAATCTGGGCAGCCAGAAGGGCCGCGAACTGAAAGCCGCGCCCAAGGCGGCTTTGCTGTTCTACTGGAAGACGCTCAACCGCCAGGTCCGCGTGCGCGGGCCGGTCGAGAGCGTCACCGACGCGGAAGCCGATTCCTATTTCGCGACCCGCAACCGGATGGCGCAGATCGGCGCCTGGGCCTCGAAGCAATCGCAGCCGCTCGAAAGCAGGCTCGCCTTCGAGAAGGCGATCGCGCTCTACACCGCGAAATTCGGGGTCGGCGCGGTGCCGCGCCCCGCGCATTGGTCGGGTTTCCGGATCGTGCCGATGGCCATCGAATTCTGGCATGACCGGCCGTTCCGTCTGCACGACCGGATCGAATTCAAACGCGAGCGCGTTGGCGCTGCGTGGAGCAAGACAAGGATGTATCCGTGAAGATGTCTGCTGAAACATGATCGTACGAATTGGAATCGATTGGTTTTGAACGCGAGACAAGTACTCCACTTCACCTCTCCCCGGCGGGGAGAGGTCGACCGCGCATAGCGCGGGCGGGTGAGGGGACTCAATGTGAGCTAAATCCCCTCACCCCCACCCTCTCCCCAATGGGGAGAGGGAGCCCGCCTTGCTCGCAGCATGCACCCGATATTTCATCTTCATACGATCATGCTTTAGGATCAGCGCATGAGCCCGACCTCATCCAACCAGCCGCGCCGCGCGCTCCTGCTCACCGGCGCCAGCCGCGGCATCGGGCATGCCACCGTGAAGCGCTTTTCCAGCGCGGGCTGGCGCGTCATCACCTGCTCGCGTCATCCGTTCCCGGAGGAATGCCCATGGGAAATGGGGCCGGAGGATCACATCCAGGTCGACCTTGCCGATCAGGACTCGACGCGCGCGGCCATCGAGGAGATCAAGAACCGGCTGGAAGGCGGGCTGCTTCATGCATTGGTCAACAACGCCGCGATTTCGCCGAAAGCCGAAGGCGGCAAGCGCTTAAGCTCGATCGACACCACGATCGATGTCTGGGAGCACGTGTTCGGCGTCAATTTCTTCGCACCGATCATGCTGGCGCGCGGGCTGATGAACCAGCTCGCGGCCGCGCATGGCTCGGTGGTCAATGTCACCTCGATCGCGGGCTCGCGCGTGCATCCCTTTGCCGGCGCGGCCTACGCGACGTCCAAGGCCGCGCTCGCGGCGCTCACACGCGAAATGGCGTCCGATTTCGGCTCACGCGGCATCCGCGTCAACTCAATTGCGCCGGGTGAAATCGACACCGCGATCCTCTCCCCCGGCACCGAGAAGATCGTGGAGCAGATCCCGATGCACCGCCTCGGCACCCCCGACGAAGTGGCGAAGATCATCTATGTGCTGTGCACGGAAACGAGCTCTTATGTGAACGGCGCCGAGATCCACATCAACGGCGGGCAGCATGTGTGAGGGGAGCGCCACGCTGCTAGCCAGACTGCGTCAGACGGGCTAAAAAGTAACCAATCTGCTTTCGGGAGATCGCGATGATGGTCTCGGAACGGTTGCGATTCTTGCCAAAGGTTATTGCCGCATTGGCGGTTTCCGCCCTTGCTTTGGCTCCGCCGGCATTCGCACAAAGCGATGCGGATGTTTGCGCAAAGGAAACCGGCGACAAGGCGATCACCGCTTGCGACAGGCTGATCAGCCAGAACCAGAAAGACTCCAGCGCCTACGGAAATCGCGGATATACGTGGAGCGCAAAGGGCGAATACGACAAGGCGATTGCCGATTTCAACGAAGCCATCAGGCTGAACCCGAAACATGCCAAGGCGTATAACAACCGCGGCGTGACGTGGAACAAGAAAGGCGACTACGACAAGGCGATTGCCGATTCCACCGAAGCGATCAAACTGAATAAAAAATATGCCAAGGCGTATAACAATCGTGGCGTTGCGTTGAGCCGAAAGCGTGAATACGACAAGGCGATTTCCGATTTCAACGAATCGATCAAATTGAATTCGAAAGAAGCCAGCGCTTATTTCAACCGGGGCAATGCGTTCGAAGCGAAAGGCTCGCTTCAACAGGCGCTATCGGATTTCAGGAAATTCTCCGAACTCGCTCCATCGGACGGCGACGGCCAGAAGGCGGTTGCTCGCCTCGAACAAAAGCTAAGATAGCGGCGCCGAGATTCACATCAACGGCGAGCAGCATGTGTGAGGCGCGCGCAGGCCAAATCTGGATACTGAAACACGCAAGACTTCAGTCCGCGTCAGCGCCATTCGATCAGAACATGCAAGAGGACTTGATGAAGAGCGTGAATTTGTCGATCTCAAACGCGCGCTCCAGATCGAGACCGTATCGCTTGAGCCATTCTTCTTGCGCGATATAGGCCGGTTTTTCCCGGGCTCCGGCACATTCATATTTGAGTTCAGCCAAATTCTGCATGTGATGGACCATTTCATGAACCAGGATGGATAACTCCGCCACGGTCGTCCCGGTCCAGGTATCGGCAAGGTAGATCGTTTTTGTCTTGTCATGATAGGCGCCAACGATATCAGGCAGCTGAGATGCCTGCATTGGCGGTTCATTGACGCCGATTTCATCCGTTCGATCCGGCAACAAGTTCTGATAGCGAAGGGCCGCCAACTTCATCGTCGATACGAACTCGACGCGTGGATATTCGCGCATGACCGGCAATTCGAAATTTGCCGAGAGCCAGGTTGCAATTTCGGTCAACAATGCCTGAGCAGGAAGTGCGGTTGCCGGTCGCGATGCTGAGCGCTCGTTCACCGGCGTGATCTGAACATCGATCGGATTCCCGATAGCTCGGGCGGTGGACGAAACCGCCGGCAAAGGCGATGCTTGACCGGGAATAATCTGAAACTCGGCGCCGAATACGAGTACAGTCCGCAGATGAACCGGTTCGAAGGCGCGCCCTTCGCTCTTGCTCGCAACCATTACCAGAAGCGCAACCGCGCCTCCCAACAACACCTTCCTGGATCGATGGCGCGGATGAAATTGCATCGGATTTTCTCCATTGAGAAACTCCCCACAACTTCAAGCTTTCAAAGATTGCCGTAAACTCACTAGCGGGTCTACTTTACTCGCCGGTATACTTAGCGAGGCCGCCTATGCCGATAAAAAGAAACAAAGCGCAGACACACCAGCGAATTGTCGAGGCGGCTTATCGGTTATTTTATCGCCAAGGCTTCGCCCGCGTCGGCGTTGACGTGATTGCAGCACGCGCCAGCGTCACCAAACGCACCCTTTATTCCCACTTCCGCAGCAAGGACGATCTTCTGAGCGCGGTTCTCGTTCATTATAGCGAGCTGCAATTGGCGCGGCTTCAAGTCATTGGAGACCGAATGCCGCAAGAACATGACGCGATGCTGGATTCTTTTTTCGGACAATTGGCTGAATGGGCGGGAAAGCCGCGCTGGTCCGGTTCGGGTTTCACTCGCCTCGTCGTGGAATTGGCGGATTTACCGGGGCATCCGGCGCGCGCAATTGCGCGGCGGGCGAAAATAGCGACCGAAGATTGGCTTGCGCAGTGCTTGAAGAAGGCCAGGGTTTCGTCACCGGGGGAGCGGGCTCGCGAAATCATGCTTCTAATGGAAGGAGCGATGGCGCTCATGCTCATCCACGGAGATCGCGCTTACGCGGACGCCGCGGCAGCGGCGGCGAAACGTTTGATCAATCAAAGACGATAGTCAAAACCGGATGATAGCCTCCCGGCTCGCGCGGGAGACGGCGTCTTGCGTGAACCGCGCCGAATTCCACATCGACGGCGGGCGGCATGTGTGAGGATATCCTTCACCGTCACGCGCGGATTTGACCGCTTTCAGGCCTAAAGCGGACATCTTGCTCCAGCGGTATTGTCGCCGCCCTTGAGCCATGGCGGTTGCGGAACGGAGCCCTGAAAAACCGCTTGGCCACTGGCCTGTCTCAATGTCTTAATCTCTCAAAACCCAACCGGTTCAGGATGGCCCCATGAACGGCGAGCAGGTCTACGAAGTCTACGCGATCCGCTATGCGCATCACGACCGGCGGTCGTTCGAAAACTACATCGGCGGCGATACGCATGACGTGCTGCAACCGCTCGATTACTTCGTGTGGGCGATTGTGGGCGCCAGCGGCTGCTATGTTGTCGATACCGGCTTCGACGAGACGATGGGACGCAAGCGCAACCGGTCGGTGCTCAAGCCGGTCCGCGATGGCCTCAAGGCGATCGGAATCGATCCCGACACGGTCGAAAACGTGATCGTCTCGCATCTGCATTACGATCATTCCGGAAACTACGATCTGTTTCCGCGCGCCCGATACCATGTGCAGGATTGCGAAATGGCCTACGCAACGGGGCGCTGCATGTGCCATGCGCCGCTGCGCTTTCCGTTCGAAGCCGACGATGTCGTCGCCATGGTGCGCAAGGTTTTCGACGGACGCGTTGCATTCCATGACGGCGCCGATGAGATCGCCCCTGGGCTGACGGTGCACAAGCTCGGCGGACATTCGAAAGGCTTGCAATGCGTGCGGGTGAACACGCGCCGCGGGCCGGTAGTTCTGGCCTCCGACGCCAGCCATCTTTATGCGCATTTCGAGCAAGGGCGCATATTTCCGCTTACCTACAATGTCGGCGATGTGCTTGAAGGCTATGCGACATTGAAAAAGCTCGCAGCCTCGATCAATCACATTATTCCGGGCCACGATCCGCTGGTTATGGAGCGATATCCGCCAGCGCGGCCGGGTCTCGAAGGCTGGGTCGTGCGCCTCGATGTTGAGCCCATCATTCGCTGAACAGGCGAGCTGTCTGAACTGAATCTCATCAAGCCTGCCAATCCGTCATCCTGAGGTGCGAGTGAGCCTCGAAGGATGAACGGCCACCGATCTCGGATTTATCCGAGATCGGCATGTTAAAGTGCGCAAGTCCGCTATGGCGGACTTGCGATACCCTTCGAGGCTCGTCGATTTCGTCGCCTCGCACCTCAGGGTGACGGCGATAGAGCGAGGTACTTCGTTCCAAAAAGGTTACGCCCTAAACAGGCGAGCGGCCGGGGAAACGCCTTCCCGCGCTACTGTCCGCGCAATTCGGTTTTGGCAAGCTGTTCGCTGAATTTTGCAACGGCGGTGTGATCCTGGCCTGGACCGAGCCGCTCGAGCGCGTCCGCCCACATCTGCCGGCACAGATGCGCAAACGGCGCCGGCGTCGCGGTGTCGCTGCCGACCTCGAGCGCGATCGAGAGATCTTTCACCATCAGATCGAGCCCGAATCCGCTGTCGAATTGCCGCGACAGAACGAATTGCTTGAATTTTTTCTGTGTGCTGTTGTTCACCCCGGTCGATGCATTGAGGACGTCGACCATGAGAGCGGGATCGAGGCCAAACCGCTGGCCGATCAGCAAGGCTTCGATGCCGATCAGGAAACCGCCGGCGGAGACAAGATTGTTCAGCGCTTTCATGGCCTGCCCCGCGCCCACAGAACCGACATGCGTGATGGCCGTTCCCATCGCGCGCAGCACGGGTTCGGCGCGTTCCAGCTCGCTCTTTTCCGCGCCGACCATGATTGCGAGTTCACCGGTTCTGGCGCGCGCCAACCCGCCCGACACCGGCGCGTCGATCATGACGACGCCGTCGGCCTTGAACCGGCGTGCGATGTCGCGGGTGACGGAGGGAATTCCCGAACTCATTTCGATCACGAACGCTCCCGGCCGCAAGGAGCCGCGCATCTGCTCGCAGACTTCGGCCACGTGCTTGCTCGTCGGCAAAATAGTGATTACTGCGTCTGCGCCGCTCGCGGCCTCGGCGGCAGTCATGGCTGCCGCGCCGCCGCATTTTTCGCAGAATTCCTGTGCGCGCCCGGACGCCGTGTCGAACGCCGCGACATCGAATCCCGCCGCGACCAGCCGCGCGGCCATCGGCCAGCCCATATTGCCGATACCGGCAACGCCGATTTTTTTCATAGGCTTGGAAATGACGGGTTCGGAAATGATGGGTTTTGAAATCACGGGATCGAGCCTTTCGCCGCGGACCTGAAAAATCCTTCCGCTTGCGGCACTTTTCCATCGATTGCGCGCCGCCGAAAGCATTTCTTTTCCCTGATCGTGAGATGGACATCCCGGCCCGCCGTGAAAAATCCCTGTTTGACGGCTGCCATGGTGTCCAGAAAGCAAGACGTGGATGGCCGGGACAAGCCCGGCCATGACGTTGTCAGAGACACCCGCATCTCTCTCGCCGTCATGGCCGGATTCATTCCGGCCATCCACGTCTTTCTCCTCTCACACCTGTCA
>CAMDXM010000206.1 GCA_945878025.1 Pseudorhodoplanes sinuspersici | reverse complement strand
GCAATGCGTCTCGAAGGGCGAGGCCGACCCCATCCTTCGAGACGCGCACCGTAGCCAAGTGTGCGCAGGCTACGCCTGCTATGGCGCTCCTCAGGATGAGGTCGGAGGCAAGAACATTCAAAGGGCGGCCAAAAGGCCGCCCTTTGTTCTCCATCCTGTGTTTGCTGAACAAACTCATCGCCACCGGTTCACGATCCACAGCGCGCCCCATGCTCCCAGCAGCGAGACCAGCATCCCGCCTGCGAGCGCGACAGACATCACGAGACCTCCCGCTTTCGCCAGCGACGAAGACCCATCCATGAACGGAGAGAGGAGCATCACGATCACTATGCCGCCGAGCTGGGCGGCCACAAACACGCCGAAGAACGAGACAACGATGTTCACGATCCAGCCAAGCACACCCCGTTTTTTCGTCCATGCCTCGTGGATTCCGACAGCCAGTGCGGCGACGATATAAGCAAACCCGATCGTCAACGACCCGCCGACACTCGCCAGCGGAATCGAACCGGTCCACTGAAGAAGCAGGATGCCGATCACGGCAATCGGCGCGATGTATTTCATGTGGTTCGTCCCTGCTGCTCTGCCGATGGCGTTCAGTCCACGCCCTAACTCTTCCCCGGCCATTTCGCGCGATAGCGGATCTCGCTGCCGCCGCGCGGCTCCCAGGCGCCGAGTTCGCTCATATGCGGCGCCTTGTCGGGCAGCGTGAGGTAGAAGACTTGATCCGGCTGGCCGGCGATGTCGATCTGGATCTGCCGGTCGGCGGTGCGGAACGCAAGCTCGACCTCGCCCACGAGCACCACGCGCTCGCCGTCGCGGCGAAACAGGTCCGGCTTCATCTTGATCGATACCTGACCAAACGGCCGGCCGTGCAGCGACGCGCGGATGTCTTTCTCCGCCGGCATCGGCGCACCCGCGGGCAGCCGCACCTCGACTTGCAGCACCGGATTGGGACCGCTCGGATTGAGCTGGATCGGCATATCCGAAAGCAGGAGGCCATAAATGGCGGCGGCAACCGCGCCGGCCAGCGCGATCGCGATGAATAGCGCCTTGCCGAAGTTGCGCGACAGCGCGCCGGTGTCGATCGCCTCGCCGGGCGGGCTGCTCGCGGGCGGCGTGTCCACAGCCGCGTCCGCGCCGACAGCGCTCGCCGCCGGTGTCACATCGGTCGCCTCCGCGCCCCGGCCGCGCATGCCAAGCTTGGCGCCGAGGAAAGCGCCGGCGGCCGCGCCCATCGGCCCAAACAGAAACAGCGCGATCATCCCCGAGGCGATCGGGTCCATCCGGTTGTAAGGCGCGAGCGCAAGCCCGCCGGCAAAGCCCAGCACCGCGCCGACAATTCCAAGAAAAATGGAACGTCCGTTGCCGCGCTTGCCGCCTGTGCCGCCGCCGTCGCTCATGCGCGCATCAATCCTTGCCCGGCCATTTGACTCGATAGCGGATCTCGCTGCCGTCGGGATGCGGCTGCCAGGCCCCGAGCGCTTTCATATGCGACGGGCTCGTGGCGATCCTGATCGGGTGGCTGGCGACGGCACGGCCGGGAATCGTGATCTCGAGCTGGCGGCTGCTGCTGCGGAATGCAAGATCGACCATTCCGACGATCACCGGCCGGTCGCCGTCGCGCCGAAACGCCGCTGGCTTCATCTCCGCCGGCATGGTGTTCACCGTCGTCCTCAGCAATCCCTTCACGCCGTCCGCGGGCGGCATCGCGGAGCCGGCCGGCAACCGCACTTCGAAAGGCAACTCGGTGCCGTCCGGCCGCAGCCACGGCGTCGCGAAGAAATGATAGTCAATGAAAACATACGCGCCGATCAAGACAGCGGCGCTCCCGAACGTAATTCCGAGCGCCTTGAACGCATTGCGCCCGGTCGATCCCGCGACCTGCGTACCGGCGCTCGCCTGCGGCACGGACCTCATCGCCGGCGCGCCGGCCTGAGCCGGGGCGGCGGGGCTCTGCGCAGCCGGTGGCGTGGCCCTCATACCCGGCGCGCCGGTCTCGGCCATGGCGGCGGGGCTCTCCACGGCCGGCGGCTTTGCGGGACGAAGGAGCGCGCCAAGCTTCGCGCCGGCGAAGGCGCCAATGACCGCGCCGATCGGGCTGTAGACGAACAGCGCGACCAGCCCCGCCGTCACCGGATCCTGCGATTTGGAAGGCAGCGTGAGATAGAAGGCGCCGATAAAGCCGAGCACCGCGCCGACAATGCCAAGCAGAATGGGAAGTTGGCCGCGGCTTTTTGCGTTCGGGTCGGCGCTCATGCGCTTATTGATAGCGCAGGCGATGCGGCTTCGCCAATCGCCGTTGCCGGTTCAAAGGCCCGCGACGCTAACGCCCGCGCATGGCGACGGCGCTGAAAACCATGATGCCGATCAAGCCGGTCCAGACCAGCGCAATGATGACGATCCTGACGACGCCCAGCGGCCGGTGGCGAACAAGGATCTTTTCCTCGATGTTCCAGCTGGTGCGGCCGATCTCCTTCAGCGCCTTGTATCCGAAATAAAACGCGATGAGAAAAATGATCGGGAATCCGATGGCCGTTCCCCGCAGATACGGCGCGCACTAAGCGGCGCGATCATTCTCGCGATGGAGCGGCGCATGACCGCTCCATGAGGTGCTCTTTCAATTGCCAGTGGGAGCCGAGCTGAAACTCATGCAGATCGCTCTGCATTCGACATAATTGATTTTGGTGCTGCCGGCCGCGATTGCCAGCTGCCAGGTCGGCCGTCCAATCGTTGAACTGAAACTGTTGGCATACACATTGCAGGTGGCGCTATCTTCCTTGTCATCATTCTCTCCCGCAACGGTCATGGTCGTGAGGGAACAAAAATCCCAGTTTCCCATGGGAGTGCCATTGACCTTCGGATTGCCGTCCGTGAGCGATATGAAATATTGCTTGTAAGATTTCATCAACGTTGTGCTCTTGGCGACCGTAAGATCTTCGTTGACGAGGACATTGTCCGACGTGACAGTGTTTCCGGTAATCGTCACGGGTTTTCCCGACAGCAAACCGCTTGTCGTGAGCTGCTTCGCGGATACGGCGCCATTCGAGACGAACACGTTCCCGTTGGCGCTCAGATTTCCGGACGCGAAAACGTTCGCGGTGTTGATTCTGCCCGTCACATCGAGGTTGCCCGTCGTCTTGAGATCGCTGCTGGCCGTCAGCTTGTTGGTCGTCGTATCGCCGTTGACGATCAGATTGCCGTTGATGGTGAAATTCGCAGCCCAGGCGACGACGACCAGCAGCAGGGACGCAGCGATGGTGTGCAATCCGGTCCGGATCAACGATCTGTTTCGCAATGACCGCTTCTTCATATTTCGTCGGCGGACCGATCGGCGTGCCGGAGATCGTCCTTTCATCGCAATTTCCCCATTCGAAAAATCCATCTCGCCGCCATGGCAATGATCCTGTTCATTCCGCGCTCTGCACGCTGCTCCAGATCGTGACATCGCCGACCGGCATCATCAGCGTCAGATCTCCCGGCGGGGTGATGGTGATGTTCTCGATTTTCGAGTCGGTCTGGTTGATCAATTCGACATAGTCACCCTTCACGATGCTGACGATCGAGGCCGTGCCGGCCGACAAGGCGCCGACCTTGACCAGGGCTGCGCTCAGATTCGGAAACGGAAAAAACAGATTGCCGATGGGGCTTTCCAAAAATCCGAGCGCATAGGCGTCGACATAGAAGATATTGCGGCTTGGCACGCGCGAGGCCTTGCCGGGAAATTGCTGCAATGCGACCACAAGACCGGAGTCGTCGAATGTCGTACCGAAATTGAAATCCTTCGGTCCGGTCGTGTTCCCCGTTTTGCTCCCGCTGTTGATGCCGACCGAGACACGCGTCCCGTTGAGGAGGACCGCCGCGCCGGAGGTTCCTTCTGTTGTATCGGTCAAGTAATCGATGTTGCTGTAGCTATCGGTGTCACGCAGCGCAGAGAACTGCCCAACCCCCGTTTGTTGCGTATAGTTGAACTTGCTTTTTTTCGAGGAAGTTCCTTCGCCGTAAAGCGGCGGTGGACCATCGGTTCCATAGCCCGTGATCCTGATGCCGAGGCTGGCTGTGCCGAGCGGCGGCGGTTTACTCACGCGATAAAAGCCCTGCGTGGGATGCGGCAACTGGCCATTGGAATTTGGTTTGACGGCGAACACAGCCCAGTCGCTCATGCCGACCGGGTCTTCGCTCAGCAATTGGTACCTGCAGGAAATCGAACTCACGTCGAGCGGATATATGTCCTGCGCGGGCGGCATATTGACGGCGCCTGTGTCTGACGACAGGGGGACATCGAACTGCAATTCCCCGACAAGGGTGGCGCTATTGGGCGGACAGTCAGCTTGAGCGGTCTGCACCTTCAAGGTCATGCAATGACCGGCGGTCAGGACGGCCCCATTCGAAATCAGAAACCCCGTGCAGGCGCTTGACAGCGTGTTGAGTCCCAGCAGCAGCCGCCCGCTGCGCCGGTCATTTGAAGGAACACGATCGTCGTCGCCGATAATCACCTGCGTTGGCGGCCCCTTCACGGTCTGCAGCACCAGGGGCGCGGGCGCGGAAACGGCGCGTGAGCGCGAGTTTTGCGCGAGCAAGGTGTCCGCGAACATTGTCGCCATAGTCGCGATTGCGAATAATGCGAGCGATTTTCCACGCATCTCAGCGATCTCCGTCAATTGGGGGGCTGCCCGGTTACGGTCGCGCTGAAACTCATACAGATGGCCGAGCAGGTGACAATGTTTGTGGTTGTGGCGGCCGAGGCTTCGAGCTTCCAATACGGTCGACTGATCGTTGGATCTATGTAGTCGTAAATAAGGTGGCAGCTCGCGTTGTCACTCGAACCATTGTCCAATCCAGTAAAGTCCACCGTGGCGAGGGCGCAAAAATCCCATTGGCCCATGCTCTTGAGTTTGAAATTGGGATTTCCGTTGTAGATCGTCTCGGAATACCGGCTGTAGGCTTTCATGAATGTCGCGCTCTTGTGCACCGTGAGGTTTCCGTTCGCGACAATATCGGTGCCCGACTTGATGTCGGACGTGGTGTTCACAGAGAATGCCGATACCTCACCGTCCGAATAGATACCGCCCCCGACGCTGAGCTTGCCCACCGCGCCCAGGTCCTTCTGTGCCCCGAGATTGCCGGTCGCCGAAATGTCGCCGTTGGCGGTCAGTTTGCCGGTGGTCGCGTTGCCGGCGACACTTAATTCGCCGGTCGTCGACATGTCGCCTTTTGCCGTCAGCTTGTTGGTCGTCGTATCGCCGTTGACAATCAGATTGCCGTTGATGGTGAAATTCGCCGCCCAGGCGACGGCGATCAGCAGCAGGGATAGCGCGACGGTGTGCAGTCCGGTCCGGATGGCTGGCTGTCTCGTCCAGGACGGCTTTTTCAAGGAGCCTCTGTAGCGCGATCGCTGTCTCACAGATCGTCTTTTCATTTCTCAGTCCCCACCCGATGCACGCAAAGGTAGTGGCGCATGCGCGGAAAGTAAAATCCGCCAGGACGTTCTCCACACCCGGCGCGTTGTCGTCTCCGAAGGGACTCGTATACGCGCCGGTCCTGTGCAATCGTGGCAACATCAAACTGCGTGCGCCGAGCGGGGTGCGCGGACTAATTTTCCTTCTCCGTCGTGAAGGCGAGCGGATAGCCGTTCTGCCTGCCGAGTTCGGTCGCCTCCTTCGCCTTGGTCTCGGCGACGTCGCGGGTATAGACCGCGATCACGCAGACGCCGCGCCGGTGCGCCGTCAGCATCACCGCATAAGCGCGCTCGGCGCCCATGCGGAAC
This sequence comes from Pseudorhodoplanes sinuspersici, assembly GCA_945878025.1. Lineage (GTDB taxonomy): Bacteria > Pseudomonadota > Alphaproteobacteria > Rhizobiales > Xanthobacteraceae > Pseudorhodoplanes > Pseudorhodoplanes sinuspersici_B. Next base: position 1,383 of record CAMDXM010000206.1, on the reverse strand, counting down.
ACGGCTTTCAACACCTGCACGACGAATTCGCGCGGCGTGAAATCGTCGTTGAGCAGGATCACTTTATAAAGCGGCGGCCGCGCGGCTTTGGTCTTCGCCGAAACGCGCGGCTTCACGAGGGTCTTGGCCATCTGCCCTCCGCTGGAAGCGGTCGTTCGATCACCTTATCACGTCATGGCCGGCCTTTCTCCTCTGTGCCATGCGCGGGAGTGAAAGACGTCAGCCGCCGGGGTTTCCGAGTTCTCTGCGAAGCCGCGGCGAGATTTCGTTCACGTCCAATACCTCGCCCGAGGCCAGATGCAGCGTCCATTTTTTTTCCGCCGCAACGAACACGCTGCGATAATTCCCGCGGCAGTTACGATAACGCACGAGCAACGCGCGCAATCCGGCCATCAATCCGGATTCCCGCGCCGTTCGCTCGACGTGATGGGAACAGGATTCCCGATAAACGCATCGCCGCCGCAGACGCGCGGGGACCGCGATCCAATAGAGACGGATCAAGGCGATCAGCAGCCATTTCATGCCGGCGCCTTGAACACGACCATGCCGTAAAACACGTTGCTCGGCGGCTCGGCGCCCATCCCGAAGCAGCCGGCTGTGCCGGGCATGATGGCGCTGATCGTTTCCAGCCTCACATATTCCCAGCCCTGCGACACGTATTGAGCGATCAGGCTCTGCAATTCGTCGGCGACCGCGCTGGAATTTGCCGCGCGCTTGGTGACCGGATCGAACGGTATAACGATGTACTGCATTCTATTATCCCCCCGTTTTCTTCAAGCTGGGGAGAATAGTGCAATCCGGCACATGCACAAGCAGCAGCTGTGCGTCGCAGCCAATACAACGCCTAGGATCATCCCGGCGATGACGGCGCAGAACGGCTCGAACTCAATCCCAGCCGAAAATCCCGCAGATCGCGCTCCAGATCCCATTCAGGATCGCGCCGATGAGCGCGAACAGGCCCATGAACGCCTCGCCCAGCATTTCGAACACATCCATCAGGTCCATGCCGCGGACATAAGCGATCGCGGCGGTGACGAAGGCGCCGGCGCCGGCCACGATCAGGCCGTTCGGCAACGCCGTTTCCAGCGGCTGGCGCGTGCTCCAGAACCACGCCATTGCGACGACGGCGAGCGCGAATAATGCAATAATCGCAGCGATATGCCCGCGCAGCCCGCTGTCCTTGCGCGCCGGTTCGGCGGTCTTGCGGTTCAATTCCTTGCCGGTCATGTGAAATTGCCCCTCTCTCGGTGTTCCAGCCTTGGTCGCGCCGGACACTCGCGCGGTTCAACGCTCGATCCATCGCCACAAGACTTGAAAAGAATGGCCGGTCTCGGGCAAGCCCGAGTTGCGACACTCAATGACGCACAACTCGGGCAGGCCCGA
>CAMDXM010000205.1 GCA_945878025.1 Pseudorhodoplanes sinuspersici | reverse complement strand
ATCTGCTTGCTCATCGTGTCCTTGATCGCCGGATCGGTGGCGGCGGCAAGATCGATCTTGCGCGTCTCGGCGGCCGTGGTCAGCGTGGTCATGCGGATGGTCTTGGCCTGGAAGAAGGCCCAGAGATTCGACGCTTCCACGTTGTCGCTGATCGCCGCGGTCTGCGCACTCTTTCCGAGCGTTTCGGAGAACGCCAGAAACAGCGCGATGATCGCGATCAGGAGCGCGATCTGTTTGTTGTGCCCCGAAATATGCTCGATATGTTCGGCGTGCTCGACTTCCTTGTGCGCGGACATTGTTTTCCCCTCACGATTCGCGCGCAACGATGCACCGCGAAACGATGTGTCCGCAAGTGGAATGCATTGCGCTCTAAGGGGTCAGGCGCGGGGATGCGCGGATTTGTAAGCGTCGAGCAGGCGGTCGGTGTCGACGGCGGTATAGATCTGCGTGGTCGAGAGCGATGCGTGGCCGAGCAATTCCTGGATCGAGCGCAAATCGCCGCCGCGCGCCAGAAGATGCGTCGCGAAGGAATGCCGCAACGCATGCGGCGTCGCGCTGTCGGGCAGGCCGAGCGCGCCGCGCAGGCGTTCCATGGTGAGCTGGATGATGCGCGGCGACAGCGGTCCGCCTTTGGCGCCGACAAAGAGCGGCCCGCCGGGACCGGGATTGTACGGACAAAGCGCAAGATATTCGGCGATCAGCTTCGATACCTGTGGCAGCACCGGCACCATGCGCGCCTTGTTGCCTTTGCCGGTCACCGTGATGACATCGCCCATGCCGGACGCCGGCACGTCCTCGCGTTTGAGGGAGAGCGCTTCGGCGATGCGCAATCCGGAGCCGTAGAGCAGCCCGAGCACGGCGGCGTCGCGCGCGAAAATCCACGGCTCGCGATCCTCGCCCGCGCGCAGATCCGTGTCGGCGATGCGCTTGGCCGACGGCACGGTCAGCGGCTTCGGCAAGGTCCTCGGCACTTTCGGCGCGCGTACGGCGGAAAGCGCCGCCACCTTGCCCTTGCCGTTGCGCTCCAGAAAACGCGCGAAAGAGCGCGCTCCGGCGAGGCCCCGCATCAATGAGCGGGCGGAAATGTCGTCCGCGCGTCGCGCCGCCATGAAGGCGCGCACATCCTGCGGGCTCAGTTTCGCCAATTGCTTGAGCGACGGCGCGCCGCCGAGATGCTCCGCCAGGAATGTGAGGAATTGCGCGATATCGCGCGCGTAAGCGTCGAGCGTTTTCGGCGACATCCGCCGCTCATGGCCGAGATAGGACAGCCAGCGCCCGATCTCGGCGGCGACATCGGGGGCGGCGAATGCAAATTTCTGCACTTTGGATGAATCGTTCATATGTGGAGGATCGCGTCACTCCTCAGGATGGGGACAATATCTTCACCCTTCCTTAAGCGCCCGGAATCGGGCGAGTTTGCCGGATGCCGAAAGCCCCCAAAGGCCAGCAGATCGTGGATGTCGTGGTGCCGCTGGCCCTCGACCAAGCCTATTCCTACCGCGTGCCGGCGGGGATGACGCTGGAGCCGGGCGATTTCGTCAACGTGCAGCTAGGACAGGCCGAATATACCGGCGTGGTCTGGGGCGAAGGCAATCCGCGGCCCGGTTTGCATAACCGCCTGAAGGATGTCGGGGGCAAGCTCGATGTCCCGCCTTTGCGCACGCCTTTGCGCAGCTTCGTCGACTGGGTGTCGGGCTACACGCTCGGCGCGCGCGGCATGGTTTTGCGTATGACCATGCGCATGGGCGAGCATCTCGGGCCCGCGCGCGAGCGCGTCGGCGTGCGGCTCGCAGGCCCGCCTCCAAAACGCATGACACCGGCGCGTTCACGCGTGCTGCGTCTCCTCGAAGACGGCATGGCGCGAGCGAAGAGTGACGCCGCGCAGGAAGCCGGCGTTTCAGCTGCCGTTGTCAACGGCCTGATCGATGAAGGCGCGCTGGAGACGATCGTGCTGCCGCCCGATCCGGTGGCGGAGCTTCCGGATCCCGATTTCATGCAGCCGGATTTTCTCGATGAGCAGCGCGCCGCCGCCAATGCCGCGCGCGATCTCGTGACGCAAGGCGATTACGCGGTCGCGCTGATCGACGGCGTCACGGGGTCAGGAAAAACCGAAGTCTATTTCGAGGCAGTCGCCGAAGCCATTAGAAGAGGCAAGCAGGTCCTCATCATGATGCCGGAAATCGCGCTGACCGCGCAATTTCTCGACCGCTTCGCGGAGCGCTTCGGTACGCGCCCGGCGGAATGGCATTCGCAAGTGCAGCCGCGCAAACGCGCGCGCACCTGGCGCGCCGTCGCCGACAACGAGGTGAAGGCCATCGTCGGCGCGCGCTCGGCTTTGTTTCTGCCATTCGCCGATCTCGGGCTTATTATCGTGGATGAAGAGCACGACCAGGCCTACAAGCAGGAAGACGGCATTCACTATCACGCGCGCGACATGGCGGTGGTGCGTGGGAGCATCGAAAAGATACCCGTCATATTGTCGTCGGCGACGCCGTCGGTCGAAACCGAGGTCAATGCGCGGCGCGGGCGCTATCGCCGGCTGCGTTTGCCGGAGCGCTTCGGCGGCCAGCATCTGCCCCATATCGAGGCGATCGATCTGAAGACGCAAGCGCCGCCGCGCGGCCGCTTCATCTCGCCTCGCCTGGCCGACGCCGTGCAGACCGCGCTCGAACGCGGCGAACAGGCGCTTTTTTTCCTCAACCGGCGCGGCTATGCGCCGCTCACCTTGTGCCGCGCCTGCGGGCATCGTTTTTCGTGTCCGAATTGCGACGCGTGGCTGGTCGATCATCGATTCAAGCGGCGGCTCGTTTGCCATCATTGCGGCTACGGCATGCCGGTGCCGGAGGCGTGTCCGCAATGTGCGAAGACGGATACGCTCGCCGCGGTCGGTCCCGGCGTGGAGCGGCTGGCGGAAGAAGTGGCGGCGCTGTTTCCCGGCAAGCGCAGCATTGTGCTGTCGAGCGATCTTGTTGAGTCGGTGGACCGGCTGCGGGAAGAACTCGATGAAGTCGCGGAGGGGCATTTCGATATTGTCATCGGCACGCAGCTTGTGGCCAAGGGCCATCATTTTCCGAAGCTCAATCTGGTCGGCATCGTCGACGCCGATCTCGGCCTGTCCAATGGTGACCCTCGCGCCGCCGAGCGCACCTTCCAGCTTCTGCATCAGGTCGCAGGCCGTGCCGGGCGCGAAGCGGGTCGCGGCCTGGGCTTCCTGCAGACGCACCAGCCGGAGCATCCGGTGATGCGCGCGCTCATCTCCGGAGATCGCGAAGCCTTCTACGCGAAAGAGATCGAAGAGCGCGAGAAAAGCGGCTATCCACCATTCGGCCGGCTCGCGGCCCTCATTATTTCAGGTGGCGACAAGCACGAAGCCGAAAGCCACGCGCGCAAGATCGCGGCTGCGGCGCCGCTCGATGAATCGGTGCGCGTGCTGGGTCCCGCGGAGGCGCCGCTGGCGTTGGTGCGCGGGCGCTACCGTTTCCGTATTCTCGTGAAGTCGCCGCGCGCCTACGACATGTCGGGCTATCTGCGTGGCTGGCTCGCGCATGCCCCGAAAACGCGCGGCACGCTCAAGCTCGAAGTCGATATCGATCCGCAGAGCTTCTTGTGACTTTTAGCGCCGCACCAGCGAGAACGCGAATTGCGTACCGACGCCGCCGAGCGCGAGCTTGATCCATTGCGTCGCCATCGGCTCGAGATAGCGGCTTGCCTTCAGGGGGCCGGCGTCGATCGCCTCGAAGCCGATATCGTCGGCCAGTTTCTGCACCGTCTTCTTGGCGCCGGGATCGTCGCCGGCGACGAACATCGCCGGTTTGCTGGGAAAATCCTTCGCCTTCATCATGTTCTCCGCGCCGGTGGTGTTGAACGCCTTCACCACGCGCGCGCCCTGCGCCAACAGAGCCACGGTCTCGCCCGCGGAATCGTCGAAGCCCAGCCCCATTTCGAGATCCGGCGTCAGCGGATTGGTGGCGTCGATCACGATCTTGCCGTTCAGGGGCCCAAGCGAATCGATCACTGTCGCGATCTCCGTCCAGGGAACCGCGAGCACAATCGCCTCGGCGCCTTTCGCAGCATCCGCCATCGCGGAAACGGAAAAGCCGTCCTTGGCGAGCTGCTTGGATTTTTCATTGTCCGGTTCGCGCACCGCGAGCACAACGTCGTGCTTGGCGGCTTTCCACGCGCCGCCCAGCGCCTTGCCGACATTCCCCGTTCCAACGATTGCGATTTTCATGGCCGCCCCCGGGATCGCGCGAATCAGATGACGTGCGACAGTCAAGGGAGCTAATGACGCAATCGTGACGCGGCAAGGGCGGACGTTCACCGCCATTGAGTCCGTGTCCGGTTTGCGCCTCGCAAATAGCGGCCGCATCGATCGTCTTGAAATAACAGACGAATGGTTTGAACGGTCCGCCGAAATTTGGGTCCGCTATCGGCCTCGGCCAATTCAGCCATGCGGTGCGGGAAGACAAACCAGCCGGGCACAGGTGCCGACACAGGCATCGGCACCGATGCCGATCGCGGGCCGGCGAAGCGATGACGGCGCCGGTCAGGCCGGCGATAGCGCCGGCGGACGTCTTGCAGGCCATGCCTGCGACGCGGTCACCCGGCCTGCACAGAGGAACCCGGCGATGATGCCCCCGGGGCCGGTCATGCGGGCTCGGCGCCGACTGAAAATCCACGATGAATCAACGCGGGCGGCGGCTCGCGCGCGCTGCCACGCCGCATGGGCCACGGCTTTGAGCTGCGTCAAATCGGGCAAGACTATTTGACTGCACGGCTTTTCATCCTGTGCGAACGCGCCGTGTTGCACCGCGATTGCCCGTATGTTAGCAAAACCGCGATTTCGCAGGGGTTCCGGGGGGTCTCCGTGAGGGCCGGCGAAGTCGGAATTCCCTCTTGGATTCCAATAGTTTGCGCCGTCTCTTTGGCGACGGCGTCAGGCTTGCGGATTGCGTAAGAACCAAAAAAGCTCAACGGGCCCGCGATGGCAGATCAAGCTCAAGCTCCGACCGTTTCCGGCATGGCCGGCCGATATGCCAACGCATTGTTCGAACTTGCGCTCGAAGAGAAAAAACTCGACGCGGTCAAAGCCGATCTCGACCGCTTCGATGCGATGATCGGCGACAGCGCCGATCTCAACCGGCTGGTCCGCAGCCCGGTCTTCTCCGCCGATCAGCAAGCAAAGGCGCTCGACGCCATCCTGAAGAAAGCCGGCATCGGCGGCATCGCCGCGAAATTCCTCAACGTGATCGCGAGCAACCGGCGTCTGTTCGCCCTGCGCGACATGATCAGGGGCTTCCGAAAACTGGTCGCGCAGCACAAGGGCGAAGTGACCGCCGAAGTGACCGCGGCCGAGAAGCTCTCCGACACGCAACTCACCGCGCTGAAAGGCGCGCTCAAATCGGTGACCGGCAAGGACGTCGATCTCAACGTCCGCGTCGACCCTGCGATCATTGGCGGGCTTGTGGTCAAGCTCGGCAGCCGCATGGTCGATTCGTCGCTGCGCACCAAACTCAACTCGATCAAGTACGCCATGAAAGAGGCCCGCTGATGGACATCCGCGCCGCAGAAATTTCCGCGATCCTGAAAGACCAGATCAAGAATTTCGGCCAGGAGGCTGAAGTCTCCGAGGTCGGTCAGGTGCTCTCTGTCGGCGACGGCATCGCGCGCGTCTATGGCCTCGACAACGTGCAGGCCGGCGAGATGGTCGAATTCGAGAACGGCGTGCGCGGCATGGCGCTCAATCTCGAAACCGACAATGTCGGTATCGTTATTTTCGGCGAAGACCGCGAGATCAAGGAAGGCCAGACCGTCAAGCGCACCCGCGCGATCGTGGACGTGCCGGTCGGCAAGGGTCTGCTCGGCCGCGTGGTCGATGCGCTCGGCAATCCGATCGACGGCAAGGGCCCGATCAAGGCCGACAAGCGCGAGCGCGTCGATGTGAAGGCGCCCGGCATTATCCCGCGCAAGTCGGTGCATGAGCCGATGGCGACGGGCCTCAAGGCCGTCGACGCCCTGATCCCGATCGGCCGCGGCCAGCGCGAATTGATCATCGGCGACCGCCAGACCGGCAAGACCGCGATCGCGCTCGACACGATCCTGAACCAGAAGCCGCTCAACGCCACTGGCGACGAGAAGGTCAAACTTTATTGCGTCTATGTCGCGATCGGCCAGAAGCGTTCCACCGTCGCGCAATTCGTGAAGGTGCTCGAGGAGCAGGGCGCGCTGGAATATTCGATCATCGTTGCCGCCACCGCGTCCGATCCGGCGCCGATGCAATTCCTGGCGCCGTTCTCCGGCTGCACCATGGGCGAATATTTCCGCGACAACGGCATGCATGCCGTGATCATTTACGACGATTTGTCGAAACAGGCCGTCGCCTATCGCCAGATGTCGCTCTTGCTGCGCCGTCCGCCCGGCCGCGAAGCCTATCCCGGCGACGTGTTCTATCTGCATTCGCGCCTGCTTGAGCGCGCCGCGAAGATGAACGACGACAAGGGCGCGGGATCGCTCACCGCCCTGCCGATCATCGAGACGCAGGCCAACGACGTCTCGGCCTATATTCCGACCAACGTGATCTCGATCACCGACGGCCAGATCTTCCTCGAAACCGACCTGTTCTATCAGGGCATTCGTCCCGCGGTGAACGTCGGCCTGTCGGTGTCGCGCGTGGGATCGTCCGCGCAGACCAAGGCGATGAAAAAGGTCGCCGGCAAGATCAAGGGCGAGCTTGCGCAATACCGCGAAATGGCGGCGTTCGCGCAATTCGGTTCCGACCTCGACGCCACCACGCAGCGCCTGCTCAATCGCGGCGCGCGTCTGACCGAGCTTCTGAAGCAGCAGCAATTCTCGCCGCTGAAGATGGAAGAGCAGGTGGCGGTGATTTATGCCGGCGTGAACGGCTATCTCGACGCCATGCCGGTCAACAAGATTCGAGCCTTCGAACAAGGCCTGCTGTCGCTCCTGCAGACCAGGCACAAGGACATCCTCGACACGATCAGCTCTTCGCGCGATCTCGATGACGCCACCGCCGCCAAGCTCAAGGGCGTGGTCGACGGCTACGCCAAGTCGTTCGCGTGATACGGGCCGCGCGCATAGTTTTCTTCCCTCCCCCTGAAAGGGGGAGGGTGGTCGCCGAAGGCGACCGGGTGGGGGTCTGTTGCAACCTTCTG
>CAMDXM010000204.1 GCA_945878025.1 Pseudorhodoplanes sinuspersici | reverse complement strand
CGCAATTGATTACGACCTCCGCCTTGATATCGCCGCGGCTGGTCGCAACGCCGGTCACCGCGCCATTCTTGCGATGGATCGCGGTCACGCGCGTCTGTTCGAAGATGCGCGCACCACCCATGCGCGCGCCCTTCGCCAGCGCCTGCGTGATATCGGCGGGATTGACCTTGCCGTCGAGCGGCAACCACAGCGCGCCAGCGAGATCGTCGGTGCGCATGACCGGATATCTGTCGCCCGCTTCCTTGATCGAAATCAGCGCGCAATCGATGCCCTGCGCCTTGGCGGAGGATGCGATGCGCTTGAACAGAGTGACGCGCTCGGGCGTGCGCGCCACCAGCACCGATCCGCATTGCTTCCAGCCGGTGGCCTGTCCGGTTTCCTTTTCAAGCTGCGAATAAAGCTGCGCCGAATATTGCACGAGGCGCGTCATGTTCTGGTGCGCGCGCAATTGCCCGACAAGGCCGGCCGCGTGCCATGTGGTGCCGCAGGAGAGCCGCCCCTGCTCCAGCAGGATCACATCGCGCCACCCGAGCTTGGTGAGATGATACGCGAGCGAACAGCCCATCACGCCGCCGCCGATGATGACGGCGCGGGCCTGATCGGGAAACACGGGCTCAGCCATCATGGAGCTTTCAAAAAGTTACTTCGGTCTCGCCGGCGGCCAGAATTGCGGCCCGGCCCGAAGATATTGATCGGGACGCTTCACCTCGCCGCCGAGCTGTTTCGCGGCGTGCCATGCCCAATGCGGATCGTCGAGAAAACCGCGCGCGATCGCGATCTGATCGGCCTGACCTCTCGCGACAATATCTTCGGCTTTTTGCGGCTCGGTGATCAAGCCGACCGCACGCGTCGCAATGCCCGCTTCACGCCGGATCTTCTCCGCAAGAGCGGCATTGTTATCGACATCATGCGGTGCGCGCGTTGCGAAAAGGATGCCGCCCGAAGACGTGCAAATGAAATCGAGTCCCTCGGCTTTAAGCGCCCGACAAAGCTTGACGCTGTCCTCGATGGTCCAGCCGCCCTCGACCCAATCGGTCGCGGAGACGCGCGCGCCAAGCGGGATGGATTTCGGGACCACGGCGCGCACCAAGCGAGCGACTTCAAGCGGAAAACGCATGCGGTTTTCGAGCGAGCCGCCAAACTCATCCTTGCGCTGGTTGGACAGCGGCGACAGAAACGTGTGCAGCAAGTAACCGTGCGCGAGATGCAGTTCGACCGCGTCGAAACCGATCGCAATAGCGCGCTTCGCCGAATTCACAAACGCTTCGCGGATGCGCGCGATATCCGCATGCGTCGCTTCGCGCGGGGCCGGCCATTCGTTGCCATAGGCGATGGAAGACGGCGCGACCGTTTCCCATGGGTCTTCATCGCGCTTGAGGCCCTTGCCGCCGTCCCAGGGTCGCTGCGAGGAGCCTTTGCGCCCGGAATGCGCCAGCTGCACGCCGAATTTTGCGCTGCCGATCCGCCTGCAATGCAAGAGCACGCGCCGGATCGCATCCTCGTTGGCATCGGAGTAAAGGCCGTGGCAGCCATGCGTGATGCGGCCGTGCCGCTCCACATGTGTCGCCTCGACCACGACCAAAGCCGCGCCGGAATTGGCCAGCATGCCAAGATGCGTCATGTGCCAGTCGGTCGCCGATCCGTCGGCGGCGCTGTATTGGCACATCGGCGCCACGACGACGCGGTTCGACAGCTCGAGACTGGCGAGCGTGATCGGAGAAAAAAGTTTGCTCATGAATGGCGTCACCGGCAGCGGGACATCCCTTATAGGGAAGCCCACCATGCCTCCTCAAGAGGCTCCGCGCATATCAGGCCGTCACAGTGAAAATAGCCTCGATTTCAACCGACATCCGGTTGGGAAGCGATCCCATGCCGACGGCCGAGCGTGCGTGTTTCCCGCGATCGCCGAAAATCTCGACGAACAGATCGGAACAGCCATTGATCACCTTCGGATGATCGCCGAAATCGGGCGTTCCATTGACCATTCCGAGGAGTTTCACCACCGCTTCGACGCGATCGAGCGATCCCAGCGCATCGCGCGCGGCCGCCAGAAGACCCAATCCGGTGAGCCGCGCATGCTTGTAAGCTTCCTCGACCGACACCTCGGTCGGCACCTTCCCGGTCAGCAACGCGCCGCTCGCATCGCGCGGACCCTGCCCCGACAAATAGAGAAAGCCTCCGACAAGGCGATAAGGCACGTAATTCGCAACCGGCTTCGGAACGGCCGGCAGCACGATGCCAAGATCCTTGAGGCGGGCTTCGGCGCTCATGGGCGTCTCCTTGAAGCGAAATGTCCGGAAATCGAAACGTCAGAGCTTGATGCGCAGAAGACTGGCGATCTCGCCGACGATCCCGCGACGGAACAGCATCACGCAAGTCACGAAAATAACGCCCTGAATCACCAGCACCCATTGACCGAAGGCGGCCAGATAATTCTGCATCGCGATAATGATAAATGCGCCGACCACAGGTCCGAACACGGTGCCGAGGCCGCCCAGCAGCGTCATCAGCACGACTTCGCCCGACATCGGCCAATTGACGTCGGTCAGCGAGGCGAGCTGAAACACGAGCGCTTTCGTCCCCCCGGCAACGCCGGTGAGCGCGGCGGAGAGCACGAAGGCGGCGAGCTTGTAGCGGTCGGTCTTGTAGCCGAGCGAGATCGCGCGCGGCTCGTTCTCGCGGATCGCCTTCAGCACCTCGCCGAACGGCGAATGAATGATCCGGTAGATGAGCAGGAAGCACAGCAGGAACACGATGGCCACGAACGTATACATGGTCATCTGATCGGCGAGATTGAGGAATCCGAACAGCTTGCCGCGCGGCACCGACTGGATGCCGTCCTCGCCTCCGGTGAACGGAGCCTGCACCGCGAAAAAATACATCATCTGCGCCAAGGCGAGCGTGACCATGGCGAAATAGATGCCTTGCCGGCGAATGGCGATGGCGCCCGCGACAAATCCTAAAGCGGCAGCACCGGCGGTCGCGGTCAGGACCGCAAGCTCGGGCGGAAAGCCCCAGACCTTGGCCGCGTGCGCGGAGATATAGCTCGCCCATCCGAAGAACAGCGCGTGGCCGAAGGAGAGAAGGCCGACATAGCCGATCAGCAGATTGAACGCGCAGGCAAACAGCGCGAAACACAACGCCTTCATCAGGAAGAGCGGATAGATGACAGCCGGCGCCACGATCAGCGCCACAGCCATCAGCATGAACGCAACGATCTCGCTGCGCGACCGTTCAGTCCGTACGGACGCTTCCATTGGCGCGATCTGCTGCATGTCAGGTTCCCCGTCCGAACAGCCCGGAGGGCCGGATCAGCAGCACGATCGCCATGATCACGAAAATCACCGTATTCGAGGCTTCCGGAAAGAAGACCTTGGTCAAACCCTCGATCACGCCGAGCCCGAATCCGGTCAGGATCGCGCCCATGATCGATCCCATGCCGCCGATCACCACCACCGCGAACACGATGATGATCAGGTCCGAGCCCATTTGCGGAGAGACGTTATAGATCGGCGCCGCCATCACGCCGGCAAGCGCGGCAAGCCCGACGCCGAAACCGTAGGTCAGCGTGATCATGCGCGGCACATTGATGCCGAAGGCGCGAACGAGCGTCGGATTTTCGGTTGCCGCGCGCAAATTGGCGCCGAGCCGCGTGCGCTCGATCAGGAACCATGTGGCAAAGCAGACGACCACCGAGAACACGATGACCCAGGCGCGATAATTCGGCAGAAACATGAAGCCGAGATTTTGCCCGCCTTGCAGCGCGTCCGGAACGCGATACGGCAGCCCTGACGAGCCGAAATAATTCCTGAACACGCCTTCGATAATCAGGGCGAGCCCGAAGGTCAGCAGCAGGCCGTAAAGATGATCGAGCTTGTAGAGCCATTGCAGAAACAGGCGCTCGATGACGACACCGGTGAATCCGACGGCGATCGGCGCGACGACCAACGCGACCCAATAATTGAGGCCGGCGACTTGCAGGAGAAAATACGCGGCGAACGCGCCCAGCATGTATTGGGCGCCGTGCGAGAAATTGATGATGTTGAGCATGCCGAAGATGACGGCTAACCCGAGGCTCAGCAATGCGTAAAACGAGCCGTTGATCAGCCCGATCAGAAGCTGGCCGAACAACGCTTGCGAGGGGATGCCGAAAATCTCGAACACGCGATCACTCCTGGATCACGATGATTCTGGATCGCCTCGATCCAAGATCATGAATGTGATCGACTCAATAAAGTTAGAGCATGATGTCGTTCGAAAACCGCTGCGCACTTTTCGGCATCATGCTCTGGCAGTGCAGGGGCGGGCGTTTCGCCCGCCCCTGTCATGCTACTTGCTGCTTCGCGTTAGCCGCTGACCAGCGGGCACTTGCCCTCGCCGATCGGACGGAAAGCCTCGTTTGCCGGGATGGTGGCGCGCAGCTTGTACAGATCCCAGGGGCCCTTGGATTCTTCGGGCTTCTTGACCTCGAACAGATACATCGGGTGGATCTTGCGGCCGTCGGCACGGATCGTTCCCTTGCCGAACAGCTTGTCGTCGGTCGGGGTCGCCTTCATCTTCGCGACCACCGCCTTGCCATCGGCGTCGCTTTTCAGCTCGGTGACGGCTTTCAGATAATGTGTCACCGCCGAATAGACGCCGGCGTGGATCATGCTCGGATGAATGCCCTTGTTACGGGGAGCGAAGCGCTTCGCGAAGTCGCGGTTGGCGTCATTCAGATCCCAGTACCAGGCTTCGGTGAAGACCAGGCCCTGGGCGGTCGGCAAACCGAGCGCCTTGACGTCGCTGATGAAGATCAGCAGCGCGGCAAGGCTCTGGCCGCCCTTGACGATGCCGAATTCCGCGGCCTGCTTGATCGCGTTGGTGGTGTCGGCGCCGGCATTGGCGAGACCGATGATCTGCGCCTTCGAGGCCTGCGCCTGCAGCAGGAACGAGGAGAAGTCCGTCGCCGGGAACGGGTGACGCACCTTGCCCATCACCTTGCCGCCGTTCTTTTCGACGACAGCCGCGGTGTCGCGCTCAAGAGCGTGACCGAAGGCATAGTCGGCGGTGAGGAAGAACCAGTTCTTGCCGCCGGTCTTCACGATGGCGTTGCCAGTGCCATTGGCCAGCGCCCAGGTGTCGTAAGTCCAGTGCACGGTGTTGGGCGAGCATTTGTCGCCGGTGAGATTGGACGCAGCCGCGCCCGAGATCAGGAACACCTTGTTCTTCTCACGGACGATCTCGTTGACGGCGAGCGCCACCGACGAGGTCGGCACGTCGACGATCACGTCGACCTTGTCGGTGTCGATCCAGGACCGCACGACGTTGGAGCCGATGTCCGGCTTGTTCTGATGGTCGGCGCCGACGATCTCCACCTTGAGACCCTTGGCGGCGGCGCCGAAATCCTCGACCGCCATCTGCGCGGCAACGACCGAGCCCGGCCCGGTCAAGTCGGCATAGGTGCCCGACATATCGTTCATGACGCCGATCTTGATCACGCCGTCCGAATATTGCGCTTGCGCTGTTCCGCAGCCGATGGCGACCGCGAGCGTTGCTAAGCCGATGATACGTTTCATTGCGTATTCCTCCTTATCGTTCACTCTCTTGAGACAGTTTATTCAAACTCCAAGAAGCTCGTGAAGCTTGTCGAGATTGGCATTGAGCTCCGAATTGGCGAAGCGATGAACCACTTTGCCATGTTCCATGACGTAATAGCGATCCGCGACGGTCGAGGCGAAGCGGAAATTTTGTTCAACCAGCAGGATGGTAAAGCCTTGCTGCTTTAATGTGCGGATGGTCTTTCCGATCTGTTGTATGATGACTGGCGCGAGCCCTTCGGTCGGCTCGTCGAGCAACAGCAGCCGCGCGCCGGTCCGTAAAATTCGTCCGATCGCAAGCATCTGCTGTTCGCCGCCGGACAGCTTGGTGCCCTGGCTCGATCCCAGCCGCTCGCGCAAATTGGGAAATAATTCGAAAATCTGGTCGAGCGAAAGACCGCCGGGCCTGACCTGCGGAGGCAGCAGAAGATTTTCCTCCACATTGAGGCTTGCAAAAATCCCGCGCTCTTCCGGACATAGGGCGATCCCGGCCCGCGCAATCTGGTTGGAAGCGCGCCCGATCATCTCGTCGTTTTCGAAACGGACCGAGCCGGTGCGGCGGCCGACAATGCCCATGACCGATTTCAGAGTCGTGGTTTTGCCCGCGCCATTGCGGCCGAGCAGCGTCACGACTTCGCCGGGGAAAACGTCGAATGCGACGCCATGCAGGATATGGGATTCGCCGTACCATGCCTGCAGATTGTCGACCGACAGAAGCGGCGTGCGCGGATCAAGCATGTCCGACACCCATATACGCTTCGCGCACTTCCGGATTGTTGGAGACCGTATCGTAATCGCCTTCGGCCAGCACGCGCCCGCGCGTCAGCACCGTGATTTTGTCCGACAAGTCCGATACCACGCTGAGATTGTGCTCGACCATCAGCACGGTGCGGTCGGCGGCGACCCGCTTGATCAGGGCCGCGATCCTGTCGATGTCTTCGTGCCCCATGCCCGCGGTCGGCTCATCGAGCAGCAGCATTTCCGGATCGAGCGCGAGCGTGGTCGCGATTTCGAGCGCGCGCTTGCGGCCATAGGCAAGTTCGACCGCCGGAATCTGCGCAAAGTCGCTCAAGCCGACATCCGCGATCAGCGCCATCGCGCGGTCGTTGAATTGATCGAGCACGCGCCGCGAGCGCCAGAAATCGAACGAGCCGCCGCGCTCGCGCTGCAGCGCGATCCGGACATTTTCGAGCACGGTGAGATGCGGAAACACCGCTGAAATCTGGAACGAGCGGACGACGCCAAGCCGCGCGACATCGGCGGGCGGGAGCGTCGTGATGTCGCGGCCCTTGAAGGAGATGCGCCCGCGCGTCGGCGCCAGAAATTTGGTGAGGAGATTGAAGCAGGTCGTCTTGCCGGCGCCGTTCGGGCCGATCAGGGCATGGATGGTGCCGCGCTCGACCTGCAGGTTGACCCCGTTGACCGCGACGAAGCCTGCAAATTCCTTGGTGAGATCCTCGGTTTCAAGGATGATCTCTGAACTCATGGACACAACTTCCCCTCAGCTGGGGGCATATTCCGCATGTTTCGAGCGGATCGTCCAGAGCAAATTCCTCTCCGAATTCACCAAATTCCGTTCTCAACGCGGAGAGATTC
>CAMDXM010000203.1 GCA_945878025.1 Pseudorhodoplanes sinuspersici | reverse complement strand
TGCGTTGAAGCGGTCTGCGAGGGATCGAAACGCTTCTGCAAGACGGCCGCGACATTGTCAGCGCTGAAAATCGCGGCGCCGGCCGCGTTCGCAAACAGAATCCGCTCGCCGTCCGTGCTCCAGAGCCACGCCGGCAGATTGCCCGCGGCGTGCGGCACGATCCGCGCGTCATGCAGAATTGCGAGAAAGGATTGCGTTTGATCCATCAAAACCAGACTAGACTGTGTTCCGATCCAATCGGAACACGGTCCAGATTCCTTTTGTTTGTCGCATTTTCTGCGGCGAACCGGTCTCCACTTCGCCGGAAAATGCTCCAGCCGCGCGGAACCGATTGAATTTACTGAGATCTTAATAGGCTTCGGGTCCGGTGGCGTCCACGCCGCGCGGCGCGGCCGCTGCCGATAACCTTAACCCTGGCGCGGTTTCATGAAACCGCGTGTCACATTCGAGGTTGAGCCAAGGTTCAGCCCAAGTTGAGCCAAGGTTCAGCATTGACGCGGTCATCGTGAAACCATGAGAATGGCTCGCCGGCGGCCTCGAACTTAAGGAGACGATCATGGATCCAATGAAGAATTTTGAGATCCCCTCTGATATGCGCAAGTTTGCCGAACAGAGCGTCGAACAGGCCCGGCAGGCCTTCGGCGGCTTCATTAACGCCGCCCAGCAGGCGGCGAGCGAAATGGAAGGCCGCGCCAGCATGGCCCGCGCCGGCGCGAAGGATGTCGGCGAAAAGGCCATGACCTTCGCCCAGCAGAACATCATGGCGTCGTTCGAGTTCGCACAGAAACTGGTGCGGGCGAAGGACATGCAGGAAATGATGAAGCTGCAGACCGATTATATCCAGTCGCAGATGCAGGTGCTGAACGAGCAGGCCAAGGAGCTTGGGCAAAGCGCATCCAAGGTTGCCATGGACAGCACGAAGCCGAAATTATAGCGGCCGCCAAAAGTCCCCTTCAGGCCGGTTTGAAGGCCGGTTTTGACGATAAGTGGCTGAAAACGAGACAAAATTTCCGATAGGTCAGCATCTATGGTGCATCGCAATAATTTCTATTGCGATGCACCATCCGTCGTGTTAATAAAATAGGCATCCGCGTGACCGGCGAGGCCGGTCCATCAAAAACCGATGCAGCCCGAGGACGCCATGACCGAAACCACCACCAAGTCCGTTTTTGCGCCTTTCGATACCAAATTCGAAATGCCCAAATTTGAAATCCCGAGCTTCGACATGCCGAAGTTCGAAGTGCCCGCCGCTTTCCGCGAGGCCGCCGAAAAGGGCGTCGCGCAGGCGAAGGAAGGCTGGGAAAAAATGAAGTCGGCGACCGAAGAGGCCACCGAAGTTCTCGAAGAGAGCTATGCGACCGCTGCTAAAGGCGCGTCCGAATACAGCCTCAAGGCGATGGACGCCGCACGCACCAACACCAACGCGGCTTTCGATTTCGTGAGCACGATGGCCACCGCGAAGTCGCTTTCGGAACTGGTCGAACTCTCGTCGACGCATGCCCGCAAGCAATTCGACACGGTCGCCGCGCAGACCAAGGAATTGACCTCGCTGGCCCAGAAGGTGACGACCGAGGCGATCGAGCCGCTCAAGACCGGCATCACCAGCGCCCTCAAGAAGGTCGCCTGATCGGCTGCCTGCCAGCCTTTCATCGGCTGTTGTTATCCGAAAGCCCGGACCTCGCGGTCCGGGCTTTTCGTTGATCGGACGAAGGAGGCCTTGCTGGCCTTGAATGCAATGGCCCGGCCGCCCTAAATATGAGGGTGCTTGGGCTTGCTTGCCAAACGGGCTCGTTGATTTTAGGGTCCGCCCGTTTTCAGCCCATTCATGCTTTGCTTGTGCAGCTGTAGCTCAGTTGGTTAGAGCATCGGTTTGTGGAACCGAGGGTCAGTGGTTCAAGTCCACTCAGCTGTACCATTCTCTTTTCCTGTCGCGTTTTCCGCGGCGAACCGGCGCCCACCCCGGATCAAGTCCGGGGCAAGCATTCGCCGGAAAACGCTTTAGCTCCACGTCTCACGCCGCCCGCTGCGCCTTCGCGGCTTTCTGCAGCACGAAGTCGTAAGTGACCTCATAGAACGGCTCGGATAAGGTCTCGCCATTCGGCGCCTTGCCGGACGCTTTCTTCTTGAAATCCACGATCAGCGGCTCCTTCACACCGAACACCACGTCGGTCTCGATATATTGATCGCCGCGCTGGAAGAGATGCGTGACCACGGGTTTGTACCCCGCCGCCGACACCGCGAAATGGATATGCGCGGGGCGGAAGTGGCTGATTTTCGTTTTGCTCATCAGATCGCCGACCGGGCCGTCCATCGGAATCGTGTAGCCGATCGGGGCGACCGTGCGCACGATGTAGCTGCCATCGGGTTTCGAATAATAGATGCCGCGCATGTATTTGTCCTTGCCGCGCTGCGCCTCATAAAGTCCTTCGCCGTCGGTCTGCCAGAGGTCGAGCATCGCGCCGCCGATCGGCTTGCCGTCGAGATCGCGCACCATGCCGGTGACGAAACACGCGATGCCGGGCGCGCCGCTCGCCATATTGGCGCCGGTCTCGAAAGTGTCCGATCCCGGAATATGGAACGGCCCTTCGACGGTCGACGGCGTCGCGCCGGTCGGCAGCCGGTTGGTGATCGCATCCACCAGCATGCTGACGCCGAACACGTCCGACGCCAGGATGAATTCCTGCCGCTTGTCGTCGCACATCTTGCCGGTGCGGGTGAGCCAGTCGATCGCCGTGAACCATTCCTGCGGGGTCGGCTCCACGTCGCGCACGAAGCCGTGCAGGTGCTTGATCATGGCCATCATCACTTGGCGCAGCCGCGGATCGGAAATGTTGCTCCATCGCTCGATGGCGAGATCGGTCAGGTTGGATTCGGTCACATAGGGCGTCGTTTGGGGCATCGTGGTCTCCCGGATTTTCTCGCGCGGTCTTCTTATGCATCGGAAAAATAGCCTTCCGGCGCGCGGGCGTCGAGCGGCCGCTGACAAGGCTCGGCCGGGAATTGCCCACCGGCAGTGGGCGGCGGATTACTCGATGATCGCCACCGCCCGCGTCCAGCCGGCCGAACCGCCTTTGACCTTGACCGGAAAGCAACTCACCGTGAAGCCGCTCGCCGGCAATTGTTCGAGATTGTGCAATTTCTCAAGGTGGCAATAGCCGATTTCGCGTCCGGCCTTGTGGCCCTCCCAGATCAGGCTGGCGTCGCCGGTCGCGGCATATTTCTGCATGGTATGAATGAAGGGCGCATCCCAGCTCCAGCCGTCTGTGCCGGTGATGCGCACGCCGCGCTCCAGCAGGTAAAGCGTCGCCTCGCGGCCCATGCCGCAGCCTTTGGCGACATAATCCGGACGGCCATAGGCCTCGCCCGCCGACGTGTTGACCACCACGATCTCGAACGGGGCGAGCGTGTGGCCGATGCGCCTGAGTTCGGCTTCGACGTCTTTGGCAGTCGCGACATAGCCATCGGGGAAATGCCGGAAGTCGAGCTTCACGCCGGGATTGAGGCACCAGTCCAGCGGCACCTCGTCGATGGTAATCGCGCGTTTGCCCCCATCCATGGTGGAGGCGAAATGATACGGCGCGTCGAGATGCGTGGCGTTGTGCGTGGAGAGCTTGATGAGCTCGATCGCCCAGCCTTCGCCGTCCGGCAGATCGCTTTCCTTCAGGCCCGGAAAGAATTTCACCACATCGCCCGCGGTCTGCTTGTGCGTCAGATATTCGATCGCCGGTCCATAGCCGGGCGGATCGGCGGCGACATCGTTCTCAAGCGGAACCGACAGATCGATGATCCGGCGCATGCTCACAATCCGAGATAGAATTTCCGGATCAGGTCGTTGTTGTTGTGCGCGTCCGCGGACCGGCCCTCGAACGCGATCCGGCCATGCACGATGACGTAGCCTGAATCGGCGATGCGGATGGCCTGCGTGAAATTCTGTTCGGCCATCAGCACCGTGAGCTGGTATTTCGCTTTCAGGTCGCGGATGGTGTCGATGGTGCGGCTCACCAGCAAAGGCGCCAGGCCGACAGAAGGCTCGTCGACCAGGAGGATTTTCGGCGCCAGCATCAGCGCGCGCGCCAGCGCCAGCATCTGCTGTTCGCCGCCGCTCATCGACCCGGCCAATTGCCGCCTGCGTTCGGCCAGGCGCGGAAAAGTCTCGTAGCAGAAATCGATGTTTTTCTTGCGCTGTACGCGCGCGACAGGCCGGAATGCGCCGAGCAGAAGATTTTCCTCGACCGTGAGGCGGGGAAAGAGCCTGCGTCCTTCCGGCACCAGCGCGATGCCAAGATCGACAATCGCTTCCGGCTTCATGCCGACGAGATCGTGCTTTTCGCCGTCGATCTCCGCCACGATGCGCCCGGATGTCGGGCGGCAAATGCCCATGATGCATTTGATCAGCGTGCTCTTGCCGTTGCCGTTGGTGCCGAGCAAGACCACGGTCGTTCCCGAGGCGACATTCATCGATACGTTTTCGATGACGCGCACCGCGCCATAGCCGGCGTTGACGCCTTCGATGGTGAGGCTATTGCCCAAGATACGCCCGCTCCACTTCGGGATCGCGGATCACGTCGTCGGGCTTGCCGTCGCCGATCTTCCTGCCGGAGACGAGCACGACCAGACGCTGCGAAAAACTCATCACCGCGGTCATGATGTGTTCGATCAGGATGATGGTGACGCCGCGTTCGTTCAGGCGGATCAGCAGCGAGACGATGTCCTTGACTTCCGATTGCGACAGCCCGGCCATCGCCTCGTCGGCGATCAGGAGCTTCGGGTCGGCGGCCATGGCGCGCGCGAGTTCGAGCTTGCGCATTTCGACCTGGGTGAGGTCGCGCGGCAATTTATGCGCCTTGTGCGACAGCGAGACGAGGCCGAGCAGATCGTGGCAGCGGTCGTCGAGTTCGCCCGAGGACGATTCGGCGCCCGATCGATGAAGGCCGGTATAAAGGAGCGGCACGCGCAGATTGTCGGCGACCGAGAGGCTCGCGAATGGGCGCGGCAGCTGGAAGCTGCGCGCCATGCCGAGGCGGGTGCGCTCATGCGCGGAGAGGCCGTCGACCGAGCGTCCCTCGAAAGAGACGTCGCCGGTGTCATGATGCAGCGTTCCGCACATGCAATTGACCAGCGTGCTCTTGCCCGACCCGTTCGGACCGATCAGGCCCAGTCTTTCGCCGGGCGCGACGTCGAGATCGATGTTGTCGAGCGCGACAAAGCCGCCAAAGCGCTTGCTCACATTCTCGACGCGAAGCAGCGGCGCGGTCATGCCTTGCCCTCCGCGTCGGCGGCGCGCGCCGGTTCGGTCCGCTTGCGGCCAAGCAGCGTTTCGAGCAGGCCGACGATCCCGTTCGGCGCGACGATGACAAATCCGATCAGTAGCAGGCCGACGATCAGCAGGCTCAGCTCGGACCAGATCGTCACCGTCGCAAGCTGCTGCAACGTTCCGAGCAGCACCGCGCCGATCAGCGGACCGATCCAGCTCGTGGTGCCGCCGATCATCGGCATGGCGATGGAATTCACCGCATAGGCGAGACCGAACGCGGAGGAGGGCTCGAGAAAGCCGATGTAATAGGGAAATGGCGCGCCGGCCATGCCCATGAACGCGCCCGACAAGGCGGTCGCCACGAGCTTGAGCCGCAAGGTGGGCACGCCGCAGGATTCGGCCGCGAGTTCGTCGTCGCGGATGGCGGCGAAGCCGAAGCCGAGCCGCGACCGCTCGATCGAGCGCGCCGCCGCGAGCGTCGCGACCGAGAGCGCCAGCATCATCAGAAAAAGATACTCCATATAGTCGATGCCGAAAAACGGCGTCGTCGCGGGCCGAACGACATAAGCGCCGCGCGAGCCGCCGACATAATCCCAGTTCACGACCAGCGTCTGGAGAACGACGGCGAGCGCCAATGTTGCGATGGAAAAATAGACGCCGCGCAGCCGCAATGTGAGATAGCCGGTGCCAAGACCGACAAGACCCGCGATCACGCCGCCGAACAGGATCAGGACGGGAATCGGCAATGGGAAAATCAGGTTCGTCACGGCGATGAGCGGCTCGGGCAGGTATTTCGCCGCGAGCGCGGGAAACTTCACCATCGCGACGGTGGTGTAGGCGCCGAGCGCGAAAAAGGCCGCCGATCCGAAATTCACATAGCCGCAATAGCCGCCAAGGATGTTCCACGCGGTCGCCAGCACGACGAATTGCAGCACGACGTAACCGGCAAAAAAGACATAGGGGTTGTCCACGATCCGCGCGGCCGCATAGACCGCGGCGGCGGCCAGGACGGCGAGGAGGACGAACAGCGAATTGCGCATGTTCACCGCCCCATGATTCCGGCGGGGCGGAACGCCAGCGTCAGCAGCAGGAAGCCGAAGGAGACGGCCGGCGCCCATGAAGGGCCGTAGAAGGTCGCGGTCAGGCTTTCGATGATGCCGAGCAGCATCGCGCCGATCACGGTGCCGGGAAGGCTGCCGAGCCCGCCGAGAACGCAGATCGCAAATACGCGGCCGATGTATTCGCGCCCGACCGAGGGCTCGACCGGCTGAATGACGATGAGCAATGCGCCGGCGATCGAGGCGGTCGCGATCGAAATGGCGAAGGCGATGCGCTTGATGCGGATCGGATCGGCGGCCATCAATTGCAGCGCCAGCTGATCCTGCGACACCGCCATGATCGCGCGGCCGAGAAAGGTCTTGGTCAGGAATAGCTGCAGCGCGCCGACCATGATGAGCGCGATCGCGCAGGGCACCAGCATGCGCAGCGGAACGCTGAACCCGGCGAAGCGCAATGTGGTGTCGATATAGCCGGCCTGCACATAACGGTAATCGACGCCGAAGACGAGGATCAGCAGCACTTCGGTGACGAATAACAGGCCGAAGAAGAAAGCGAGGCCCCGCAAGGCTTCCTGCCCGCGTTTCTCGAACGACACGTAATAGACCTGATAGACGGCGGCGCCGAGCGCGTAGAAGGCCGGCAGCACCAGAATCGCGGTCAGGATCGGATCGACGCCGAGCCGCTGATTGACGATATAGGCGATGTAAGAGCCGAGAATGACGAAGGCCGGATGCGCGATATTGACGATGTCGAGAATGCCGAACGAGATCGAGACGCCGACGGTGACCGCCGCGTAGAAACCGCCAAGGAGTATCCCTGCGATCAGCGCATTGATCAGCAGATCGGCGGAAACGCTCATGCGCGCCCCGCGCGTTTCCGGATGGGCGATTCGATGGGCAAAGATAAAGGGTTTGAACGTCGCGCAATCCGGCATGCCGGCGGCATCGTGCATCCCCCCAGGATATTATTGACGCCGGCATCCAGCGCCGTTTGTTGAATCGGAGTGTGCCGGAAGGCGGCCGCGTTGGCTAGACTGTGTTCCGATTCAATTGAATCGG
>CAMDXM010000202.1 GCA_945878025.1 Pseudorhodoplanes sinuspersici | reverse complement strand
GCTTGAGGGGCGTCCTGCAGGCGAAACTGGATGTGAATGGGGAGCGGCGCCCGCGCGTGTGGTTCGCAGCCATGCTCCCGGGAGTCCTTGGAGGGCAGCCTCCGGCCTGACTATGCAGGCTAGGGTCAATGTCCTTTACACCTCCCGCTTCGGCGATCGCTGGGCAGGCAGGAAGTGGGGCACCAGGGATTGAAAACGCCGCGGTGGAGCGCCGTAAGGCGGAACCGGCCTGCGCATGGGCCGGTGGCGTGTCTCGCAAGAGCACGCGGTGGATACATTGCGCCTTTACGGCGCTCCGCTCCCTCTTTTTGGGAGTGAAGACGGGCTCCGCCCTTTTGTGGGGAGCCAAGACGCGCTCCGCGCTTTTGCGGGGAGCGCAAATCGAGAGGGGCGACCGGAAAACTCCGGCGGGAAACCGCACGCGAGAGTGAAGAGGCGTGGCTGTTCTTTCCCTCCCCGCAAAGCGGGGAGGGTGCCGAGCGAATGCGAGGCGGGTGGGGTGCATGTTTCGGCGAACCCCACCCCGGCTCGCTCCGCTTCGCCGACCCTCCCCCTGAAGGGGAGGGAGAAGAAAGCAAGCGCCAATCGCGCTGTTGCCGCATCGCCTGACATCGCTATATTCATTTTTTTAGAACCATTCCAAGGTAGTCCCATGATCCCCGGCCTCGCCTCCCGCCGCCGCTTCAGCGATCTCTCGGAAGCCGAAATTCTCGCGCTCGCGATCTCCTCGGAAGAAGACGACGCGCGCATTTACGCGACCTACGCCGAGCAATTGCGCCACGCCTATCCTGCTTCGGCCGCGGTGTTCGACGCCATGGCCGCCGAGGAAGACACCCATCGCCGCCTGCTGATCGAGACCTTCGAGCGCCGCTTCGGCAAGGTGATCCCGCTCATCCGAAGAGAGCATGTCGCGGGCTATTATTCGCGCCGGCCGGTCTGGCTCGTAAAAAATCTCTCGCTCGACCGCATCCGCGGCGAAGCCGCCCGCATGGAGGACGACGCCGCCAATTTCTACACCCGCGCGGCGCAGGAGAGCACGGACGCGGGCACGCGCAAGCTCCTCGGCGATCTCGCGGCCGCCGAGCGCAAGCACGAGGTGAAAGCCGAGGAGCTCGAACAGGGCACGCTCGATCGCGGCGCGCGCAAGGAAGAAGACGAGAAGGCGCGCCGGCAATTCGTGCTCACCTTCGTGCAGCCCGGCCTTGCCGGATTGATGGACGGCTCGGTCTCGACGCTGGCGCCGATTTTCGCCACCGCCTTCGCGACGCAATCGACCTCGACCACCTTCATCGTCGGGCTCGCGGCCTCGGTCGGCGCCGGCATCTCGATGGGCTTCACCGAAGCCGCGCACGACGACGGCGTGATTTCCGGGCGCGGCTCGCCGGTGAAACGCGGGCTCGCCTCCGGCATCATGACCGCAATCGGCGGGCTCGGCCACGCCTTGCCCTATCTCATTCCGCATTTCTGGACCGCCACGACCGTCGCCGGCATCGTGGTGTTCGTCGAGTTATGGGCGATCGCCTGGATCCAGAACCACTTCATGGAAACGCCGTTCCTGCGCGCGGCGTTTCAGGTCGTGCTCGGCGGATCGCTGGTGCTGGCGGCGGGCATTCTGATCGGCGGGAGCTAGGGTGGGGAGAATGCCGTCTGCGACCCGCCTCATCCTGAGGAGCAGCCCGAAGGGCTGCGTCTCGAAGGACGAGGCGGCCCGGGCCTCGTGGTTCGAGACGCGCAGCTTTGCTGCGCTCCTCACCATGAGGGGACAGGTCTGTGCAGACTCCCCATGACTGATCGAAATAGGATCGCCGCATGAAACCGCGAAGGAAAATCTCGGCCGCCGCGCGCGCCCTGAAATTGCTCCGCCTCGAGCATGCCCGCCGCCAATTGATGACGCACCACCGTTTCATGATGCGCATGCTGTATGCTTGCGGGCTCTGGCTCGCGCTTGCCTTCTTCGGCCTCGCCATCGGCATGGCGGGCTACGCGTTTTTCGAGGACATGTCGTTCACCGACGCCTATGTGAACGCGGCGATGATCCTCTCCGGCATGGGGCCGCTCGGCGAGCTGAAAACCACGGGCGGAAAAATCTTCGCCGGCTCCTACGCGATCTTCTCAGGGCTCCTGATCGTGATTGCCACCGGCTTCGTACTGGCGCCGGTGTTTCATCTCGTGCTGCATCGCTTTCATGTCGAGCAGAAGGGGGAGGAGTGAGTGAGACGCACGCTGCGCTCGTTCCGTATTCTCCGTCATGGCCGGGCTTATCCCGGCCATCCACGTCTTGCCTTGTTCCGGCCAAGCAAGACGTGGATGGCCGGAACAAGTCCGGCCATGACGAATGGAGAGCATGGTGCGCTCCTTACGTCAGCAAGGAAGCAAAACACCTCACCCGCAATTCCACACCGTGCCGATCGGCGTCTTGGTGTAGCAGGGGCCGAAGCCGCCATTGTTCCAGCGGCCGCGATAAAAGCCCGGATAGCCGTACCAGGGATAAGTGGAATCGCGCACCCACGGATGGCTGCCGAATTTCGGGCGCTGCGCGATGTCCGGCGGCACATATCCGGGCAGGAAGCCGTGGCCGCGCGTGCCCTTGTACGGCTTTGTCACCGTCACCCTCGTCCTGGATTTCGCAACAGCCTCGCCGGCAAATCCGGGCGCTGCGAGAATGAGCGCGGCGGCGGCGGCGATGTGCGAGACGATCAAAAACGCGCGCATAGGTGTCCTGCGGGATTTGCAAAAGTTCAGCCGATGAATTTCCACCTTAGCCCATCCTTGCGCGCGCGAACGGGTTTTTTCGAGGCGCTTCTTTCTTCTCCCTCCCCGTTTTCGGGGAGCGTCCGCATCCGCGAGCGCGGCGAGCGGGGGTGGGGTTCACGGCGAAACGCCCCACCCGCCAGGCTTCGCCTGGCTTCCCTCCCCGCAAGCGGGGAGGGAGAAGAAAGCGTGACCGCTCCGCTAACGCCTTTTGATAACCGAAAGAGCCAATCCCCATGACCTCGGACAAACCACGCGGCGAACTCACCGTGCGCATCAGCGCGATGCCGGCCGACACCAACGCCAATGGCGACATCTTCGGCGGCTGGGTGCTCTCGCGCATGGACCAGGCCGGCGGCATCGCCGGCGTCGAGCGCGCGCGCGGCCGCGTGGTCACCATCGCGGTCGAGGCCATGACCTTCATCCGGCCGGTGCGGGTCGGCGACGTGCTCGAGGTCTTTACCGAAGTCGAAAGCATCGGCCGCACCTCGATGAAGATCCACATCGAGGCCTGGGCGCGCCGCTTCCAGACCCATGTCGCCGAGAAGGTCACTGACGCGACCTTCACCTTCGTCGCCATCGACGACGCCGGCAAGCCGCGGCCGATCCCGGCGCATGGAGGGTGAGATGGGGACGCCCTTTCACAACCCCGTGAGGCTGAAACGCCCGCCCCAATCGCGCGTATCTCCTGCATCGCCGCGCAGGCGGCGTTATGCGAAGGAGGGGACGATGCGAACATTGGTTTTATGCACGATCGCGCTGTTGTGGGCGATGACCGCGGCGCAGGCGCAAACGCCGGCGCAGGAAAATTACGACAGCTGGCCGCTGATGAAGAGCGAGTTTCCCTCGACCGGCGGAAACGGCGTCATCATCAAGGGCTACGATCCGGTGATCGTGAACGGCAAATGCGTCACCGACTTTTCCGCCCACACGCCGGACGGCAAGGCCTATTATAATGTGGTGGAATTCGAGATCGTGGAGGTGGCCGGAGGGCAGCTCTGCACCAACGGCAAGTGGCGCGCGAAGGATGGCAGCGCCACCGGCGCCACGCCCTACCGGGTCTTCATCAAGGACGGCGTCCGGCGCGGCGCGCCGCAGTGATGATCGCTATGATGCTGCTGTTGTGATGCTCGACCGAAATCAAGCAAACCGTCATGGCCGGGCTTGTCCCGGCCATCCACGTCTTGGATCGGCGCAAAGAAAGACGTGGATGGCCGGCATAAAGCCGGCCATGACGAATAGGTTGGCGTGGTGCTCTGTTGCTCAGCGCGCCTTAGGCGCCGCGGCTGGCCCGCAAAGCCGCGCCCATCTCTTTTTTCGGCTTTTCGCCGGAGCGGTGCAGGGACTTGATATTCAGCGGGGCGAGGCCGGATTTGGCCGCGATTTCGCGGTCCTGCGCGGCAATGATCGCGCGGGCGGGTTCGTCGCCGTCGAGGCCGCCCAGCATGTCGGCCGGCACCTTGCGGTTGGAGCGCTGCGAGCCGTCCTCATAGACGACGTCGAACAGCACGAATCCCACATACTTGGTCGGTTTTCTGGCCATGCGGGCTACATAGTGAGACAAAGCCGGTTTGGCAAACGGCTTTTTTACGGCGCTGCCCCTCATGCGGGCGGGGTCAGGCCGGCTTCGCCTTGCGGTCGAGCGCGGAGAGCGCGCTTTCGAGCAGACGCCGCGTGCGCGCCGCCTGCTCGGGATTGATCAGGTCGAGGTCGATGAACACTTCGACGCCCTGCGACTGCTCGCTGATCACATGCGCGCGCTGCTCGGTCTCGCCCACGAGCCCGTCCGCCGCGTACGGCACCACCTCGCGGCTGATGCCCTTCATGGTGATGGCTTCCAGCGGATGCGCGCGCACGATGTCGCGAACGAGCGCATAGGTCTCGTAGGACATCACGATGCCGCCGGGCTCGGCGATGCTCTGCAAGCGCGCGGCGAGGTTCGCCTCCGCGCCGATGATGGTGTAATCCATCCGGTCTTCGCTGCCGAAATTGCCGACATTGCAGAAGCCGGTATTGATGCCCATGCGGGCCTGGAACGGCTTCTCGATGCCGCGGCGGCGCCATTCGGTGTTGAGCTCGGCGAGCCGCTTTTGCATCTCGACCGCCATTTCGAGGCAGGCGCGCGCGTCCCCGGCCGGGCCCTTGGTTTCCGGGTCGCCGAAAAACAGCAGCATCGCGTCGCCGATGAACTTGTCGACGGTCGCGCCGTGGCGCAGCGCGATGTTGCTCATCTCGGTGAAATATTCGTTGAGCAAGGCCGTGAGGTCTTCCGGCTGCAGGCGTTCGGTCGTCGCGGTAAAGTCCTTGATATCGGAAAAGAAGATCGTGAGCTTCTTTCGCTCGGTCGCGATCGCGACATCGCGCTGGCCGGAAAAGATGCTCTTGTAGATTTGCGGCGAGATGTATTTGGCGATCTTCATCGAGATCGACGCCAGAAAATCGTTGGCTTCCGCGAGTTCGCGATTGGCGCCGGCGACGGCGGCGGCCTGTCTGCGCTGGAGCGTGATGAAGGTGACGCCGATGCCGGCGGCGGCGACGAAATAGGCCAGCATGTATTTGAACGCGAAAATGTTGGTCGCGATCGGCTGATGGATCGAGATTTCCTGGATGCCGCGCACGTCGCCGACTTTCCAGTCCTTGCGCGGGGATTCCGGGTGCGAGTTGTGGCAATTCACGCAGGCCTGTCCCATGGTGACGGCGCTCGCAAGCCGGATCGAACGGTCGAAGATCGAGCCTTCAACGTCCACAATCGGCTGCTTCGGGTCGGTTCGCAGGCGCGAGAGCGCGGTGCGCTCGAAGGCGTCGAGTTCGTATTTCCCGCGCGACGTGAACGGGTAATCGGACACGAATTTGTAGCGCACGGCGTCATTGCGCGCGGTGATCATCTTGCCGAGTTCGATCGAGAGCGTGGCCGGGATCGGGATACCGCCGTCGACGTTGCGGTAATTATGCGTGGCCGTGGCCGATTGGTGCCCGGCGAGCCGGCCAACCACGTCGTTGGCGTAGAAGTTGCGCATATCGTTGATGACGCGGCTGATCTCGTCGGATTGCCGCGCCAGGATATTGTCCGACAGCGAACGCATGTCGAGCCAGACCGCGAGCGGAAGGCCGATCAAGAGCGCAATCACGAGAATTGTGACAAGCGTACTGCGGCCGCGGGCGGTGCTGGTTTTTTCGGCAGGGGTCATGAGCGCGATCCCGGAATGAACATCTGCGACGCTAGCCGATTTGCGCGCGGCGGAGAATGCAATTCGTTCCGCGTCCTTTTCAGACCACTAACGTCAGCCTCTTGGCCGCGCGGGTGACGCCGGTATAGAGCCAGCGCTCGCGGGTGTCGGGAAACGCAAAAGACTCGTCGAAAAGGACGACATCGTCCCATTGGGAACCTTGCGCCTTGTGCACGGTCAGCACATAGCCGTAATCGAATTCGTCGTAAGGCTTGCGGTTGAGCCAGTCGAAATTCTCGATCCCGCCGGTGAAGCATTCCGGGCGCACCGAGACTTTCACCGGCTTTCCGCTTTCGCCCTCGTCCGGTTGAATCCGCATGGTCATCACGCCGGTCTTGCGCGCGCCGCGCTCCTTCACGAGCCACAGCCCGCCGTTGAACAATCCCTTCTTGCGGTTGTTGCGCAGGCACACGAGCCGGTCGCCCGCCACGGGAAGCGGATCGGTGATGCCGCGCCGCTCGCGCAGCCGCGCGTTATAGGAGCGCCGCGTCACATTGCGCCCGACCAGCACCTGATCGGCTTCGAGCACGCGCTGCGGATCGAGTTCGCTGCGCGCGACCACCTGCGTTTCGCCATCGCGAAACGGCTCGATCTCGCGGCCTGCGCGGATATCCATGGAGAGCCGTATGATGGGATCGTCCTGCGCCTGGCGATGCACTTCGGTGAGCATGGCGTCCGGCTCGCTTTCAGTGAAAAAGCCGGCGCCCGCGCCGGACTGGATCGGCGGCAATTGCGCGGGATCGCCAAGCACCAGAACCGGAACGCCGAACGACATCAGATCGCGGCCAAGCTCGGCATCGACCATGGAACATTCGTCGATGATGATGAGCTTGGCCTTGGAGGCCGGCGCATCGTCCCAGAGTTCGAAACTCGGGATGTCTTCGCCCGACTCGCGCGCGCGATAAATGAGACTGTGAATGGTGGACGCGCCGTGGCAGCCCTTGTTGCGCATCACCTGCGCGGCCTTGCCGGTAAAGGCCGCGAACAGGACTTTTCCATCGGCGCTGTCGGCGATGTGGCGCGCGAGCGTGGTCTTGCCGGTTCCCGCATAACCGAACAGGCGGAAGATCGCGCGGCTGCCGGACGGCTTGTCCTTCAGCCATTGCGAGACGGCGGCGAGCGCCTGATCCTGATGCGGGGTGAAGACGGGCATGAACTCGAATCGGTGGGAGGGTTTGCGACGTTAGCGGATTAGCGCGGGAAAATCGCCGCCGTCGTCATTTCATGCGCGCCCTAGTGTCCCGATTCCGAAGTTCGCTTCATTCTGCGGCGCCTTCGTAAGCGAACTTCGGAATCGAAGGACACTAGCAACATTATGATTCTAGTGTGGTTTTGGTTCAGAAATTCCCTTCATTCACGCCGCGAGTCCGTCAAGGGAATTTCTGGACCAAAACCATACGAGTGTCCCGGACCCGAAGTTCGCACGATTGTTCAGCGGGCACTTTTGCGAA
>CAMDXM010000201.1 GCA_945878025.1 Pseudorhodoplanes sinuspersici | reverse complement strand
GCCGCGCTCAGAAGATGACCCCACCCCGCCCGCCTGCGGCGGGCGACCCTCCCCTTTCAGGGGAGGGAATAGAAGAGCGTTGCCGCGTCGGAACCCCACTGCTACCACCACGCCAATCGTCCACAACGCGCGACAATCGCCCGAATGGCCAAACCCCAAAAACTCAAAGCCCGCCTGCCGCGCGGCCTCGCCGATCGCGGCCCGGCCGAGATCGCGGCCACGCGACGGATGACCGACACGATTCGGCAGGTTTACGAACTCTACGGCTTCGAGCCGGTGGAGACGCCGGACATCGAATATACCGACGCGCTCGGAAAATTTTTGCCGGATCAGGACAGGCCGAACGAAGGCGTATTCTCGTTCCAGGACGACGACGAACAATGGCTGTCGCTGCGCTATGACTTGACCGCGCCGCTTGCGCGCTATGTGGCGGAGAATTTCCAGAATCTCGCGCTGCCCTATCGCAGCTATCGGTTTGGCTGGGTCTTTCGCAACGAGAAGCCGGGACCGGGACGCTATCGGCAATTCATGCAATTCGATGCGGATACGGTCGGCAGCGCCTCACCCGCCGCCGACGCGGAAATCTGCATGATGGCTGCGGATACGATGGAGCGGCTCGGCTTCAAGCGCGGCGAATATGTGGTGAAGGTGAATAACCGCAAGGTGCTGGATGGCGTGATGGAGTCGATCGGACTGGGCGGCGAAGAGAATGCAGGAAAACGGCTTACGGTTTTGCGCGCTATCGACAAACTGGATCGGCTTGGACCGGACGACGTTCATCTCTTGCTGACTACCGGTCGTAAAGACGAAAGCGGCGACTTCACAAAGGGCGCAGGATTGAACGAAGAACACGCTACAAAAGTTCTTCGCTTTCTCGATATTGTACCCATTGCATCAGGAAATCCGAGCGCTCCAAAATTTGAATATATTGCACCAGCGCGTGAATTCGAACGCTCAGAGACATATTTTACTTGGTTCAGACAACACGCGGGCTTAGGGCCGACTGGCTTACAAGGTGTCGACGAGTTGGATTCAATTTCTAAGTTGGTGAAGTCGAGCGGATACGATGACGATCGAATCAAGATCGATCCCTCCGTCGTGCGCGGTCTCGAATATTACACCGGCCCGGTTTACGAAGTTGAATTGCTGATCGAAACCAAGGACGAAAAAGGCCGCCCGGTGCGCTTCGGTTCGGTCGGCGGCGGCGGGCGCTACGATGGACTGGTCTCGCGTTTTCGCGGCGAGCCGGTGCCGGCGACCGGTTTCTCCATCGGCGTCTCGCGGCTGCAGGCCGCGCTCACCTTGATCGGCAAGCTCGATTCAAAGCCGGAAGCCGGTCCCGTGGTCGTCACCGTGTTCGACAAGGATCGTGTCGCCGATTACCAGCGCAGGGTGTCGGCGTTGCGCAACGCCGGCATCCGCGCCGAACTTTATCTCGGCAATCCGAAGAATATGGGCGCGCAATTCAAATATGCCGACCGCCGGAATTCCCCCTGCGTGATCATCCAGGGCGGCGACGAGAAGGCGAAAGGCGAAGTGCAGATCAAGGACCTGATCCTCGGCGCCGCGCTCACGGCGATCAAGGACCGCGATGAGTATCTGAAGAAGCAAACCGAGGCGCAATTCGCGGTGAAAGAAGACAAGCTGATCGATGGCGTGCGCGAGGTGCTGGCAAGGCACGGGGTGAAATAGTCTCACCACGTCGTCATGGCCGGGCGCGTCCCGCTTTTCCTCCGCCTCATCCTGAGGAGCATTGCGAAGCAATGCGTCTCGAAGGACGAGGCGGCCCGGGCCTCATGCTTCGAGACGCGCTGCGCGCTCCTCAGCATGAGGGTATTTGTTCCTTATGTCGGGCATGACGAAAGAAGCGCTACTGCTTCGGCGCTGTCCCCGGCACCAGCGTCTGCACCTTCTGGATGTCGCGGATATTCATCTTGATGCCGTTGCTCATGATGATGTCGCCGGGTTTCTGATCCGGCTTGCACGCGCCGGTGAAGCGCGCCTCCATCGTCATCTCGGTTTTTCCGTCCGGCCGCGCGCCCGGCAGATTGGGGCCGCCGGTCGTGGCCGACGTCAACTTCACGCTGTAGCCGCTGTTGAAGTCGCCCGTGATCACCGCATGCGTGGTGTTGGTCGACGGGCCCATCTTGCAGACCGAATCCACCACGTAAGTGTCGCCGACTTTCTGCGTGTCCATCTTCGGACACATGTCCCTGGTCGCGGCATTGCCGAACGAAGACATCAGCTTGTCGGTTTCGGCGTCGACGCAATGATGCGACACATGCGGCGGCACGTTGCGCCCCTCGAACACCATCGTCATTTCCCAGAGGCCCGGCTTGCGCGGCGGCACCTCGAGCGCCGCGGCGGAGCCCGCTGCGAGCAAAGCTGCGGCGGACAGCGTCAGACCGATAAATAGATTTCGCATCGCGGCCACTCCGGTGACGGAAACAGAAAACCTAACCGTAGCGCTCCCGTTCCGGAGGTATAGCGATAGTATTATATTACCATTTATGCAGCCGCCCCGGCCGCGTTAAGCCCACCGCCGGGTCGGCGTCGAAACCTTTACCTCCCCGTGCTAAAGGGCGCGCCATCAATGGCATGCACGAAAGCGGCACGCCGCCAAGAACAACGACTTAAGTACAGGGCTCATGAACAGGGCTGAGGCGACAGGATCGATATTGGACGCGCGCGCGGACGCGCTGGTCGCGGCCTATGGCCGTGCCGGCTATGCGCGCGTGACGCCTGCCGTGCTGCAGCCGGCGGAAGCCTTCCTCGACCTCTCGGGCGAGGACATCCGCGCCCGCATGTATCTGACCACCGACGCCGCCGGGAACGATTTCTGCCTGCGGCCGGATTTCACCATTCCCGTGGCGCAGGCCTATCTCGCCTCGCCCGTCTCCGGCACGCCGCAGGGCTTCTCTTATTTGGGTCCGGTGTTCCGCGACCGCGGCGACGGCGCCGGCGAAATCCTGCAGGCCGGCGTCGAATCCTTCGGGCGCTCCGACATCGCCGCCGCCGACGCGGAAATGCTCACCCTCGGCATCGAGGCGACCGCGCATTTCGGATTGCCCACGCCAGACATCCACATCGGCGACGTCGGCCTGTTCGCGGCTTTGATCGAAGCGCTCGATCTGGCTCCGGCCTGGAAACGCCGGCTCAAGAAAGATTTCAACCGCAAGAGCAATCTCACGCAGGATCTCGACCGGCTGACGCTCGGCGTGTCGAATGGCGGCGCCGATTATCAGGGCGTGCTCGCGGCGCTCGCGGGCTCGGACCCCAAGGCCGCGCATGCATTGGTGACGGAT
The DNA here is from genome assembly GCA_945878025.1 of Pseudorhodoplanes sinuspersici. Lineage (GTDB taxonomy): Bacteria > Pseudomonadota > Alphaproteobacteria > Rhizobiales > Xanthobacteraceae > Pseudorhodoplanes > Pseudorhodoplanes sinuspersici_B. The sequence goes on along the minus strand of CAMDXM010000201.1, from coordinate 4,193 downwards.
CTCCTTTCGATCGCCGGCATCACCACCGTCGGCGGCCGCTCGGTCGGCGAAATCGCCGACCGCTTCCTGGAGCAATCCGCGCTCGGCGCCTCGGCCGCCTTGCCGAAAGCGACGCGGGCGCTGATCGAGAATTTCCTCGCCATTGCCGGCCAGCCGGACGATTGCCTCGCGCAATTGCGCAAGCTCGCGGGCGGCGCGGGAATCGCGCTTTCACCCGCGCTCGATCTGCTCGAAACGCGGATCGGATTCCTGGCGGCGCGCGGAATCGATGTCGGGCGCGTCGCATTCGCATCCGCCTTCGGGCGCGGCATGGATTATTATTCCGGCTTCGTGTTCGAGCTGCACGATCCGGCGGGGCGCAATCCCTCCCCCCGCAATCCTTCCGCCTCCATGTCCGGACCGCTGGTCGCCGGCGGACGTTACGACGGCATGCTGCAGCGCCTTGGCGCGAAGCAGACCATTCCCGCGGTCGGCTTTTCCGCCTGGATCGAACGGCTCGCAGCCTGCGGGGCCAGGCGATGAGCGCGCCTCTGGTCATCGCGGTGCCCGCCAAGGGACGCCTGCAGGAAAACGCGGAGAATTTTTTCGCGCGCGCCGGCCTGCCGCTGGTCAAGCCGCGCGGCGCGCGGGAATATCGCGGCGCGATCGCAGACTTCGACTCGGTCGAGGTGGCTTATCTCTCCGCCGCTGAAATCACCCAGCAACTCGCGCAGGGACAGGCGCATCTCGGCGTCACCGGCGAGGACCTGCTGCGCGAAATGATCCCGCAGGCGGACAGCCGCGTGATTTTGCTCGAAGGCCTGGGCTTCGGTTTCGCCAATGTCGTGGTCGCGGTTCCGCAGGCCTGGATCGACGTGCGCAGCATGGCCGATCTCGACGACGTCGCGACCGCGTTCCGGCTGCGCCATAACCGCAAGATGCGGGTCGCGACCAAATACGTGAATCTCACGCGCGCATTCTTCGCCGCGCATGGGATCGCGGATTACCGGATCGTGGAAAGCCTGGGGGCCACAGAAGGCGCGCCCGCGGCCGGCACCGCTGAAATGATCGTCGACATCACCACCACCGGCACGACCCTGGCCGCGAATGCGCTCAAGATCGTCGACGACGGAATCATGCTGCGCTCGCAGGCCAATCTCGTCGCCTCGCGCGCGGCCGACTGGCGCAATGGCCAGATCGATATCGCCCGCCTGATCCTCGACCGGATCACCGCGCAGGATCGCGCACGCTCGTTCCGCGAAGTGCGCACGCGCTTCAAGGGCTGCGACGACAAGCTGCTGGCGCAGGCGAAAGAGCGTTTCGGCATCGTCTCGCCGTTCGGCGGACCGACGTCCTCCGGGATGCTGACGCTGCATTGCCCGCCCGGCCAGATTTACGGTCTGTCCAATTTCCTGCGTGAGAACGGCGCGGAAACGGTCTCGATCGTCGAGCTCGATTACGTGTTCTCGCTCGAAAATCCGCTGTTCGAAAAGTTGAAGGCCGGGCTCTAATCACTCGACCCGTCATCCTGAGGTGCGCGCTCTTGCGCGCCTCGAAGGATGGACGGCCGTCGCCCTTCGAGGCCCGCCGTCGGCGGGCACCTCAGGGTGACGGTGATAGAGCGGAACATGAAGCTCTGATTTTTCGACTCAATGCTTCTTCGGCCGGAACACCACGAAATGCGACATCGAGAAATTGATCAGGAAGCTGACGCCGATCGCCAATATCTTGGCGGCCATGACCGGAAGGAATTCCGCCGCGGCGACGAGCGTCGCGGTATTGGCGATGACGCCAAGAATGCCGGACGCGGCAAATGCGAAAAATGAGGTCCAGCGCAGCTTGCGGCCGGATTCGGCCGCGAAGGTGACATAGGAATTCATCACATAGGAGCCGGAGACCGCGACCATCCAGGCGATCACATTGGCGGCGATGAGATCGAGCCGCTCGCCCGGCAACGGCTCGGTCAGATACCTGAGCGCGAACAGGAACACCGCGAAATCGATCAGCGAATTGATGACGCCGATCAGCGCGAAACTCATGGCCTTGAGGATGATCACCTGCTTGCGCAGCAGGAGAATGGTCCGCTCGGCAAAGCCGCCGTTTTTCGGTGTTTCCGACATCGCGCCTTCGAATAAAGCTTTGGCCCGGAATGTCCAGAGCGGCCAGCCGGATCGTGGGATCGGTCCTGGAGCCGATTGCGATGCGGCCGGGAACACCACATATTGGCGGCGGACAATGGAACGCAAGACAGGACGTCAATGGCGCGAGACAACGATCCGGCCGCTGTGAAGGCCGCTTCGGCAACCGGCAGCAAGGCCGGCCTGTCGATCGTCGTGCCTTGCTTCAACGAGGCGGCGGGACTTGCGCGCCTGCACGACAGGCTGTCCGCCACCGCCCGGGACTTGAGAGCCGCGCGCGGCTTGCGCTGCGAACTGGTCTATGTCGATGACGGATCGGGCGACAATACCCTGGCGGTCGCCAACGCGCTGCCGGCCAGCGGCGTGGACGTGCAGGTCATTTCACTGTCGCGCAATTTCGGCAAGGAGGCGGCCTTGCTCGCCGGCCTCGAACATGCCCGCTACGGCGCGGTGCTGTTCATCGACGGCGACGGCCAGCATCCGCCGGATCTGATCGGCAGGCTCGCGGGTCATTGGCTCGATGACGGTTACGACGTGATCTATACCGCCAAGGCGCATCGCGAAAATGAATCGCTCCCGCACCGTTTCGGCGTGAAAACCTTCTACACGCTGATGAATTGGCGCGCGCGCCACAAGATTCCCGAAGATGCCGGCGATTTCCGGCTGCTGTCGCCGCGCGCGGCGACGGCCCTGCGCCAGATGCCGGAGCGCAACCGCTTTTTCAAAGGCCTGTCGAGCTGGATCGGATTTCGGCAGAAGCGCGTCGATTACGAACCGGCGGCGCGCGCGCACGGCAAATCGAGCTGGAATTATGCCTCGCTGATCGGTCTGTCGATCGAGGGCCTGACGTCCTTTTCGGTCGCTCCGCTGCGGCTTGCAAGCCTGTTCGGCCTGATCCTCGCACTCATCGCGCTCTTTTTCGGCGCGTCGATCCTGTATGAGACGGTCGTTTACGGCAAATCCGTTCCCGGCTATCCCTCCCTCGTCGTCGGCGTCATGGTGATCGGCGGCATGCAGCTCATCATGATCGGGATCGTCGGCGAATATATCGGCAAGATCCTGTCCGAGCAGAAGGCGCGTCCGGTCTATTTCATAGCCGAGCAGAATCTGAAAACGGCCGAAAGCGAGCGCAAGGACGCCGCGGAATAGCGTGGAAAAAGACACGACATTGATTCCCGCGCAAGCGACCGGACCCTCCATGGACAAGGCGAAGACGGCGACATTGCCAAAGTCCGCGCCGGCGGACGGCACTCTCGCTCGTTCCGGCAAGGCGGCGAAGGAATTCGATTTTCTGGCCAAGGCCCCGGCGCCGCGGCGGATCTGGCTCTGCGCCGACGATTACGGAATTTCACCGGGCGTGAACGACGCGATCCGCGATCTGGTGCTGCACGGACGCATCAATGCGACATCGGTGATGGTGGTCGCGCCCTCGTTCACGCGTTCCGAAGCCCTGCCGCTCACCATCCTCAAGGGCGGCTCGCAGCAAGTCGCCATCGGATTGCACGTGACCTTGACGGCGCCGTTTCGCCCGCTGTCGTCCGATTACGGTTCGCTGCGCGACGGCGTTTTTCTTCCGCTCGAGGCCACGTTGCGCGCGGCGATGCTCCGCCGGCTCAAACCCCAGAAAATCGCGGTCGAGATCGGCGCGCAGATCAAGGCTTTTTCGGCGGCCTTCGGCCGGCTTCCGGATTTCATCGACGGTCATCAGCACGTTCATGTTTTCCCGCAGATCCGCGAGGCGGTGGTCGCGGCGGTCAGACACGCGGCGCCGAATGCCTGGCTGCGGCATTGCGGCCCTGCGCATGCGCGCGGAAAGATGTTTTCAGACCGCAAGGCTCTGTTGATCGGTCGTCTCAGCCACACGCTGCGGCGGCGCGCCGACCGGTTCGGCCTCAAGACCAATCCGGCATTCGCCGGCACTTATCGCTTTCGGACATCCGCCGACTACGCCAGGCTGTTTCCCGGATTCCTGAAAAACCTGCCGGACGGCGGCGTGGTCATGTGCCATCCCGGTCACGTCGACGCCGAACTCAAACGCCTCGATACGCTGACCGATTTGCGGGAAAAGGAATATGC
>CAMDXM010000200.1 GCA_945878025.1 Pseudorhodoplanes sinuspersici | reverse complement strand
GCATAAGGCACGCCCGACAGCCGCGCCATATCGTGCTTCCAGGTCACGAGATCGTCCGCCGAAAAATCCCTCAGATGCGTGTGGCCGCAGGCGCGCGCGAGAATTTTCATCAGGTCGACCGAAGCGTCCAGGAAGCGCGCCAGCCGCTGCGCCGATTGCTCGATCTTCAGACGGGCGACGAGATTCGGCTTCTGCGTCGCGATCCCCACCGGACAATTGTTGGTGTGGCAGGCGCGCATGCCGATGCAGCCGACCGCCTGGATCGCGGCATTGGCGATGGCGACCGCGTCCGCGCCGAGCGCCAATGCCTTCGCGAAATCGGCGGGCGTGCGCAAGCCTCCGGTAATAATGAGTGTGACGTCGCGCCGGCCGGCTGCGTCGAGATGGCGTCGGGCGCGGGCGAGGGCGGGAATGGTCGGCACGGAAATATTGTCGCGGAAGATCAAGGGCGCAGCGCCGGTGCCGCCGCCGCGTCCATCCAGAATGATGTAATCGCAGCCGATATCGAGCGCGGCGTCGATGTCCTTCTCGATATGCTGGGCGGAGAGCTTGTAGCCGATCGGGATGCCGCCGGTGCGGCTTCGCACTTCATTGGCGAAATCGCGAAATTGGGAGATTTCGGTCCAGTCGGGAAAGCGCGCGGGCGACACCGCGTCCTGTCCGACTTTCAGCCCGCGCACTTCGGCAATCTTGGCGGAGACTTTCTTTCCGGGAAGATGTCCGCCCGTGCCGGTCTTGGCCGCCTGTCCGCCCTTGAAGTGAAAGGCCTGCACGCGCATCAGCTTGTCCCAGGAAAAGCCGAAGCGCGCGGAGGCGAGCTCATAGAAATAGCGGCTGTTGTTTGCCTGCTCTTCGGCGAGCATGCCGCCTTCGCCGGAGCAGATGCCGGTGCCGGCAAGCTCGGCGCCCTTGGCGAGCGCGACCTTGGCTGCGTCCGAGAGCGAGCCGAAGCTCATGTCCGAGACGAAGAGTGGAATCTTCAGGCGCAGCGGTTTCTGCGCATTCGGCCCGATCACCACATCGGTTCCGACCGGTTCATCGTCGAGCATCGGGGCTTTGTGAAGCTGCGCGGTGATGAACTGGATATCGTCCCAGGTCGGTAATTCAGTGCGCGGCACGCCCATCGCGTCGACCACGCCGTGATGGCCGGTTTTTGAAAGACCGTCCTTGGCGTAGCTCTGGATCAATTTGACATGCGGTTCCGCCTCGTCGCCGTGGATGTCGGCGTAAAGACCGAGATATTCGTCGCGGCGATAAGGTTGCGGGTGGTCGCGTTCCCAGGTCGCGATTTCATCTTCGTCGACGACGACTTTCCCGTTCTCGATCCAGGCGCCGAATTTCGGCAGCACCTCGGTGTTCTTGTATTCGCTGATGCCGGTATCGATTCGGTAGTCCCAGTGATGCACGCCGCAGATCAGGTTGTCGTGCTTGTCGACGAAGCCGTCCGCGAGCAGCGCCCCGCGATGGTGGCAGCGCCCGTAAAGCACCGAGATGCTTTCGCCGTAGCGAATGACCACGAGGTCGACATTGCCCGCGAGCGCGTAAGCTGGAACGCGATCCTCGAGCTGCGACCATTCTGCGATGGCAATCTTTTTCATTTCGCCCCCCGAGGCAACAAAAGCTACGGCATCGGCACGGCGCCGGCGTCCTTCGGCACTTGATAGCCTTTTTGCACGGCGGGCCGTTTTGCGATCGAAACGTACCAGCGCTTCACATTCGGAAACTGATTGAGATCGACCCTGTGCCATTCGAAGCGCGCGATCCACGGCCAGATCGCGATGTCGGCGATGGAATAATCGTCCGCGACGAAGTCGCGGCCTTCAAGCCTGCGGTCGAGTACGCCGTAAAGCCGCAGGGCTTCCTTATGATAACGCTCCTCCGCATAGGGCGCCTTGCCCGGATTCTGCCGCAGGAAATGATGCGCTTGGCCGATCATTGGGCCGACGCCGCCCATCTGCCACATCAACCATTCGATCACGCGGTAGCGTTTCTCGCCGTCCTTCGGGAGCAGCTTGCCGGTCTTGTCGCCGAGATAGATCAGGATCGCGCCGGATTCGAACAGTGACATGTTGTTGTCGCGGTCGATGATGGCCGGGATGCGGTTGTTCGGCGAGATCTTGAGGAAGTCGGGCGCGAATTGCTCGTCTTTGGTGATGTCGATGGCATGTGACGTATAGGGCAGGCCAAGCTCCTCAAGCGCGATGGAAACCTTGCGGCCATTCGGCGTCGTCCAGGTGTAGAGATCGATCACTGTTTATTTTCCCGTTCAATGAATTGCAGGCGTGTTCAGGCGTTAGCTACCACGGTACGTCGCATAGCTCCACGGCGTGAGCAGGAGCGGCACATGATAATTCCCTTCCGGCTCCGCGATGGCGAAGCGGATGGGCACCATGTCGAGAAAGGGCGGGTCGGCCAAGGCAATTTGCCGTGAGGCGAAATAATCCTCGACATGGAATTGCAGCTCGTAGACGCCGATGCGAAGCGGGCCACCGCTCAGCAAGGGCGCGTCGGTGCGGCCATCGGTATTGGTGACGGCCTCAGTAAGCAATCCGCGCGCGCTGGCGCCGATTTCGTAAAGCGCGAGCCGGATTCCGGGCGCGGGCTTGCCGCTGACATTGTCGAGCACATGCGTGGACAGCCGGCCGTCCGTTTTCGGCATTCCCGGCCCGTCGGCCTTGGCCACGAGCCGCAGCCGGGCGATGAAGCCGATCTCGCGCAAGGCCGCCGCCCGTTCGGCGTCGGCGTCATTCTTCAGACGCCGTTCGTATTGGGCCAGAATCGAATCCCGCGTGTGCCGCCGCACGCAGACGATAAACGGAATGCCGAACTTCTCCCGGTACGCCGCATTGAGTTTGGAGAAGCGTCCGAACTCCTCTTCGCTCAGGCGGTCGAGCCCGAGGCTGCCCTGTTCGGCCTGCGAGTCCGCGGTCAGTTCGGCGCGGGCGGCTTTGGAGCCGAGTTCGGGATGCGCACGGACGAAGGCGAGCTGTTTCTCGGCGGACGCCGTGGCGACCGCGCGCTTCATGCCGTCATGCAGGGCTTCGATCGTGGAATAGGGACGGCCGGCGGCGGCCTGTTCCGCCACCCAGGAGGCCTGTTCGAACACATCTCCGAGAGCCGCGACAAACTCCGCGGATGGCATGGCGTTGAGCCGTTCAAGCGTGAATCTATGCGTCATGGCGGATTGAAGCCGGTGGAGCTGAATTTAACATATTGATAATTATGACGAATTTCCACGATTTTGGAGGATGGACAGTTTACGGTAAGACCGCGCGTGTGGCGATCCTACCAATCGTTCGCCCACTGCCTGCCAATTGAACCATTTCCCTTTTCACCACGACCAACTTCACGAGCCCGATCGTCCGCGATGCAACAGACATCAGACGAAGTTCTGATCCAGAGGATCGCGAACGGTGACCGGCTTGCCATGCAGGTGCTGTATGCGCGGCACCATGTGCGGGTTTTTCGGTTCGTTCTCCGCCTCGTTCGTAATGAGGCTACGGCGGAGGATCTGATCAGCGAGGTCTTCCTCGATGTCTGGCGTCAGGCCGGACGCTTCGAGGGCCGCTCCGCGGTGACGACCTGGCTGCTCGCCATCGCGCGGTTCAAGGCGCTGTCGGCGCTGCGAAGCCGCAAGGAGGCGGAACTGGACGACGAAGTGGCGGAGGCGGTCGAGGATTCGTCCGATGACCCCGAAGTCGCGATGCAGAAGAAGGATACGGGTGAAATTCTGCGGAAGTGCCTGACGAAACTGTCCGCGGAGCACAAGGAGATCATCGATCTCGTCTACTACCACGAGAAGTCCGTGGAGGAAGTGGCCGAGATCGTCGGGATACCGGAGAACACCGTCAAGACTCGCATGTTTTATGCACGCAAGAAACTGGCGGACGAACTCAAAGCGGCAGGAATTGAAAGAGGTTGGCCATGAACACGAACACCAAGTTGCCGGAGCGCGACGAGATCGAAGCGATGCTGCCGTGGTTCGCGGCCGGCACGCTGAGCCGCAAGGATGCGGCCCGGGTCGAAGCCGCGCTCAAGTCCGATCCGGTTCTGTCGCAGCGTTTCGAATTGGTGCGCGAAGAACTCGGCGAGACGATCCGTCTGAACGAGGATCTCGGCGCGCCGTCTTCGCGCGCGCTCAAGGCCCTGTTCGAGAAGATCGATGCCGAAGCCCCGCGCCAATCCGCGGTGTCGTTCGACCTGGCGGGACGGATTTCCAGCTTTGTCGCAAGTTTCTCGCCGCGCACGCTCGCCTATGCTGGCGCCGTTGCCGTGCTCGCGATCGTGCTGCAGGCCGGCGTGATCACGAACCTCGTGAGCAACCGGGGCGGCGACGCCAATTACAGGACCGTTTCAGTCGATCCGGGGCAGAGTTCATTCGCTCTCGTACGCTTTGCGCCGAATGCGACCGCGGCCGACATCACCAAGTTCCTGGAAGACAGCAAGGCCGTGGTGGTCGACGGGCCGAAGGGCGGGATGTATCGCATCCGGCTCGCCGTGACCGGCATGCCGAAGGAAGAATTGGCCCGCATTATCAAGCAGATGCAGGAAAACAAGAACGTCGGCTTCGTGGCCCCCGTTCAGTAGGGATCGTGCCCGGCAAGACGCCTTAAATCGGGCGTCTTGCCTGGACATCCATTAGAGTAGCGGTTTGGGAGAGACGCGATGCGCGCCCCGCGAGACCGGTTCAGAATTGCGCGGCTGATTGGCTTTGGCCTTGCGGTGTCAGCCATGGCAGGCCTGACCGCGGACGACGCATTTTCCGCGGCGGCTGGGCCGATAGGCTTCGGCGGCGGCGGCGGCCCGCGTATCAGCACGCCCAGCATCGGTTCGGTTGGTCCGCGCGGAGGTAATTTCCGCACCGGACCCGGCATGGACCGCCCGAAGGGCAACCCCGACATGGGCGATCGCCGCCCGCCGCGCGGACCCAAAGGTCCCGGCATTGTTATCATTCCGCCCGGGCAAGGAGGCCCGCCCAACTTCGTTCCGCCGCAGCAGCAATTCAGCTCTCCCGGAACGCCGTTCCGCCGCGTCGGCACCGGCGTGCCGCCGGCCGGCGAGCTAAGTTACGTTCCCGATGAAGTGGTGATCGAACTCGAGGGAAATCCGTCGGTGCAGTTCACCACCGCGCTTGCTGCGCGCCTCCAGCTGACACGGATGGAGTCACAGCAGCTTCCGCTCAGCAACACGACCATCTATCGCTGGAAGATTCCGAATCCGGGACAGCGTTCGGTTCCGGCGGTTATCCGCGCGGTCGAAGCAAGCCGCGTCGAAGGCTTCCGCGCCATCAAGTTCATATCGCCCAATTATGTCTTCACGCTTTCGCAGGCGGCGACGGCGAGCGCGCCGCCGGACAAGCCGGAAGGCGATCCCGCCCAATACATGCTCGGCAAGCTGCGCTTGCCGCTCGCGCATGGTTTGGCGAAGGGCGACCAGGTGCTGGTCGCGGTCATCGATTCCGGCGTGGATACGACGCATCCCGAATTCGCGGGCGTCATCGCCGATACGTTCGATGTGCTCGACCCGGCCGAACCGCCGCATACGCATGGCACGGCCATCGCGGGCGCGATCGCCGCGCATTCCCGTCTGATGGGCGTCGCGCCGTCGGCGAAAATCCTCGCCATCCGCGCCTTCGGAGACTCCAAGGGCAGCGCCGAAGGCACGACCTTCAACATCATCAAAAGCGTCGAATGGGCGATGTCCAAAGGCGCGCAGATCATCAACATGAGTTTCGCCGGCCCGCAGGATCCGGCTCTGTCGCGCCGGCTCGCGGTCGCGCGCGAGAAGGGCATTATCCTGATCGCCGCCGCCGGGAATGCCGGTCCGAAATCGCCGCCGCTCTATCCCGCCGCGGACGCCAATGTGATCGCGGTGACCGCCACCGATTCCGACGACAATCTGTTCAAGGCGTCCAACCGCGGAGAGCACATTGCCATCGCCGCTCCCGGCGTCGACATTCTGCTGCCGTCGCCCGGCGCGAGCTATCAGGTGTCGTCCGGCACGTCCTTCGCCGCCGCGCATGTCAGCGGAATCGCGGCGCTCATTCTCGAGCGCAAGCGCGATCTCAAGCCCGACGCCATGCGGAAGATTCTGGTTTCGACCGCAAAGGATCTCGGACCGAAAGGCCGCGATATCTATTTCGGCGCGGGACTGGCGGACGCCTATCAGGCATTGACCGCGGCTGAAGCGGGCGGGCCGGCGCCGTCGAACGCCTCGGCATCGCGATAATCCGCGCGGAAATCCCGTTTGCATTTTTCTGTTGGTTGCGCGGGATGGCCGCAACGCCGCTGCACGATTGCAATATGATGACAGCGTCGTGAAAAGAATCGTCCTCACTCTGGTTCTGTCGCTGATGGCGGCCACGTTTCCCGGCCCGGGAGCCGTGTCGCACGCCGCGTCCGTGCGTGTGGCTGACGGAGACACCATCGAGTTCGGCGGACAGCGAATTCGCCTGCAGGGCATCGACGCACCCGAATTGTACCAGGAATGCCGCGACGCGGCCGGACGCAATTGGTCGTGCGGCCGGCGTGCGCGCGTCGAGCTGCGCAAATTGATCGGAAACGAAGCCGTGCAATGCGAGGCGCATGCCAAGGATCGTTTCGGCCGTTCGGTGGCAGTATGCCGCGCCGGGGGCCGCGACCTCGGCGAGGCGATGGTCCGCTCCGGCTGGGCGCTGGCTTATCCCGATTGGGCCAGTCCTTATGGCGCAGCCCAGTCCGAAGCGCGCAGCCGAAAAGCCGAATTGTGGGCCGGACCGTTCGAAAATCCACGCGCCTGGCGCGAGCAGCATCCAAGAGACGATCGTCCTCTGATCGGACGCCACGCCCGCGATATCGTTCCACCGGCGGTGCAGGATTGGCTGAGCACGCGTTCGCAAGCCGCAAGACAATCCGTGCTGCAATGGCTGCGATCCGTTTGGGCCGGAAAATCCGACACGCGCTAGACTGTGTTCCGATTTAATTGAATCGGAACACAGTCTGGATTCCTTTTATTCGTCGCATTTTCTACGGCGAACCGGTTTCCACTTCGCCGGAAAATGCTCCAGGGCGCGGCACTCAACGTATTGAAATCACTTGGTAATATGTATCGCCGGCCGGTTCCCGGCCGGGCATGAACCTTTTTCTCTCCCGGAGCGTCCAACGGATATCGGGCCGATCTTGGCCCTCCAGAAATCCCGGAAGGAAATCGTCATGTCCAAGAAGACCATTGCGGCGGCTCTGACCGCTCTCACGCTTGTCTCCACGCTCGCCGCCACCGGCGGCCAGGCGGAAGCCAAGTCCTGGGGCACGGGCCTTGGAATCGGAATCGCTGCCGGCGCGCTGGTCGGCGTCGCTGCCGCCTCGAATTACGGATACGGATATCACGGCGCCCCGGCTTATGTCGTGGAACCCGGATATCGCGAATGCCGCCGCGTCGCTCGTTATGACGCATGGGGCAACTACATCCGCTCCGTTCGCGTCTGCGACGTCTACTGATCGATTGAAGGTTGCGGTCGGCGTTCGCGC
>CAMDXM010000199.1 GCA_945878025.1 Pseudorhodoplanes sinuspersici | reverse complement strand
GCTGGTCGCCGCGTTCATAGCCGGCGTCCAGGATCGCGCTGACAAGCGCATCGAAGCGGCCGAGAATGTTGATGTCGTCGGCGGTGAGCTGGCTGCCCTTGTCCACTTTGACGGCGACCGCTTTCAGGTCGGCGGTATCGATGCCGACTGCTTTCGCCAGCGCCGGCGCATTGGCGGGCGTGAGACAAAGGCGAATAAGCGCCTTGGCGGCCGCTTTCTGGTCCGCCTTGGGGACGCCGTTCAGCCAATTGGCGCGCAATGTCTGATATGGGGCATTTCCGAGAGAACTGAGCGACGCGTCGAACAGCTTGAGCGATTTTTTTACGTCGCCGAAGCCGGCATTTGAAATCCCGCCCGCAAAGACCTTTGAGACATCGACCAGGCCATAGGCCGCCGTACCCAACGCGGCCACCGCTGTGATCGAATTCGAAATGCTGCTGAGATGACTTGTAAGAGCAGTTACATCCGCCACGGCTTTCCCCCTTTTCCGTGTGAGAATTGAAGATGATGTGTATATGCGCCGCCTCGCGCGCTTTAGGCCGCCAGCAGGCGTCGACGCAGGCACCGGAAGAATCGCGCCACATAAGCGGCAACCAAGCCATCGCCTCGGTGCATGAATTCAGGCGCAACGCATCGGCACCTCACGTCGTAAATTGCGAAGTTCGGACTTGAAAGGCAACTAAACCATAAGTTGAAAAATGGGGCAATCCTATAGCGTTCCGTTTCCGGAACGCGGCGTTCCACTCCTGGATACAGACAAGGCAACACCCGGCTCCATAGGCTTCATTGCTTTGCGTGAGGGGGAGCGTGATGGGGTGGGTTCGTCAATGTAGCGCGCGCGTCGCATCGGCACTTGCGGCCAACAGACTTGCGGCCAACAGATGTGGTTCTTGGCGCAACGGTTTTCGCGGGCTTGGCCCGCTCCGCTCCCTTGGAGACAACTCGCAAATTGTCTCGCATGCCGGGCGCGCCGCCTCAGGCGGACGAAAGAGTCTCGGCGCGCTGCTTGTGCTGTGCACATTGCTCGCTCTGGTGACCTCAGCCTGCAATCCCGAGCAGGAACGGCGCTATTACCGTGAGGGCATCGGCAACGATCTGTATTGGTCCGACCTGCCGGAAAGCACGCGCCTGCAGCAATTATATGTCGGATATATCTGCGAGCAGGCCGCCATTCCATACACGTCGCAGAACGGCTTCAACGTTTGCGACGAGCAGAATTTCCAGTCGGTCCATTGGGCGACCTTCGTCCAGGCCGGGATGAACGATATCGACCTGCGATGCGACTCGTATCTCTCCTGGCTCGACGACAAGAAGCGCACGACCCAGCCCATTATCAAGCAAATCGGCGACATGTCGGTCGTGACGCAATCCATTATGCGTCTGACCGGCGTCGGCGCTGACCCCATTACCATTGTCGGTCTCGCCTTCGGGCTCGCGGCCGACACATTCTCGAATGTCCGGTCGCGATTGCTGCTCGAGGTCAATCATTCGACGGTGCAGACCGTCGTTCTATCCCGGCAGCGCGAATATCGGATGCTTCTTCTGCAGAAGAGGATAGATAACCGGCCGGCGGCCATGCACGCGCTGCGCTCCTATCTGCGCCTGTGCATGCCGTTCACGATCGAGATGGAGATCAACAACACGGTCGTCGCGTACGAGCGCGGCGGACCCGGTGCGTTGTACGATCCGTCATTGATCACGCCTGCGACGATCAGGCCTGCGTTGACGGCGCGTGATCCGATCACGCGACCCATACGGCTGGTCGACAGCGATCCTCGCTATGTCGAATTCATCGAGAACTACTTTGCCGGCGATCACACCAGAACTCTCATCCAGCCCATCCTGACCGCCCTCTGTGCCCCGCCGGAAAACGAAATGCCGCGGGGAGTAAAATTCGTGGATTACACGAAGGACCTCATACAGATCTATGAAGCAGTCCGGCGATTGCCGCCCAAGCGAAATCGGAAGCTCGATCAGGAAGAGCGCGATATGCTGAGCAACGAGGAAGATTGCCGGGAATACGGACAGAAGAATTATTTTGAAAAGACCCGATATGCGAACGGAATAATACCGCAGGATACCGTCGACAATCTTTTCAATCCGCTCTTGCCGGCCGACAAGAAGTTGCCAGCCAATCCAAAACTGAAGGATTCACGGCCGCAAATCGCAGAAATTCGCAGGCAATTGCAGGGACGCCTGCAAGCGCGCAAGGGATTCGACGATCAGATCACGCAAGACATGATCTCCCTTCTTGAACGTGAACGCAGGAGGGCCCCGCAGTGAATTTCAAAGTCCTCAGATTCACCAGTCTCCGCGAGCTACCCTCCCCGACCGCGACTGAGGTCGAGGAACTCTTCGCGGACGACCTATTGGAATCGATCGATAGCGTCGCCGAGCAAGGCGGATTCATCAAGGTCAATCTTCTGCGTATGGCGGGTGCGTCCGGCTGGGTTCTGAAGGATGCAATCGTCGCCACTAAAGCGCCCCCACGCCCGGCTCTCAATATCGGCGGGTTCGTGCGGAATTGCATCGCGGCCGAACGCGCATGCAACCGTGCCGAAAGCACGGCTCCGTGGTTCGTTTCGGCGGATTTCCTGATCGCGCGCGCGATCATCGAGACAAAGCTGAAGAATGAGGGACCGCTTGGCGTCAACAAGGACGGCGTCGGCCCATTACAGGTGTCGTCCGAGGAATGGAAAATATTTCGCGACGAATTCAATACGGCCGCTTCCAAGGCCGAAACGCATTTCGAAGATGACGGCTTTAAAGATGCCGCGCGAGATAATCCCATTTCGCAGATTCGCGGCGCCGCGGCGCGAATGATTCATGACGCCAAGGCGATGAGCGAATTGCGCCGCGCCGCCGGCATCGGGACGGCGACGGACTCTTTCGTTCCGAGCTATCTCGATTTGTTTCATGCCTATCTCGCAAACAGTCCAAAGGCGGCTCTGGCGGTTCGCGACGCAGCAGCCGGTACGCCGATCAAGGACGTCCTCAAGACCGTTCTGAGTGAGGCGGAACTCAAAGAGCTTATCGATTCACGCAGCCGCGACCGGGCCGATCCCGGGACCGTCGGCGACATCGTCAAGCGAACCGAAGCCGCGTTGAACGACGCGCTCAAGCAAGCCGCCGCGCTCATCGCGCAGCACGCTCCCGACGAAGTTGCCATCATTCCACAAGCGGGCGGCGCGGCAGCCGGGGCGCTATGGATGGTCCCGGCCCGCAAGGAATTGGCTGACGGGGTCACCGAGGGTCCGACTCACAATGCGCGGATCGTCAGCTATTTCAAGCACACCGACATCTCGCCGAGACCTGCGAACGTTGTGGCCTGGTGCGGAGCATTCGCGGCGCATTGCATGAGCGAGTCGGGCAATGATTTGATCGAGAAGAACATTCCACCTGGCGCCGCTCTGGCAGTCAGCTGGAAGCAATGGGGAGTCAGCATTCCCGCCGGCGGCGATATTCCTGAAGGCGCGGTCGTTGTATTGTCGCCATCGCCACCGACCACCGGCGGCACCGGCCATGTCGGCTTCTTTCTTCGCCGCGACGGCAACTCGGTCGTCCTGCTTGGCGGAAATCAAGGTCATCGCGTCAGTGAAACCAGATTTCCCGCTTCGCTGATTGCAAAAGTGTGCTGGTTCACCGCCAGCGTCGATACGACGGGAATACCGGACGGCCCGCAAACGGTGGGGCCGCTCGGTCCCAACCAATGGGACAAATATCGCGACGTGCTGGGAATGCGCGAATCCACAAACACATATTCCAAGGTCAACCAATTCAATTATATTGGCCGCTGGCAATTTGGCGCTGCGGCGCTGAATGAAGTCGGCTATGTGCACCCGAGAAAGAAAAACCGGGATTTGCTTTCGCCTGGCGCATGGATCGGCAAGGATGGGATTACAAGCCAGACTGCATGGCTCGGCAACCACCCTGTGCAAGATGCCGCCATGCTCGCCTTCACGCGCATCTATTACAAGCGGCTGATCAAGTTCGGCGCTCTCCCGGCTAATGCAACAGTACCGAGGGCGGCGGGAATGTTGGCGGTCGCGCATCTGCTGGGGCCGGGCGGCGCCCTGAATTTCTCGCGCGGCATCAATTCGGCGGACGGCAACGGCACCACGGCGAAGAGTTATTACAAGCTTCTGTCGCAGGCTCTCGGCGGCAGCGGAATTTACCCCGGGTGATGCGCCGCCATGTTCCGCTCGCGGTGAATATCTTTCGCCTCTGAGATCACCTTTCCACGGCGGCTTTGAGTGCCGAGTGCGTGATCCCATTGCCGCGTAATGGGCTCGATATCGACGGAACCCGAAGCTCCGCCGCGCAGGCCTACCGCCGCGCTGACGCTGGCGCCATCGCGGCCCGACGGCGGCGCTGGAGAAGGGCGAGCGCAAGCAGCGCCGCCAGCGCCGGCAGTGAGAACAGGAACGGGCTTGGCCGCTCTGTGTTCGGTACGCTCACCGCCTCCACGCGATCGCCCGGACGCAACTTGAGCCGGGCCGCCTCCGAGCCCGGACGAACCGACGCAATCGCGATCTCGTCGCCGGCGGGGGCAACCGTCACGCCCGGTGCGGCGAGACGCTGCCGCGCGTCGGTCGCGCGGCGCCCGCCGAGCTCAAGACGGACAGCCTTGGCGACGGGTTCGCCATCGAGATCGGTGGTCAGGATTTTCAGCCGCAGCGTTCCGGTTCCCGGCGTCGCGTCGATTACTTTGAAAATGTCCGACGCCGGCACCGACCGGAACGGCGGCGCGACCATGTTGTCCATCCAGAAATGCGGCCGGAACAGCGTAAAGCAGATCAGCAGCAAAGCCGCCGTTTCCCACCAGCGATTGCGGTCGAAAAAGAAGCCTTGCAGCGCGGCAACGAATGCCATCATCGCGAGCGACCCCAGCGCGACCACCACGAAGAGATGCAGCGGCCCGGAAATATCGATCAGCAGGATCTCCGGATTGAACACGAAGATGAAAGGCAGCAGCAACGTGCGGAACTCGTACCATGTTGCCTGCCAGCCGACCTTCATCGGATCGGCGCCCGCGATCGCCGCCGCAGCATAGGCCGCGAGTCCGACGGGCGGAGACACGTCCGCCATCAGGCCGAAATAGAACACGAACATATGCACCGCGATCAGCGGCACGGCGAGATCGTTCTCGGCCGCGAGTTGGACCACGACCGGCGCCATCAATGTTGCAACCACGACATAGCTCGCCGTTGTCGGCAAACCTGAGCCGAGGATGATGCAGATGACGCCGACCAGGAGCAGCATGATCACGATCGATCCGCCGGAGAGGAGTTCCACAATCTCGGTCATCACGAGGCCGATGCCGGTGAGCGTGACCAGGCCGACCAGAATGCCGGCGGTCGCGGTCGCAATGCCGACGGCGGTCATGTTGCGCGCGCCGAGCGCAAGCCCGTCGATGAATTCGCGCCCGCCATGCAGCCAGTGACCCAAAAGATTGCGCTCGCCGCGAAAAAAAGCGGTGATCGGGCGCTGGGTCAACACAACGCCCGCCATCGCCATGACGCCCCAGAAAGCGGCAAGCCCCGGCGACATTTCCTCGACCATGAGACACCAGATCAGGACGACGACAGGCACGACGAAATGCAAACCGGTGCGCGCCGTTTCATAGAAGTCCGGAACTGCGATGAATGCCTTGGTCGGGTCGTCGAACGGCAGATCGGGATGCCGCGCACGATTATAGAGCAGCGCGATATAGGCGGTGATCACGCTCGCCCCCGCGATCCAGCTCGCGGCCTCGCCGAACGCGGTTTTGGTCCAGCCAAGGCCCCAGTAAATGGCGCAGCTGAGAATCACGATGGACGAAATCGTCAGCGCCGTCTTGATCAGCGTTTCCTTCAGCGGATTGCGCTTGCGCCGAGGCAGGCCGGACATCCCGGCTTTCACCGCCTCAAGGTCCACCACATAGAACAGCGCGCCGTAAGTCAGCAGCGCCGGCAGCAAGGCGTGCTTGCACACTTCCGCGTAAGTAATGCCGACATATTCGGCCATCAGGAAGGCTGCGGCTCCCATCACCGGCGGCATCAGCTGGCCGTTGACGCCCGCGGCGCATTCGATCGCGCCGGCCTTGGTCGGCGAATAGCCGACGCGCTTCATCAGCGGGATGGTGAAGGTTCCGGTGGTGACGACGTTCGCCACCGACGAGCCGGAAATCATGCCGGTCATTCCCGACGACACCACGGCGGCCTTGGCCGGGCCGCCGCGGAATTGCCCGAGCAGCGAGAACGCGACCTGGATGAAATAATTTCCGGCGCCGGCTTTCTCCAGCATCGCGCCGAACAAGACGAACAGGAAAATGAAATTGGTGGAGACGCCGAGCGCGACACCGAACACGCCCTCCGACGTCAGCCAGAAATGCGACGCCGCGCGCGACAGCGATGAGCCCTTATGCGCCAGCAGGCCGGGCAGATAGGGACCCAAGAAAACATAAGCCAGCGCCACGATGCCGATCACCGGCATCCACGGTCCTTCCGCGCGCCGCGACGCTTCGAGAAGAAGCACGATGCCAATGACGGCGGCGATCACATCGCCGCGCGTCGGCAAACCGGGCCGCATCGCGATGGCGTTATAGAAGACCACGAGATAGAGCACCGAGCCGATGGCGAGCGCGGCCAGGATCCAGTCGTAGATGGGAATGTGCGTGCGCGGCGACGACGCGAATGCCGGGTAAGCCGTGAACGCCAGAAAGAACGCAAAGCACAGATGAAATGCGCGCGCTTCGGTGTCGCCGAACACGCCGAAGCCGAGCATGTATGGAAGCGGGGACGCAAACCAGAGCTGGAACAGCGACCAGGCGACGGCGACGCCGAAGACAAGTCGCGCCGCGAAGCCGATGGGCTTGCGCCCGCCAGTATCGGCCTCGGCGACCAATTGTTCCAGATCGACACCCGACGGCATGGCATGCGCGGATGTCTTGTTTGCCCTGGTTCCCACGATTGTCGCCTCCCCCGCAACCGATCGGGCGGAGCGTATGAGCGCTCCGCCCGCAACACCGCTATCCGGTGCTTATTTGATCCAGCCTTTTTCCTTGTAATATTTCACCGCGCCCGGATGCAGCGGCGCCGAAAGGCCGTCCTTCGTCATCTTCTCTGCGTTGAGATTGGCGAAGGCGGGATGCAGTTTCTTGAACTCGTCGAAATTGTCGAAGGTCGCCTTCACAAGATTGTAGACAACCTCGTCCGGCACTTTCGCGGACGTCACGACCGTCGCCAGCACGCCATAGGTCTCGGTCGGGTTCGGATTCGCGGCATACATTCCGCCTGGAATCGTCGCCTTGGCGTAATAGCTGTTCTCCTTGACGAGCTTGTCGACCGCGGACCCGGTGAGCGAAACGAGCTTCGCGCCGCAAGTCGTTGTCGGATCCTGGATATTCGCGCTCGGATGTCCGACGCCGTAGAAGAAGCCGTCGATCTTGTTGTCGCACAGAGCCGGGCCGTGCTCGTCCGCCTTCAACTCGGCGGCGAGTGAGAAGTCGGCCAGCTTCCAGCCCATCGTCTCGAGCAATTGCTCCATCGAGGAGCGGGTGCCGGATCCCGGATTGCCCACGTTGAAGCGCTTGCCCTTGAAATCCTCGAACTTCGCGATGCCGGCTTCCTTGCGGGCCAGGACCGTGAACGGCTCGGGATGCA
>CAMDXM010000198.1 GCA_945878025.1 Pseudorhodoplanes sinuspersici | reverse complement strand
ATGTTGCGGCGGGCAAGATAGATCGTCTGCTGCATCTGGTGCGTGATCGGATCCATATAGGCATCGTAATGTTGCATGCGATCGGTCGCCGAGATTTTCAGGCTCTCAAGCTCCTTGATCACCTTGATGTTGTTGGTCGAGCCGGCCTTTTCCATGGCGCGCAGGAGTTCGCGCGTCGCCATGTAGCCGTTATACGACACGTTGCCGGGGACGGGGATGGGGCCGTCCTTGTTGGCGCCTTCCCACTTTTTCACAAAATCTGCGACGCCCGGAAGCGGGAGCTTGTGATACCACGTGGTGCCGAACACGCCGAACAGGCTTTCCGGTGCGCCCCAGATATCCGGCCAATCCTGCTGGTTGTTGATCCAGGCCGGCTTGCCGTCGAGTTTCAACTGCACGACTTGTTCGCGCAACGCCTTGATGTCGTCGCCGCCGATCGCGGTCGCGACCACGTCCGGCTTCGCCTGCTGGATCTTGAGCAGATACGATGTGAAGTCGCGGGTGTTCTGCGGCACCAGGAGATTGTCGATGATCTTGCCGCCGTTCGCCTCGACCTGGGTTTTGGTCGCCGCCGAGGTCGTGTGACCCCAGACGTAATCGTTGGTGAGCAGCATCCAGTTCTTGCCGACGCCTTGCACGGCATTCTTCACGGCTGCCTTGGAGAAATTGGTGCCGTTGCCGTCCCATACGAACTTCACGCGTGAGCAGTTTTCACCGGCTTCGCTGGGCGCCGATGAATTGGTGTTGAGATAGATGACGCCGTTCTTGGCGGCGACCTGCGTGATGGCGTTGGCGACGCCGGAATGCACGGCGCCGATCAGCACCGTGCAGCCTTCACGCGTGATGAAGCGCTCGGCCACACGGCTGCCGGTCGCGGGCGTCGTCTCGGTATCGGCGGTGACCCATTCGACCTTGCGGCCCATCACGCCGCCTTTGGCATTCACTTCATTGATCGCCATCTTGATGCCGCGCATATCGTCCTGCCCGCTATTGCCGTATTGACCGCTGGCATCGCAGGTGAGGCCGAGCTTGATCGGCTTCGATTGCGCATAAGCGCGATTATGCTTCCACGGGCCGTAGAAGGCAGCCGTGCCCGCAAGCGCGGCAGCGGCGGTCGAGCCGTGCACGAAGCGGCGTCTGGTAATCAGTTTCGACATGGTATTCCTCCCTTTGTTCCGGGTGCCCGCTCATGCGGCGGACTTTCCCGATCAGTTGAGCGGCGTTAGCGGCGAGCGATCGCCGTGCCGGTGATTTTCTCCTGCGCCGCCACCATCGATCCGACGAATTTGTCGCCGTATCCCAATGCCGACGCGAGCACGAAGCTCTGGTGAACGGTCTCGCCGAGATATGAAGGCAGGCCGAGATGCTCGGTGAGGTGCGTGTAGTAGCGAAGATCCTTGCGCGCGAGGTCGAGCCCGAATTTCAATCCGTCATAGGTGCCGGCCAGTGCCGATGGCGCGAGCATCTGGAAAATGCCGCTATTGGCGCCGCCCGCGGACACGACTTTGCAGAAGGCGTCGAGATCCAAACCCGACTTGGCGGCGGCGATCAGCGCTTCTGAGATGAGCGCGGCCTGACCCATGGTCAGGAAATTATAGACGAGCTTGGTCTTGTGGCCCGAACCTGGCCCGCCGATATGGAAAATATTTTCGCAGAAGGCCTTCAGCACCGGCTCGATGATCGCGAAGGTGTCCGCGTCCGCGCCGACCATGGCATTGAGGCGGCCTTCTTCCGCTTCCTTCGGTGAGCGCGCGAGCGGAGCGTCGGCAAAGCGCACGCCCTTGGTTTTGCAATCGGCGATGATCTTGTCGGTCGAGACCGGTTCGCTGGTGGTGCAATCGATCAGTATCAAGTCTTTTCGCGCGGCTTTCAGGACGCCGTCGGCGCCGTAAACGATCTGCTCCACGACCGGCGTCTCGGTTACGCAGATGATGACGACGTCGGATTTCTCGCACGCCTCGGCGGGCGTCTTTGCTTCGGTGGCGCCACGCGATGTCAGATCGTCGACCGGCGCGCGATTGCGGTTTCCAACGACGGTTAATGCGAATCCCTTGGCCGCGAGATTGCGCGCCATGCCGCGCCCCATGGCGCCAAGCCCGATGAATCCGATGCGCGGTTTGCCGGCACTCACGTCAGCGTCCTCCCCAGGACAGTGATAAGCGTCTTAGAATGATTATTCTATTGCAGTTCAAAAATAGAATACCTATTCTATCGATCCTGTAAAGACCGTAATCAGCCCCTGTGCAGGCAAAGTTTCCGGGAGAGGGATGTGGCGGCCCCGAGCACTTACGATGATCTGAGCGCCCATATCGCGCGCCGGCACGACAAATTGTCGGCGCGGCTCCGCACGATCGCGGCCTTCGCGGTGCAGCACCCAAATGACGTGGCGCTCTCCACGGTGTCGGTGCTGGCCAAGCGCATCGGGGTGCAGCCGTCGGCCATCGTCCGTTTCGCCAATGATCTCGGCTATGGCGGTTTCACCGAGATGCAGCAGGTGTTCCGCACGCGGCTGGTCGCGCCCACCATGCCAAGTTATCGCGAGCGCATCTCGCAATTGCGAAGCGCGAAGGATGGGCAATCCGGGCAGCCGGGCGACGTGCTGGCCGAATTCGTCGCCGACGACATCGCCTCGCTGGAAAATATGTACCGTCACGTTCCTTTCGACCGGCTGGAAAAAGCGATCTCAATCCTGGCCGGCGCCGACACCATCTATCTGTTCGCGCAAGGCCGCTCGTTCCCGGTCGCCTATTATTTCGATTACGGCCTGACACGGCTCGATCTGCGCAGCCATTGCTTCGATTCCGTCGGTGGCTTGGTGCTCCAGCGTATGCGCGCGGTGACCAGGAAAGACGCGATGATTATTGTGTCATTCAAGGATTATGCTGCCGACGTCGTCGAGGTCGCTGCCGATATCGCCAAACGGGGAATTCCGTTGATCGTGATCACCGATAATCCGCTCGGGCCTTACGCCAAATTCGCCACGGTTTGTTTCGAGCTTGGCGAAGCGCGCTACCGGCCATTCCGTTCGCTGGTCGCGCCGATCTGTCTCGCGCAATCAATCGTGGTCGCGCTCGGCCATCGTCTCGCAGCGCGACCGGGAGAGAAAAATGGCAGGCGCCGCTGAACGCCCGTTCGATCTGATTGCAATGGGGCGCGCCGCAGTCGATTTCTACGGCGAGCAGATCGGCGGCAGACTCGAGGATATGTCGAGCTTCGCCAAATATCTCGGCGGGTCGGCGGCCAATACGGCGGTTGGCTCGGCACGGCTCGGCTTGCGCGTCGCCATGCTGACCCGCGTCGGCGACGAGCATATGGGCCGCTTCCTGCATGAAACCTTCATTGCCGAAGGTGTCGATATCAGCCACGTCAAGACCGATCCGCATCGCCTGACCGGCCTTGTTGTGCTCGGCATCAAGGACAGTGCGACATTCCCGCTGATTTTCTTTCGCGAAAATTGCGCCGACATGGGAATCGAGAAAACCGATTTCGACGCCGATTTCATCGGCTCGTCGAAGGCGCTTCTGGTCAACGGCACGCATTTTTCCAAGCGCGAGATCGACAGCGTCTGCCGCCACGCCATGGCGCTCGCCAAAGAGCGCGGCACGAGAATCGTCTTCGATATCGATTACCGCCCCGTTCTGTGGGGGCTGACCTCGCACGGACTGGGCGAAGAGCGTTTCATCGCGTCGGATCGCGTGTCCGCGCATCTGCAGAGTATCGTGCCGCATTGCGATCTAATCATCGGAACCGAAGAAGAAATCCATATCGCGGGCGGAACGACCGATACGCGCGGAGCCCTGGTCAAGCTGCGCGAGCTGACAAAAGCAACGCTCGTGTGCAAGCGCGGCGCACGCGGCTGTATCGTGTTTCCGGATGTGATCCCGAGCAATCTCGACGATGGCATTGTGCATCCCGGTTTTCCGACCGAGGTCTTTAATGTGCTCGGAGCCGGCGACGGCTTTGCGGCCGGTTTTCTCTCTGGCTGGCTGCGCAATTCATCGCTGCTCGATGCTGGAAAGTTCGGCAATGCCTGCGGCTCGCTTGTGGTGTCGCGGCATGGCTGCGCGCCGGCGATGCCGTCGAGCCGCGAATTGGCTGCGTTTCTCGACCGCTCCGAGACCATCACGCGACCGCATGACGATCCGCAGATCGTGCATCTGCATCGGACCACGACTGGGCGGACGCACCGGCCGCGCATATTCTCGCTCGCCTTCGATCATCGCCGGCAATTCGCCGATCTTGCCGGAACCAATAACGGCGATGCGCGGATCGGCAAGTTCAAGCGGCTGATGGCGCGCGCGCTGCTTGCCATGCCGCCGGAGCATTCCGGCGCCATCATCGACGACCGTTACGGCTTCGATGCGCTGACCGATGTCACCGGAACCGGCCGCTGGCTCGCGCGTCCGGTCGAGGCGGCGGGATCAAGACCGCTCGAATTCGAAGCCGGCCTCAACCTGCAGCCCGCGCTGCGCACCTGGCCGGCCGAACATGTCATCAAATGCCTCGTCTCGTATTCGTCGCACGACCCGTTCGAACTGCAGGAAGTGCAGAATGAAATGCTGCTGACCTTGCAGGACGCGGTGTTTTCGACCGGCCACCGTTGGCTTCTGGAAGTGATCCCGCCGGATTTCGAAGCCGATCCCGGGCTCGTGGTGTCTGCGGTCGAGGAATTGTATCGGCTCGGTTTGCGCCCCGATTGGTGGAAATTGCCGCCGCTGTCGGACGACGAAGCGTGGGCCGCGATCAGCGAGGTGATACTGCGGCACGACCCGCAATGCGGCGGCGTCGTCGTGCTCGGCTACGAGAAGCCGCAACCGGAATTATTCGCCGCGTTCGAATCCGCCTTGCGGTCCGGCTCGGCCATCGGCTTTGCGATTGGCCGCTCTGTCTGGCGGCAACCGGCGGCGGATTGGTTCGCCGGCAAGATCGATGACGCAAGCGCCATCGACCAGATCTCGCGCCAGTATCGCGCGGTGCTGAACGGCTGGCTGGTTTCGGATAGCCGCCCGACTTGATTTTTACGGCGCCTTCTTTCCGGCGGCGTCATATTGCTTGAGGAAGGCGACGAGATCCTTGGCCCGCTGCTCATCCTTGAGTCCGGCATACACCATCTTGGTTCCGGGTATCTTCGCGCGCGGATCCTTGATGTATTCGAAGAACGTCGCCTCATCCCAGGTAAGGCCGGAATTCTTGTTGGCGTCGGAATAGTTGTAGCCCTCGACGCTGCCGGATTTGCGTCCGATCAGCCCGTTCAAGACAGGCCCGACGCTGTTTTTCGCGGTTTCACCGACCTGATGGCAGGCGCGGCATACCGCGAAGATCTTTTCGCCCGCCGCGGCGTCTTGCGCCTCTGCGGCGACCGGGATGGCGGGGGCAAGACAAAGAACAAGCAACATGCGTTTCATTATCGTCCTCATTGCGATGAAGGATCAGACCGGAACGAACCGGTAGGCGGGTCCGCGTCGTTCTATCATGCCATAGCCCGGCCAGGAGAGATGGAAACCGATCAGGGGAATACGATCGGTGGCGAGCTGGTCCAATAATTGTTTGCGCGTCGTCATCCCTTGATTGGGATCAAAATCGCTGCCGACGCGCCATTCCGGCTTCGCGAAGGACACCGCGTTGTTGTTGAACACGTCGCCGCCGACCAGGAGCTGCTGACCGCCATTTTCGACGCCGACCGCCATATGGCCGGGCGTGTGTCCGGGCGTCGCGACATAGATCATTCCGGGCGCCACCGTGTCGCCGGCATTGCGGCGTTCGACCTTCTTTTCGATCTGCTTGAGAATGCGCGCAGAGCCGATTGCCATGCCTTTCATCCAGTCCGGCGATCGCGACGGCGTGTCTGGATGGGTCCAGAAATCCCATTCGGCGGCGGAGATCACGTATTTTGCATTGGGGAAGCGTTCGGCGTCGTCGAAATCGTCGATCGCGCCCCAGAGATGGTCGGCATGGCCATGCGTGAAGACCACCTTGGAAATTGTCTTCGGATCGATTCCCGCCGCTTCCAGATTCTCGGATAATTTGCCGGCGGTCGGCTGGAATTTCGGCCCCGAACCGGCGTCGATCAGCACGAGTTCTCCGCCGGTATTGACCAGCGTGACATTGGTTTGCGGCACCAGGCCTTCCGGCGGCATTCCCTGCGATGCGAACAGCTTGGCGGCTTCGGTGGCCGGCGTATCCGGAAGCGCGAAGGACAGCGGCACATTGAGCGTGCCGTCGCTCACGACCGAGATTTCGAACGATCCGAGTTTTCCGCGAAAAGGAGGAATGGCGGCGCGCGCCGGAACGATTGGCAAGGCGGGCGCCAAAAGCGCCGCGCCGAGGCCGGCCAAAACGGCGCGGCGATGCGGGCTTGCGCCCGGCATCGCCGTGTCTTGCCGTTGCAGGTTCGGGAAATTTCTCATCATGCAAAGATATCGGCCGTGATCCCCGCGTACCAGCCCATATTCTCCTGCTGCGTCTGCTTGCGCAGTTCCGCCGATTCGCCGGTCTTGGAAATGAACGTCTCGACCGCCGCGATCTTTCCGTCCTTCGCTTCATAGCGGCCGCCGACCTTCACGGTGTCGTCGGTCTCGATCAGGCTCCAGCAGGTATTGGTGTAGCGGGCGGGGAAGGTGGCGGACTTGATCAGCTCGCCTCGGATCATGAGCGCGGCGACCTTGGCCTGGCTGTTGGCCGAGAAGCCGGATTTCGGCATGTCGCCCGGAATGCAGGCGTCGCCGATGACATGGATATTGGCGTCCATCGTGGACTTCATGTTTTCGGGGTTGATCGGACAGAAGCCGCTCTGGTTCGCGAGCCCGGCGTCGCGCGCAATCTTGCCGGCCATCTGGGCGGGGATCACGTTGACGAGCTGCGCTTTATACTCGGCGAGATCGGTCTTCACCGTCTTGGTCTTGGCGTCGACATTCTTCACGCCGCCATGCATTTTCGGATCCTGCCACTCGATCATGCCGGGATAGTGCTTCTGCCAGCCTTCGGCGAACAACGCCTGCTTGGAGAAGCTTTCCTTCGGATCGATGACGACGATCCTCGATGTCTTGTGTCCCTTCGCCTTGAGCACATGCGCCATCATCGATACGCGCTCGTAAGGTCCGGGCGGGCAGCGATAGGGATTCGGCGGCGCGACCATGACGATCAGGCTGCCGTCCTTGAGCGCGTCGAGCTGCTTTTTCAGAAGCTGCGTTTGCGGTCCTGCTTTCCATGCATGCGGCATGATTTCGGCCGCGGCCTCGGAATAACCGGGAACCGATTCGAATTTGAGGTCGATACCGGGCGCGATCACGAGGCGGTCGTAGGGCAGGGTCGTCCCGTTCGCGAGCCGAACGGTTTTCTTGTCCTTGTCGATTGCGGCGGCGGTCGTATGCGCGAGTTTCACGCCGTATTTGGTCAGCGCGCCGTAGGAGTGCGTGATCGACTGGAAAGAGCGAAACCCGCCGAGATAGAGATTGGAATGAAAGCAGGTGGTGAATTCACGCGCGGGCTCGACCAGCGTGACCTCGATCGCGCCGGCGGAATCCTTGGCGATGTATTTCGCGGCCGTGGCGCCGCCGGGTCCGCCGCCGATCACGACGACTTTGGGCTTGGCCTGGGCGAAGGCGGGGTAGGGCAATGTGCTGGCGGCGGCAAGCGCGCCGGCACCGCCGATGAATTGCCGGCGGCTGGTGAATAGGATGCTCATATAATCCTCCCTGAGG
>CAMDXM010000197.1 GCA_945878025.1 Pseudorhodoplanes sinuspersici | reverse complement strand
AAACGGCGCACCAAACGTTGTGCCATGACTAGGCGCACCGTAGACGAGACCAAGAATGGTTCGACACCCATGTCGGCCAGCCGCGTGAAGGAGCTAAGAGCGTCGTTGGTATGCAGTGTGGAGAACACCATGTGCCCCGTGAGCGAAGCCTGAACAGCGATTTGCGCAGTTTCCAAGTCGCGAATTTCGCCGATCATGATCACGTCGGGATCTTGGCGTAGAATAGAACGCAGCGCACGCGCAAAGGTATAGCCGATATCTGATTTTGTTTGGACCTGTGTAACTCCTTCTATGTTGTACTCGACCGGGTCCTCAACGGTGATGATTTTGCGCTTGCCGTCTTTAATATAGTCAAGCGTCGCTTTCAGAGTTGTAGACTTGCCCGAGCCGGTTGGCCCAGTGACCAAGATGATTCCATGAGGCTCGTTCGCGAGCCTAGAGAAAATCTCAAGATGGTCAGCCGCCATACCGATACGCTCAAGCGAGTAGGCTTTTTGCTCTTTCATTAACAGGCGCATGACGACGGACTCGCCCCACACGCCTGGCAAGCAAGATACACGTATATCCAACTCTTTCCCGCTGATGCGCGTACCGATTCGACCATCTTGGGGCAGGCGGCGCTCGGCGATATCCATGCCTGCGATTAATTTGATACGAGAGGCAACAGCGTCGAAACGCGATCGTGGCAATACCAGACGGCTTTGCAGCACTCCATCCACGCGATAGCGAATTTCAAAGTCGTGCTCGCTGGGTTCAACGTGAATATCCGATGCGCCCTCTCCGACGGCCTGCGCTAGCGTATTCGAGACAAGCTCGACCACGGGCGCTTCCTCAGCCAGCTCTCGCAACAAGGCAATGTCGCTGTCGAGATCATAATCGCCCGACGTGAGATGGCGCCGAACCAAATCAATCATAAACTCAAGGTCGCGAGATCGTACTAGCCACCAACGAACTGTGGTGCCCGAAAAAGTTTGGGTGACTGTCTCTTGAAGAATTGGGGACAGCGGGTCACGGCTGATGCAGTTAATTGCACCAGCATCATCCCCCCATGGTAAAGCGTATTGATCAAACCACCACTCGGGCTCAATACCAGATTTCTGGATGGTCTCGGCATAGATTTCTGGGGCCTGCGGCATTTTATCTTGCGAGATGAGCGGGAGTGCCAATTGCTCGGCTAACGCGTCGAGAACCGATTCCTCCGAGATAGCACCGAGACGCACCAGAATTGCGCCCAGTCGCCCATGGTAGGTTTCTTGGAAGGACAGCGCCCTTGACAGATCACCTTCCCCGACCATGCCGCGCGCCAACAATAGCTCGCCGAGTTTTTTCGGCGATCGCAACAATTGCGCGTCGATCAAACTTCGCTGTTCCGCAGCCTCGGGTTTACTCGAAATAAGCGAAGTCATTGGTCCAACTGTAATTTACCATTGAGGTGCCGTTGGGGGTAACCCCTAACAGGTGGTTGATATAATAAGACCTTAAGGTCACTGGGGCGCTGATCGAAATGACAGGACGGCCATTGCTGGGAGATGGAAGGGTTCCTTGCCCGGACGCAACCAAATCCGAAACATCGGCAAGAGAATCGTTCATGAGTGATTTGAGGGCGCCACTCGGATCTGACCCAGTGGCAGCAGACACGCTTGGAAAATCAACCCATTCAGCCTGGAACAAACCATTAGAGAGGTGCAAAACTTCAATCGGAAAATTCAACATCGCGGTCACGTCAGAAGTCCACGCCTGAATTGAAAGGTGAGATGAGAAAACTATTTGAAATAACAGAAAAATTTTACCATAGCTGGCGACTTCACACCACAGGGTCCTGGCCAAAAATTCTTAAGACTTGGTTAGGTTTCGGGACACCCGGATAGCTGCGCTCTTATCCAGGCCATCATGCGGAACTTCTCAAGCTAATCGACAATGGCTAGCCGAATGAATTTGGGCCTGACATCTCGTTCATAAGTCAGGAACCGGCTTTCAATTTAGGGGATGCTTTTCTTCCTATTTGACGAATACAACGCCATTTCGAGCGATACTTCGACCAAAGCGCTTTAATACAGACCACGCATACTGGATCTGGTCTTTCTGCTCCATCGCCGCCAAAACGAAAAGTTGATGAATATCTCTGGCAGAATGTGCCGAGCCCGTGATTGGCGACATAAGAAAACCGCAATCTTGACCTTTCATCGCGCGACGAATAAGCACTTCATTTAATTGATTGCAGCGCATGCGACGTCCAACAAAACTCTGCGGGTGCAGAGCCAGACCAACAACGTCAGTATCGACTAACATTGTCATCAATTCGACAAGTTGTATGGCGAGATCGGTCGCCGCCTCTACGAGGAGTGAAGCGCCGTAGCCGCAACCGAGTTCAACTTTGGTAAATGAAACATCCAAATCTGGTGGTTCAAAGCCCGTGTTTGCAAGAATTAACGACTGTTATAACGGACTTAATGCCAGCAATACCCCCGCACATAGCCGATATCTGTGATGTAACCTTCGGACCAATCCAACATGCGCCTCTTTAGCATTCGTTAAAGCGTGCCCCTAGCCAAAGGCATGTCTAGATTTGTAAGTCCAGGTCAACGCGCTCGAGACAACCGATATAGCATCCTAGGTGCCTTTCCAAGCAATCGGACTGGCTCCTAGATGCCATCGCACCTCGAAGCTTTAAAGCTTCGATGACAAGGACGTAAGGCTCTTCTCATAAAATGCCGGTCAGTCGCCCCATTTTAACAATTTATACTGACATGAAATTAATGACGACGACGAATGTTAAGTTGATAGTTTACATTTGAAATCAGTTGCTTGGCTGATCGTTACAATGGACTAGCCGGCGTCGATCGAAATAATCAGAATTACGATGTATTTTTATTTACGACCTCCGCAAAAAGATCCTCGGCACCACAACCGCGGCTTCATTCTGCCCGTAACCTTGTGGATTGTCGCAGCGATTGGGCTCGTAGTCGTCGCAATTAATCAATGGCTCTCCAATACGGTCGAGAATGCGCGAATCTTTCGCGAGCGTGCCGATGCCCAGCTTGCTTTTGTCGGCATTCGCGACGAATTGATATTCGCGATGGTGACACGCCCCATGAGCTACCGCGGCATGGAAACGGGCAAATTGATCGATAAAGTCGATCAAAAGGATGCAAACGCATTGATGGCCGCAGACTACAAGACTGACCGATTTTTACGGTTGGACGGCAGCCCTTACATTGTGGAGAGCAACCCTAATTATATTATCCGTATCTATGACGGTCGCGGTCTGATTAATCTAAATGGCTTATCGCAGCCTTACGTTCGACGTTTACTCGGTTTGTACGAACTTCCGGAACAGGTTCGCAATAGCCTAGTCGACAGCCTTGAGGACTACTTAGATCGTGACGACTTGACACGCATTTCCGGTGCCGAGGAGAAAGACTACGAGCGCCTAGGACGCGAGCCACCGGCCAATGCGTGGATGGTAAGCCCTCTCGAAGCGCAAGCCATTCTGGGGTGGGATCAAATCCAGAACTTTTGGCGCCGAGAACTCGAAGCGCCGCTCTTGACCACGTGCCGTGTGCCGGGATTTAACCCCAATACTGCATCACGGGAGGCGCTGATCGCAAGTTTGCCGGGCTTAGTCGAAGAAAACTTGGCTGATATGCTTTTACGCCGTAAAGAGCGTCCGTTTCGCAACACCCGCGAGCTTTCCGTGGCTTCTGGTACTGTTCTCCGCGAGGAGCCGTTTTTTTTTACATTTGCCCCGGCGGCCTGTGTCATTGTCGAGTTAATCCATCATACTGACGGAAACCGAATTCGCTTCTCATTGACGATCGATACCTTGAGTACAAAGACCAAACCATGGCAATTGGACTATGTTTCCCAAATTCCCCCTAAAACACCGTCAGATACTGCAGAGCCTCCTAGCGAAGAGGTTTTCCCAGCCCCCGACTCAGTGGACGCAGACCAGCGACCAGATTGGGAAGCTGTCGGCACGAAGCCGTCGCGTCCATTGGATTTTAAGTCGACAAATGGTGCGGCATCAAATTTTTAATGCCCCGGCGACATTGCCCGAAGGTAAACGTCGAGCCGCGCTCGACCTTCATGTGCGGAAATCCTTCCCCTTCAAAGATCCTGATTTTGCCGCTTTTTGGCGTGGCCCGGATGCAACAGTTTACGCCTGGGACAGGGCCCCCATTCGCGCCGCTCTTGTTGAGGCTGGAGTCCCTCGCTCCACTCAGGTCATACCCGAAACATTTGTGCGCGAGCGCGGCAGCAATGGCGCCCGCGTTGTAGAAATGTTGGAGGGCTATGAGGGGCAAGTTTGGAAAGATGGCTTTTTGGCAGCTAGTCGTTGGTGGCCCAGGTCACCCATAGAGGAAGAATGGACAATGTTTCTGCGCTCGACGGGGATCGCTCCATCAGCAGAGAATATTGCCTGCGCGCCTCAGATCTTCCCTCTGCTCGAACGGCCATGGACGGAAGGCACTTTTTCAATCGATGAGTTCATACAGACGCTGCAAACGCGTCGGGTTGCGGCAATTATCGCCACAGCAGCTTTAGGTCCCTTCGTATTAGCTGGGACGAGCATCGGGGTTATGTCGATGGCGGAAGCAAACGTCCGAGCCAATATTTCTGCCCTCGCAGAAGCCAATAAAGGAATTCGCCTCGACCGTGCTGCTGCGTATACGAATCTCGAAGAAATTGAAGTTTTTCAGGGCCTTGATACTTATCCCGCGCACGTTGCGGCTCTTAGCAGCGCACTGACGTTGCTTGAGACGTTCAGAGTGCAAATTGTGTCGTGGTCATTCGACCGAGGTAATCTTGAAATCATTTTGCGAGGTAAGAACGAACTCGATCCAACCGCCTACATCACGATGTTTGAGCGAGACGCAATGTTCGAGGGCGTCGGCGGAACCTTAGTCGGTCAAGTCCGCGACCTACAGTTGCGAATGGCCCTTACCAAGCGCCTCAAAAATTAGATCGAAATTTTATGCAAACCGATCGATTCATCAATGACACGCTAATATCCTGGCGGCACTGGCTGGAAGGGCAGATCGCGCAGACGCAGCGCCTACGCCCCTTACTAGCAGGGGCTGCAATTATCGCTATCTTGGGTCTTCTCCTCGCAACCATTGCAACGGCGAATAGTCGCGCGCGCAGTCTGCACTCAGCGCAAATTGAGGTCGCCCGCCTAATCAAGCAAATCAAAGAGGGTTCTTGGGCGGATCGCAAACGACAGAGTGAGACAATGCGATTTCAGCTCTTCGAAAAATTCTGGGTCGCTGAGACGGCTGGATTGGCCGAAGCCAGTCTGGAACGCTGGCTGCGAGAACGCATCGAACGCCAGGGCCTGAAGCCTGATAGCATCCGAGTCCAGCGGACGGCATTGGCAGGCGGGCGCGACGAGGGAACAGTTCAGTCTGCTTTGGAGGGAACGCAACGCATGACAGCGAAGGTTATCATGCCATTCGAGCCCGACGTGCTTTTCCAGCTGATGAACGATGCCGCTGGCAGCGAACGGATATTGATCATTGATCGTCTCCTGGTACGGGCCGGTCGCAACTCACTGATCGAGATGGATATTTCGACGTTCGTCCGGCTCTCAGAGCCTGCGCGGTAGAAGTATCATGGACCTCTCATTCGACATGATCCGCGACCATGTCCGCCAATTCGCCCCACATACAGCGCTGATTGCGGCGTGCGCGGCTCTCGGCGTGGCGTGGGGAGTTTTTGAGATCCGCGCCGCTGGAACAATCGACGAAAAACCCGAGACTTGGACATTACCGCAGGTACCCTTACCACAACTTATGGCGGCCTCCCCGAACGGCATATCCGATCGTTTCATAGTTGACGAATCCCGAACGCCGATCAAAAAGAAAACGCCCGAAATAGCAAAGAAAGAGCCGACCAATAAATGGCGGTTCATAGGGACCGTCGTTCAGGGCTCAGCCCTGTTTGCGGCCATCGAAGTAAACGGGCAGCGTGTACAAAGCTTCAAGGCTGGAGACGCCCTGCCCGACGGGGCCATTGTCACGAAAATCACTGAAGGCATTTTGTCTTTCGAACGCGAAGGCACCAGTCAAACCGTACGTCTTTTTGAGGAGAAGAAACCATAATGATCGCCCTCCCTTTTGCATCCGCCCGCGTTTATTGGCAGAACGAGCATAGACGCGCCTTTCCACTGGTCTGTACGCTCGCATCAGCCATGGTTCTATCGTCTTGCATCAAAGAATCGGGCTTTTCCGCCATTGATCCACTCAAGATCGAGAAAACAGCAGATGACAGCCGAACCGCCAAGATCATCGCTGCTGACATCGGAGCGAACCGTGAGAAAATTTTCGCGAGCGACGGCCCTATGGCACCCTTGGGGCGCACACTTGCGGAACCCTTTACAACCGACGAAGCGCCAGCGCTCAAGGGCGAAAAGGTCAGTGTCAACTTCGAGGGAATACGACTCCCTGCATTTGCCAACAGTGTGTTTGGCGAAATCTTGAAGGTCAGCTTTGAAATCGATAGCGCTGTGCAGCAGCGCGAGCAATTGGTAACCCTGCAGACCGCCGATTCCTTGTCACCGAGCGACTTTCTTAAACTCGTGCGCCAAGTACTTAGTAACTACGGCGTAAGCGTCGTTTATCAGAATAACATATTCCGAATCGTAGATAGTGCTGGGCTGCGCAAGGATATCCCACGGATCGTGCGCTCGCGGACAATGCCGAACGTGCCTGATGATCAACGTCCGGTTTTTTTCTACATCTCGCTCAGCGCCATCCCGGCAGGGCTGATGCAGCAATGGCTCAATCAGTCTCTGCCTGAGCGCCTGTCATTTCAAACGCTCCCAAACGCAAACGGACTCCTGCTTTTAGGCAAGTCCGAAGATATAGAGGCGGCTCGAGAGACCATTGCAGTCCTCGATCAACCTGCAATGGCAGGCTTCAAAAGTATGCGTATCGCGCCCGCATTCTGGAGCGCCGACAAGCTTACAACACAGCTGTTAGAGGTATTGACGGCGGAAGGCTATAGCGTCGGGGTTGGCGGCAACACCAATACCTCAATTAAGCTGATCCCGGTGCGCGCGCTCAATACTATTATCGTGTTTTGCAGTGACGATATCGTGATGCGCCACGTGATGGAGTGGGCGACGGAGTTGGATCAGCCCGGTCAAAAACTTGAATCGAAGGGCATTTACTATCATCCTGTTTACAATACGAAAGCTGCAGACTTGTCCGAGATCATCGGCAAGTTGCTCGGCGCTGCGGCGGGGTCGTCAACACAAACGAGAATAGCATCCGGATCAGCGAGCGGAGCTGTAACACCGACCGTAAGCGGTTCAAATACAGATCAGAAAAGTACTGCTGTCAACCAGCAGGTTATTGTCGATGAAGGGCGCAATGCTCTGATTTTTCAGGGAACGGCAGAGGAGTATGCACAGTTTAGGTCGCTCGTAGAACAAATGGATCGGGCACCACTGGAAGTGCTCATAGAAGCCACCGTCGCCGAAGTCACCCTGAAGGAAGGTGAAACGCTTGGCGCTGTACTGGCCTTTAACGATGCCGCTGCGACCAAGGCAGCAAGTTCCCTGCTCCGGTCGAGTGACGGATTGTTTGTCAGTTTAATCCGCGACACCGGTCAACTCTCGATCGATTTGAAGGCGCTCAGAAACAAGAGTCGCGTGAATATTCTTTCGACACCTCGTGTTGTGGCGAGCAGCGGTAAAACCGCCAGCATACAAATCGGAACGCAAGTACCGATCATCACCACACAGCAAACCTCCCCTAATGGA
>CAMDXM010000196.1 GCA_945878025.1 Pseudorhodoplanes sinuspersici | reverse complement strand
ACCAGCTGCTTCATGCTGCTGTTCCTGCTCTCCGGCTTGGCCCTGCTCTGGATGCATCTTGCCGTCCAGCGTATGGAGCGCGGCGCACAGGCGCCGGCCTTGCGCAAATTGCCGGAACTTCCCGAAATGGAATCGATCCATGAGGTGAAGCATGTCGGCAAGCTCGGACCGTCCGTCATTCAGGATTGGCGGCCGGAGGACAAGAAATTCTGGAGCGAGACCGGCCGTGCGATCGCGCGGCGCAATCTGTGGATTTCAATCCCCGCGTTGCTGCTCGCTTTCGCGGTCTGGATGGTGTGGTCGGTCGTCGTCGCCAAGCTGCCGGCGGTCGGATTCAAGTTCACGACCGATCAGCTGTTCTGGCTCGCGGCGATGCCGGGTCTCTCCGGCGCGACCTTGCGCATCTTCTATTCCTTCATGCCGCCGATCTTCGGCGGCCGGCTATGGACGTCGATTGCCACCTGGTCGCTGATAATCCCCGCGGTCGGAATCGGGCTTGCGGTGCAAAATCCCGACACGCCCTACATTTTCTTTCTCGGGCTCTCGCTCCTTTGCGGGTTCGGCGGCGGAAATTTCGCGTCGTCGATGGCCAATATCAGCTTCTTCTTCCCGAAATCGGAGAAGGGCAACGCGCTCGCCTTGAATGCCGGTCTCGGCAATCTCGGCGTCAGCGTCGTGCAATTCGTCATTCCGCTGGTGATCACGGCCGGCGTGTTCGGCTGGCTCGGCGGCGATCCGCAAATCGTCAAGGAAGCCACTGGCACGACCAGATTGTGGCTGCAGAATGCGGGCTTCATCTGGGTGCCCTTCATCGCGGCGTCCGCGTTCGCGGCGTGGTTCGGCATGAACGACATCGCCGCCATGAAGGCGTCCTTCGCCGATCAGGCGGTGATCTTCCAGCGCAAGCATAACTGGATCATGAGCTGGCTCTATACCGGCACGTTCGGATCCTTCATCGGCTATTCAGCGGGTTTCCCGCTGCTCGCCAAGACGCAATTCCCGCAGGTCGATTCGCTCAAGCTTGTTTTCCTTGGGCCGCTCGTCGGCGCCTTGTCGCGCTCGGCCACCGGCTGGCTGTCGGATCGTTACGGCGGCGGCCGCGTCACCTTCTGGGTGTTCATCCTGATGATCGCGGCGGTCGGCGGCGTTCTCTACTTCCTCGGCATCAAGGATCAGCCGGACGCGTTCTGGGGCTTCTTCGCGATGTTCATGATTTTGTTCTTCGCTACCGGCGTCGGCAACGCGTCGACCTTCCAGATGATCCCCGCGATCATGCGCGCGGAGATGCCGCGTCTTGAACCGAAATTGAGTCCGGTGCTGCGCGGCAAGCAGGCCGACATGGAATCGGCGGCGATTATCGGCTTCACCTCCGCGATCGCGGCTTACGGCGCGTTCTTCATTCCCAAAAGCTACGGAACGTCGATCGCGCTGACCGGCGGACCCGAAGCCGCCTTGTGGGGCTTCATGGCCTTCTACGTCACCTGCGTCGCGGTGACCTGGTTCTACTACACGCGTCGCGGCGGCTTGCTTCACAACATTGAACGCGGCGGCAGGCTTTCCGCCGTCGCGCAACCGGCGGAATAAAGGGAGATACGATAATGGGTCACTTTCTTGACCGCCTGACCTTCTTCAATCGTGTCGTCGATGACTTCTCCGATGGCCATGGCATCACCACGAATGAGGATCGCCGCTGGGAAGACGGCTATCGCAAGCGCTGGCAGCACGACAAGATCGTGCGCTCGACGCATGGCGTGAATTGCACCGGGTCGTGTTCCTGGAAGGTTTACGTGAAGGGCGGCATCGTCACCTGGGAAACGCAGCAGACCGATTATCCGCGCACGCGGCCCGACCTGCCGAACCACGAGCCGCGCGGCTGCGCGCGTGGCGCGAGCTATTCCTGGTACCTCTATTCCGGCAATCGCGTGAAATATCCGCTGGTGCGTTCGCGGCTGCTCAAGCTGTGGCGCGACGCGCGCACATTGATGACGCCGGTCGCGGCATGGAAGTCGATCGTCGAAAATCAGGCGAAACGCGCGTCCTATGTTGAGAAGCGCGGCCTTGGCGGTTTTGTCCGTTCGACCTGGGACGAGGTCAACGAGCTGATCGCGGCTGCGAACGCTTATACCGTCAAAACCTACGGACCGGATCGTGTGTTCGGTTTTTCGCCGATACCCGCGATGTCGATGGTGAGTTACGCAGCCGGCTCGCGCTATCTGTCGTTGCTCGGCGGCGTGTGCATGTCGTTCTACGACTGGTATTGCGACCTGCCGCCGTCGTCGCCGCAGACCTGGGGCGAACAAACCGACGTTCCCGAAAGCGCCGATTGGTACAATTCAAGCTTCCTCATTCTGTGGGGATCGAACGTTCCGCAAACGCGCACGCCCGATGCGCATTTTTACACCGAGGCCCGCTACAAGGGCGCCAAGAGCGTCGTGATCTGCCCGGATTATTCCGAAGCCTCGAAATTCGCCGACCTCTGGATGTCGCCGAAGCAAGGCACCGATGCGGCGATCGGCATGGCCATGGGCCACGTCATCCTGCGCGAATTCCATATCGACCGGCAGGCCAAGTATTTCGAAGACTACGTCCGCCAATATACCGACATGCCCATGCTGGTGCGCCTGGTGAAGCAGGGCGCGCATTACGTGCCGGAGCGGTTTGTGCGCGCTTCGGATTTTCTGAAATCCTGCGGCGAGGCCAACAATCCCGAGTGGAAGACGGTCGCCTATGACGAGGCGGCCAACACGATCGTCGTGCCGAAAGGCTCGGTCGGTTTTCGCTGGGGCGAGAAGGGCAAGTGGAATCTCGAGGAAAGGGATTCGAACGGTCAGGATACCAGGCTGCGGCTGTCGCTGGCCGACGTCAAAGACGACGTCGCCGCGGTCGGCTTTCCCTATTTCGGCAACCGCGAGCACGATCATTTTCTCGGGACCGATCATCCCAGCGTGCTCGTGCGCAACGTGCCGGTGAAGAAACTGCAGCTGGCCGAAGGCGAGACGCTGGTCGCGTCGGTATTCGATCTGTTCGTTGCGAATTACGGCGTCGATCGCGGCTTCGGCGGCCAGCACCTTGGCAAGAGCTATGACGATCTTGAGCCCTACACCCCCGCCTGGGCGGAAAAGATCACGGGTGTGCCCAGAGATCAGATCATCACGGTCGCGCGCGAGTTCGCGCTCAACGCGGAGAAGACGAAGGGCCGGTCGATGGTGATCGTCGGCGCCGGTCTCAATCACTGGTACCACATGGACATGAATTACCGCGGCATCATCAACATGCTGGTGATGTGCGGATGCGTCGGGCAATCCGGCGGCGGCTGGTCGCACTATGTGGGCCAGGAAAAGCTGCGTCCGCAATCCGGCTGGTTGCCGCTCGCATTTGCCCTCGATTGGGGCCGCCCGCCGCGGCAGATGAATTCGACCTCGGCGTTCTACGCTCACACCGACCAATGGCGCTACGAGACGCTCGATGTTTCCGAGATTCTCTCGCCGACGGCGCCGGCCGGTCCGTGGGATGGCGCGCTCATCGATTACAATGTCCGTGCCGAGCGCATGGGGTGGCTGCCTTCCGCGCCGCAGCTCCAGGCCAACCCGCTCGAAGTCTCCAAGCGGGCTGCCGCATCGGGCCTCGAGGCAAAGGATTATGTCGCGAAGACCCTGAAGTCCGGCGAACTGAAACTGGCCTGCGACGACCCGGACAATCCGAAGAACTGGCCGCGCAATCTGTTCATCTGGCGCTCCAATCTCTTAGGGGCGTCCGGAAAAGGCCATGAGTATTTTCTCAAGCATCTGCTTGGAACGAAGCATGGTGTGATGGGCAAGGATCTCGGCGAGGACGGCAAGAAGAAACCCTCGGAAGTCGTCTGGCACGAGGAAGCGCCGGAGGGAAAGCTCGATTTGCTGGTTACGCTCGATTTCCGCATGTCCACCACATGCATGTATTCCGACATCGTGCTGCCGACCGCGACCTGGTACGAAAAGAACGATCTCAATACCTCGGATATGCATCCCTTCATTCATCCGCTGACGTCGGCGGTCGATCCGGTCTGGGAATCCCGCAACGACTGGGACATTTACAAAGGCATCGCCAAAGCGTTCTCGAAAGTCGCGCCGGAAGTGCTCGGCGTCGAAAAGGATCTGGTGCTGACGCCGATCCTGCACGACACGGCCGGCGAGATTGCGCAGCCGTTCGACGTCAAGGATTGGAAAAAGGGCGAGATCGATCCCATCCCCGGCAAGACAATGCCATCGGTGACCGTGGTCGAGCGCGACTATCCCAATCTCTACAAGCGGTTCACGTCGCTCGGCCCGTTGATGACCAAGCTCGGCAACGGCGGCAAGGGCATGAGCTGGAATACCGAACATGAAGTCGAATTTCTGAAAAAACTGAACGGCGCCGTCACCGAGGAGGGTGCTACCAAGGGTCTTGCCCGGATCGAAAGCGATATCGACGCCTGCGAAGTGATCCTCAGTCTTGCGCCGGAAACCAACGGCGAGGTCGCGGTGAAGGCGTGGACGTCGCTCGGCGGGTTCACCGGACGCGAACATACGCATCTCGCGGTTCCGAAAGAGGACGAAAAGATCCGCTTCCGCGATGTTGTCGCGCAGCCGCGCAAGATCATCTCGTCGCCGATCTGGTCCGGACTGGAGTCGGAGAAGGTCTGCTACAACGCCGGCTATACCAACGTCCACGAACTGATCCCCTGGCGCACGCTCACGGGCCGGCAGCAGCTCTATCAGGATCATTCATGGATGCGGGCGTTCGGCGAAGGATTCTGCGTCTATCGCCCGCCCATCGACACAAAATCCGTCAATCCGGTCATCGACCGGAAGCCGAACGGGAATGACGCGGTCATTCTCAATTTCATCACGCCGCACCAGAAATGGGGCATCCATTCGACCTACACCGACAACCTGCTGATGCTGACATTGTCGCGCGGCGGCCCGTGCGTCTGGATCAGCGAGACCGACGCCAAGAAGGCCGGCATTGTCGACAACGACTGGATCGAAGCGTTCAACACCAATGGCGCGCTTGTCGCGCGCGCGGTCGTCTCGCAGCGCGTGAAGGCAGGCATGTGCATGATGTATCACGCCCAGGAAAAGATCGTGAACGTGCCCGGGTCGGAGATGACCGGACAGCGCGGCGGCATCCATAACTCCGTGACGCGTACGGTGTTGAAGCCGACCCACATGATCGGCGGTTACGCCCAGCAATCCTACGGTTTCAATTATTACGGCACGGTCGGATCCAACCGCGACGAATTCGTCATCGTGCGCAAGATGTCCAAGGTCGATTGGCTCGACAAGCCGACCGCCGATCAACCCGAAAAGCTCACCGTCGCCCGGAATCTGGAGGCTGCAGAATGAAGATCCGCGCTCAAATTGCGATGGTGCTCAATCTCGACAAGTGTATCGGGTGCCATACCTGTTCGGTGACGTGCAAGAACGTCTGGACCAATCGCGAAGGCATGGAATACGCGTGGTTCAACAACGTCGAGACCAAGCCCGGCATCGGTTATCCGAAGGACTGGGAAAACCAGGACCGCTGGAACGGCGGCTGGATCCGCAAGAAGAACGGCAAGATCGAGCCGAAGATCGGTTCGAAATGGCGCGTGTTGGCGAACATCTTCGCCAATCCCGATTTGCCGGAGATCGACGACTATTACGAGCCCTTCACCTTCGATTACGAGCATTTGCAGAATGCACCTGAACTGTCGGCGATGCCGACGGCGCGCCCGCGCTCGCTGGTTTCGGGCGAGCGCATGGAAAAAATCGAGTGGGGTCCGAACTGGGAGGAAATTCTCGGCGGTGAATTCGCCAAGCGCTCAAAGGACTACAATTTCGAGGGCGTGCAGAAGGACATCTACGGGCAGTTCGAAAACACCTTCATGATGTATCTGCCGCGACTGTGCGAGCATTGCCTCAATCCGGCCTGCGTCGCGGCCTGCCCGTCCGGCGCCATCTACAAGCGCGAGGAAGACGGCATCGTCCTGATCGACCAGGACAAATGCCGCGGCTGGCGCATGTGCGTGTCCGGCTGCCCCTACAAGAAAATCTATTACAACTGGCAGAGCGGAAAATCCGAAAAATGCGTCTTCTGTTTCCCGCGCATCGAAGCGGGCCAGCCGACGGTATGCTCGGAGACCTGCGTCGGGCGCATCCGCTATCTCGGAGTCGTGCTCTATGACGCCGACCGCATCGAGGAAGCGGCGAGCGTCCCGAACGAAGAAGATCTGTACGAAGCGCAGCTTTCGATCTTCCTCAATCCTAACGACCCGAAAGTGATCGAGCAGGCGCGCGCCGATGGTATTCCCGAGGCTTGGCTGGAAGGCGCGCGGCGCTCACCGATCTGGAAAATGGCGATGGAGTGGAAGGTCGCATTCCCGCTGCATCCCGAATACCGCACCTTGCCGATGGTCTGGTATGTGCCGCCGCTGTCGCCGATCCAATCGGCCGCTGCCGCCGGCAAGATGGGCCATGACGGCGAAATGCCGGACGTTCGCTCGCTGCGCATTCCGCTCAAATATCTCGCGAACCTTCTGACTGCTGGCAAGGAGGAGCCGGTCGCGCTCGGTCTGGAACGCATGCTCGCCATGCGCGCCTATATGCGGTCGAAAACCGTCGATGGCGTCATCGATGAGAATATTGCCAAGCGCGTCGGCCTCTCGTCTTTGGCCATCGAGGAAATGTACCAGGTGATGGCTATCGCGAATTACGAAGACCGGTTTGTGATCCCGACCGCGCATCGCGAGCTTGGCGAGGATGCCTT
This sequence comes from Pseudorhodoplanes sinuspersici, assembly GCA_945878025.1. Lineage (GTDB taxonomy): Bacteria > Pseudomonadota > Alphaproteobacteria > Rhizobiales > Xanthobacteraceae > Pseudorhodoplanes > Pseudorhodoplanes sinuspersici_B. The sequence continues at coordinate 1,084 of CAMDXM010000196.1, read as the reverse complement.
CGATCTGCGCGGTTCGTGCGGCTTCTCGTTCGGCGATGGTTGTTCTGGCGGCGCCAGTGAGACCAATCTGTTCGGTACGCCCAAGCGCGCCAAGACTCCGATGGAGATTGCGTGATGACGTGGACATTCAAGGCGCTCTCGGTGCTGCTCAATTATCCGACCGCTGAATTGCAATGGGCCGGCGGCGACATGAAATCGGCGATTGAGACCGAGAAGCTCCTGCCGCCGGCCGTGCAACGCGCTCTGTTCGCGCTGATCGATGAAATCGCAGCCGGCGATCTCTACGACCTGCAGGAGCGCTATGTGCTGTTGTTCGACCGCACGCGGTCGCTGTCGCTGCATCTGTTCGAGCACGTGCATGGCGAAAGCCGCGATCGCGGGCAGGCGATGGTCGATCTGCAAAATCTCTATGGACAGAAAGGCCTCGAAGTCAGCGCGTCCGAATTGCCGGATTTCGTGCCGCTGTTCCTCGAGTTTCTGTCGACGCAGCCGCGCGAGGAAGCCTATGAACTTCTCGGCCAGCCGGCCCACATCATGGCGGCGCTCGCCGAGCGGCTGCGCAAACGGGATTCGGCTTACGAGTCGGTGTTCCGCGCTCTGGTGGCGCTCGCCCATGCCAAACCGAAGGGCGAGGACATCGCCGCAATCCTCAATGAGCCAGATCCCGATCCGAACGACTTCACAGCGCTCGACGCGGCCTGGGAAGACGAACCCGTCCAGTTCGGGCCGGCCGCGGCCGACAGCTGCAAGGACGGATTGATCGCGCGCGTTCGCGCCGGCCGCCGTCCCGCGCCGGGAATGCCGGCCGGCGTCCATCGTCCCGTTTTGCCGCCGCAATAAGGAGAGGACCAATGCGCGAAGCCATCAATCACATCGTCTTCGGCTGGTACCCTTACCTTTGCCTGACGGTTTTCATCGCCGCGAGCTGGCTGCGCTTCGATCGCGAGCAATATACCTGGAAGACAGGATCGAGCCAGTTGCTGCGACGGCGGCAAATGATGTGGGGATCGAATCTCTTTCACGTCGGAATCCTTGTCATCTTTCTCGTGCATCTGGCCGGATTGCTGACGCCAATCCGGATTTT
>CAMDXM010000195.1 GCA_945878025.1 Pseudorhodoplanes sinuspersici | reverse complement strand
TGATGCCGATGCCGGTCATCACCACGCCGAAAGGCTGGCCCATGATCATCAGGCCAAGCAGCACGCCGATGGTTGAAAGAATCACCGCCGAGAGCACGAGGCCGACCGAGGTCAGGCGATTGAACTGCGCGAGCAGGATCGCGAAAATGAGAAAGATCGCGGTGCCGAAGGCCTTGAGCAGGAACGCCGAAGCTTTCGCGCGCTCCTCGTCCTCGCCCTTGAGGCGGAAGGTCACGCCCTGGCCGAGATCGGTCTTGGCGAGTTCGGCGGTGATCTCCTCCTGCACCTTCGCGCTTTGCACGCCTTCGGCGAGGTTGGACGACACCGTCATCACACGATTGCCGCCGATGCGGTTGATATAGCCGACGCGCGGCGCCGGGACGCGCTGCACGAAATTGCCGATCGGCACGTGGCCCACGGACGTGGTGACGCGCAGATCGTCGATCTGATCGAGGCTGCGGCGGTCTTCCGGGAAGCGCAGCAGGATATCGACCTGCTTGTCGGCTTCCGCGGGCCGGTATTCGGTGATCTTCACGCCGTTGGTGACGAGCTGCACGGCGGTGCCGACATTGCTCACGCTCGCGCCGTATTTCGCGGCTTCCGCCTTGTCGACCTCGATGCGCCAATCGATGCCGGGCAGCGGCAGGCCATCGTCGAGATCGCGGATGTCGGAGCGTTGCGCCAGAATGGCGGCGACCTTCTTTGCCGCGGCCGGAAGCAATTCCGGATCGAGCGCGCCAAGCTGCACCTGCACCGGCTTGCCGGTCGGCGGACCTGCGCGCGGGCCGGTGACTTCCGCGAGAATGCCGGGAATATTCGCCGTCGCCTTGCGGATCTGGTCCATGATTTCGTGCGCGGAGGGGCGCGTCTTCCAGTCGGCGAATTCGAACTGGATGATGCCGATGGTGTCCTCGGTGATCTCGCTCGAACCGCGCGGCTGCTCGCCGATGCGGGTATAGACGGTCTTCAGGCCCTTGTTGCCGAGCACGAATGTCTCGACTTCGGCGACGGCCTTGTTCTTTTCCTCAAGCGAAATATTGCCGCGGCCATGCACGATCACCTGACCGTAATCCGGCTCGACGCTCGGGAAGAATTCGACGCCGCGGCCGAGTTTTCCGTAAGCGATCTGCACGACGACCAGGAGCGCCAGCGCCAGTCCGAGCGTCGCGCCGGGACGCGCCAGCGCGAGGCGCACCGTGCGCATGTAGAAGCCCTTGTCGGCGGCGCGGTCGTCATGCGGCACCGGCGCGGCGCGGCCGAGCAACGCGCCGAGCGTGGGCGTGAAAATGAGCGCCACCACGAGCGACGCCGAGAGCGTCGCGATCAAGGTGATCGGCATGTATTTCATGAATTCGCCGACGATGCCCGGCCAGAACAGGAGCGGCGAGAACGCCGCGACGCGGGTCGCGGTCGCAGCGATCACCGGACCCGACATGCGCTTGGCGGCCTGCGAATAGGCTTCGCGCGGCGGCGTGCCTTCGGACATGCGGCGCTCGGCATATTCGGAGACGATGATGGCGTCGTCGACCAGCATGCCGACGGCCAGAATAAGCGAAAACAGAACGACGATATTCACCGTCAGCCCGGCCAACTGAAGACCAAGCACGCCCGCAAGGAACGACGCCGGGATCGCGATGCCGATGAACAACGAGGCGCGGAAGCCGAGCGCGAACAGAATGATGACGACGACCAGAATGACGCCGGTCGCGACCGAATTCTGCAGATCCGCCAGCATCTGGCGGATGACCTTCGATTTGTCCTGCGTGAAGGTGAGCTGAACGCCTTCCGGCCAGGAGGTTTTCAGTTTCTCGACCGTGGCCTTCACGCCATCGACCGTGTCGATCAGGTTTGCGCCGGTGCGCTTGGACACTTCAATCGTCATGGCCGGATGGCCGTTGACGCGCGTGATCGAGGCGGCGTCCTTGAAGGTCGGTTTCACGGTCGCAACGTCGCCGACGGTCACGGTCGCGCCCTGCGAAGCGACGACGGGATTTTTCAGAACGTCGGAAGGCTTCTCGATCAGCGCTGGCACTTTCACGGCGAAGCGGCCGGTGGCGCCTTCCAGCGCGCCGGCGGCGACGAGGCTGTTGGAAGCCTGCGTCGCCGCGATCAATTGATCGAGCGAGATGTTGTAACTCTTCATCAGCATCGGCTCGGCGATGATGTCCACCGCCTCGTCGCGCGCGCCGCGCAATTCGGCGGAGAGAACGCCCGGCGCCTGCTCGATCGCATTCTTGGCGTTGCGCGCGATCCGCAGCATCGTGCGCTCCGGCACGTTGCCGGCGAGCGCCACGACCAGCACCGGATAGAGCGAGAGGTTCACCTCCTGCACCGTCGGCTCGTCGGCGTCCTTCGGCAGATCGCGCTTGGCCTCGTCGACCTTGGCGCGCACATCCGCGAGCGCCGACTTGGAATCGAATCCCGCCTCGAACTCGAGCAGGACATAGCCGCCGCCCTCGAAGGCGGTGGAGCGCATTTCCTTCACGTTGCCGATGGATTTCAGCTTGGTCTCGACCGGACGCAGCAGCAGGCGCTCGGAATCCTCCGGGCTGATGCCGCGCTGCGAGAGCTGCGTGTAGATGATCGGAACCTTGACGTCCGGCTCGGATTCCTTCGGGATCGTCTGATAGGCGACGAAGCCCGCGATCAGAAGAAAGAACAATGTCGCGATCGTGAGCCGCGCATGGCTGATGGCGTAGTCGATCAATGCAAACATCGGCTATCTCTTGTGCTTCAAGCTCACCGTGTCGCCGTGCTCGATGAGGCCGGCATCGCTTCCACGCGCTGGCCTTCGCGGACGAAATCCTGGCCCTGCACGATCACGCGCGCGCCCTGCGGCACGCCGTCGAGCCACATGAAGGTTTGTTCGTCCTCATGGATGCTGACGCGATGAAACTGCACCTTGCCGTCCTCGTCCACGGCGCGCACGCCGAGATCGCCGCCCGACGAGAAGGTCAGCGCCGAACGCGCGACGCGCGTCAGCGGAACCGGCGCGAGCTGTACGGAGACTTCCGCCGTGATCCCGTCCGGGATGGCACCATCGGCGTTCTTCAATTCGGCTTCGACGCGATAGGTGCGCGTGGTCTGGCTCGCCGATTTCGAGACGAAACGGATTTTTCCTTCGGCGATCTGGCCGGTGGCCAGGCGAACCTTGGCCTTGTCGCCGACATTGATGCCGGCGAGCTTGCGCTCGGAGACTTCCACCACCGCCAGCATCGGATCGAGCGCGACCATCGTCGCCACTTCCTTGCCGGCCATCGAGAACGCCGCGCCGCCGACTTCGGCCGGCACCTCGGTGATGACGCCGTCCCACGGCGCGCGCAAGATGCCGCGATCGCGTTCGGCTTCGGCGCCCGCGAGACCGGCTTCCGCCGCCTTGAACTGCGATTCCAGATTGACGCCTTCGAGCCGCGGCAGCGTGCCCTGTTCGATCAGCTTGCGGCGCGCTTCCAGCTCGGCCTTGCGCTGATTGTACATGGCGCGCGCCTGCGCGACCTGCGCCTCGCGCGCGTCATCGGACAAGATTGCGATCACTTCGCCTTGTTTCACTTGCTGGCCGCGCTTGACCCGGAGTTCGGTCAGCACGCCGCCGGTGCGGGCGGTCAACGCCACCTTGCGGTCGGCTTCGGTGCGGCCCGACAGGACGAGCTTGCGGCTGTGCGGCACGATCGACGTTTCGATAACGGCGACGCGAAACAGCTTCTCGGTCTCGCTGGGGCGAATGGCGGCGCGGCTTTCCGCCGTCTCATGCGGAATGAGATGGCCTGACAGCACCCATAACGCCGCGGCTGCGACAAGACTGACCGCGGTGACGCGACTGGCTTTCATTTCGATTTCTCCCCGGCGCTGTTCGCGGCGCCCCCGCCCAGCAGCATGTAGCGCGTGATATCCATGAAAAGCGGCAAGACGCTTTTGGCGTCGAAATTCGGCTCGACCGCGCGACGCCACCAGACGCCATCCGCGATCACCATCAGCATCGAGACCACGGCGTCGAAATCGATGTCGCGCGAAATCTCTCCGCGTTCGGCGGCGGCGCGCAGCATGCTTTTGAGCCGCGCGATCACGTCCTTGTCGAATTCGTTCATGATGCGGGCGATCGCCGGATTGCGGCGGCTCTCCGACATGATCTCCGCGCACAGCCCGACTTCGTCGGCGGTGCGTTCGACGAAGTGATGGTGTGCGAGAACCGCGAAGGTCGCGAAAAAATCCGGCGCGTTCTCGACGCTTGCGAACTGCGAGGCGACATCGGCGCGGTCGCGCTCGGCGATCCCCGCGATGATCGCCTCCTTGGAGGGGAAATAGCGGTAGAGATTGCCGGGGCTCATGCCGGCGGCGGCGCAGATCTGCTGCATCGTGGTCTGGTGAAACCCCATGCGGGCAAACAGGCGCTGCGCCGCCGAGAGGATTACGTCGCGGCGGTCGTGCTGAAGCTGTGCGTTGGCGTGGCGCATGATATTTGTTGCGTTGCGGTAAAAGAGAATGAACGTTCGCTCTTACCGGCAAGCACCCGCCAAGTCAAACGGCTTTTTGATGATTTTTATGAGGAATCCGAAGGAAACAGCGCCGGATCGATCGCCCAATCAGGGATCACCGCCGTCGCTTCGACTTCCAGCCGCGCGTCGCGCTCGACCAGCCCCTTCACTTCGACCAGAGCCATGGCCGGAAAATGGCGGCCCATGATTTCGCGATAGGCGGCGCCGACCTGCGGCAGCGCCGAGCGGTATTCCTCGATGTCGACCACGTACCAGGTCATGCGCACGATGTGCTGCGGCCCCGCGCCGCCTTCCGCGAGCACCGCGGCGATGTTCTTGAGCACCTGTCGCGTCTGCGCGACGAAACCGTCCGGGAATTTTCCGGCCTCGTCCCACCCGATCATGCCGCCGGTGAACACCATCTCGCCGCGCGCCTTGATGCCGTTGGCATAGCCTTTCGGCTGCGGCCATCCAGCAGGATTGAGAATTGTGTTGACCGCCGGCGCATGCGGCAAATCGCGGATCGGACGTTTCGGCATCGGCATCTCCTGGATCACGCGATTTTCTTCTTGCCGCTTTCATGCGCGGTCTTGCGCAACTCGAAACGCTGCAATTTTCCGGTCTGTGTGCGCGGCAGCGACGCGACATATTCGATCGCGCGCGGATATTTGTAGGGCGCGATCGCGGCCTTCACAAAATCCTGCAGCGTTTTTGTCATTGCCGCGTCGCCGTCATGACCGGGACGCAAAACGATATAAGCCTTGACGATATGTCCGCGTTCCTCGTCCGGAGCCGCGACGACGCCGCATTCGGCGACGGCCGGATGGGTGAGCAGCACGGTTTCGACTTCGGGGCCGGCGATGTTGTAGCCGGCCGAGATGATCATGTCGTCGGAGCGCGCCTGGTACCAGAAGTAACGATCCTTATCCATCACGTAGGTGTCGCCGGTGACGTTCCACGCGCTTTGCACGTAAACGGTCTGGCGCGTGTCGGCGAGATAGCGGCAGCCGGTCGGACCGCGCACCGCGAGCCGTCCCGGAATGCCCGCCGGCATTTCGTGGCCGGCGTCATCAATCACTTTGGCTTCGTAACCCGGCACCGCGCGTCCGGTGGAACCGGCGCGGATTTCGTCGTCCGGCGACCCGATGAAGATGTGCAGCATCTCCGTCGCCCCGATGCCGTCCATGATCCGCATCCCGGTCGCCTTGTGCCAGGCCTCGAAGGTCGGCAGCGGCAAGGCCTCGCCCGCCGAAATGCATTTTTTCAGCGAAGAAATATCGTGCGCCGCAAGCGCGCCGAGCATGGCGCGATAGGCGGTCGGCGCGGTGAAGCAGATCGTCGCGCGCCATTTTGCGATTGCGGGCAGCAACTCGTCGGGCGGCGCTTTTTCCAGCAGGATCGTGGACGCACCGACCCGCAGCGGAAACAGCACGAGGCCGCCGAGCCCAAACGTAAAGGCAAGCGGCGGCGATCCGATGAAGCGATCATCCGCCGCAGCGCGCAACACATGCCGGCCGTAGCTGTCGCAGGTCGCCAGCATGTCGCGATGGAAATGCATGGTGCCTTTCGGCTCGCCTGTGGTGCCGGACGTAAAGCCGATCAGGCAGACATCGTCATTCGCGGTATCGCAAGCGGTGAAGTTTTCGTAGCCCGACCGCATCATCAGGCTCTCGAGCGAACCTTGAGACTTGTCGCCCCAATACACGATCTGTTTCAAAGCGGGCGCAAGCGGTCTGGTCTTTTCCATCTCATCGGCGAGGCGCACGTCGCAAAGCGCGAGCGCGATCTTCGCTTTGCCGACGGCGTAGGACAATTCCTTGGCGCGCAGGAGCGGCATGGTCGCGACCACGACTCCGCCCGCCTTCATCACCGCGAGGATCGACGCCACCATCGTCGGGTTGTTCGGACCGCGCAGCAGCACGCGATTGCCGGGCTTGAGACCGAAGTCGCGCGTCAGCACATTGGCGATGCGGTTCACGCGCTCGGCAAGCTGCGCATAGGTGAGCGTTTCCGCGGGCGAGATCAGGCAGGGACGGTCCCCCTCGCCTCTCTCAACCCGGCGATCCAGCAATTCGCCGACGCAATTGAGCCGTTCGGGATAATCGAGCCCCGCGAACAGAAATTCCGGCCATTGGTTGCGCGGCGGGAGATTGTCCCGCGTGAAGCTGTCGATATGCGCGGAGCGGATCATCGCAACACTCATTCCGCCGCCGCGCGCAGATTCTGCGCGCGATTTTTAAGCGCCTCGCGGGCGATCACGATTTTCTGCACTTCGGTTGCGCCTTCATAGATGCGCAGTGCGCGGATTTCGCGATAAAGCTCCTCGACCTTCACGCCTTTGCGCACGCCCTGCCCGCCGAACATCTGCACCGCGCGGTCGATCACGCGCTGGGCGGATTCGGTCGCGAACATTTTCGCCATGGCGGCTTCGCTGGTGACGCGGCCGCCGCCTTTGTCCTTGGTCCATGCGGCGCGATAGACCAGCAAGGCCGACGCGTCGGTGTCGGTCGCGCTGTCGGCGATCGCGGCCTGCGAGAGCTGCAGGTCGCCGAGCGGCGCACCGAACAGGTTGCGGGTCGCGGCGCGTCCGGTCATTTCATGCAAAGCGCGCCGCGCGAAGCCAAGCGCGGCGGCGCCGACGGTCGAGCGGAAAATGTCGAGCGTCGCCATCGCGACCTTGAAGCCTTCGCCCGGCGCGCCGAGCCGCGCGGACACCGGCACGCGCACGTCGTCGAACTTCAACGTTGCGAGCGGATGCGGCGCGATCACCTCAATACGCTCGGTCACCGACAATCCCTGCGCGTCGGCATCGACGACGAAGGCCGACAAGCCTTTCGCGCCCGGCGCTTCGCCGCTACGCGCAAAGACGACGTAGTGATTGGCGATGCCGCCATTGGAGATCCAGGTCTTCGCGCCGTTCAATCGCACATGCGTATTGCCGTCGGGCTTTGCGGTCATCGCAAGGGCTGCGACATCGGAGCCGGCTTCCGGTTCCGACAGCGCGAAAGCCGCGATGGCCTTGCCCTCGCGCACGGGCGGCAGGTAGCGGCGCTTGATTTCAGGCGAGCCGTAAAGCGAGATCGAGCCGGTGCCGAGGCCTTGCATGGCGAAAGCGAAATCGGCGAGCCCGTCATGGAAGGCAAGGATTTCGCGCGCGAGGCACAGCGTGCGCACGTCGAGTTGCGGATGCGATCCGCCGAACTCCGCCGGCACCACCGCCTTGAGAAATCCGGCTTCGCCCAGCGCCTTCACGCGCGCGCGGCAGGCGGCGTCGACATCGTCATGCCGCAGCGCATGCAGCGACGTTTCCGCCCAGCGCGATATTTCCGCAGCGAAACGCCGGTGACCGTCGTCGAAGAAAGGCCAGGACAGCGTTTCGGCGAGCGGCATGTCAGTTGCCCCCTTCTTTCCCTCTCCCCGCTTGCGGGGAGAGGGTGGCGAGCAGCGAAGCTG
>CAMDXM010000194.1 GCA_945878025.1 Pseudorhodoplanes sinuspersici | reverse complement strand
CGCTCACCTCGTCGGCGAACACGCCGGAGAGAATGCGGACGATGTCGGGTTCCTGCCGCTGCGTGGTGAAGCGCGATTGGCCGGGTCTCCTCCGGTCGAGATCGCGCTGGATGTCGGCGGCGGTGAGCGAAATGCGCGGCGGGCAGCCGTCGACCACGCAGCCGATCGCCGGCCCGTGGCTCTCGCCAAAGGTCGTGACACGGAACAGAAGGCCGAAGGTGTTGAAAGACATCGGATTTGCTCAGGTTCCCGGTTTGGTAGCCCGCGCTCCCCGTGGGGTCAAATGCGTCCGCTTTTCCGGCGTGTGACAGTTCCGCGACGAATCCGGAACCGGTCCGCCGCTGCGCCGCGTGCTGCATCGCAGAAATTCGTTTCATCTTCTCTCGCTGCCGCAACACGAAATCGCTCCGGAATCCGGCATGCGCTGAATGAGCATTCATCGCGCTGAACAGCGATTAATTAAAACCTGAATGGCTGTTAAGCTATTGTAATAATTACACTTTTTTCGTTTTCGGTGTTGTACGCAACGGTTTCAGAAGCTACGTATCTGAACGCCGGAATGGTTCTCGGCGCGGTCTGTTCAGTCGAAGTCATCGGGATTTTCAGCAGTGACCATCCACACACGCGAAATCGGAAGATCTGGATCCCCGCACCAAGCGGGCGACACCGTCGTGCATCTGCGCCAGCAGGTCCGGCTGCACGACGCCGGCGACATCACCGTTGCGCTCGATCAATTCGAACAGCCGCCGCTGCATTCGCCGGTCCTGTTGTCCCGCGACACCGCTTTGCGCTGGAAGGAAGGCGAGCGGCTCAATCACGCTTTCGAACAGGTGTGTCTTCGCTTCGGCGACAACGACGCGATCTTCACCGACGGCATTACGCTGACCTATGACGAACTCAATCGCCGCGCCAATCAGGTCGCGCGCCATCTGATCGCGCAAGGCGTCGCCTCCGGCGACCGCGTCGGATTGCTGTTCGACAAGACCGCCGAAACTTATGTGGCGCTGCTCGCCGTGCTGAAGGTGAACGCGGCTTACGTGCCGCTCGATCCGGGTTTCCCCGCCGAGCGCATCCGCTTCATCCTGGGCGACGCCAACATCAAGACCATCGTGTCGATGTCCGCCTTCGCGGAGACGCTGGACGCGTTCGATGTGCGCGCAGTCCTGCTCGACAGCGCAAAACACACGATCGCCGCGCGGCCCGGTACGCGGCTGTCCGATAGCGAGGTCGCAGCGCCCGCCGACCAGCTTTGCTACATCATCTACACCTCCGGCACGACCGGCAATCCGAAGGGCGTTGCCATCGAGCATCCGAGCATCTGCAATTTCGTTCGCGTCGCCGCCGAACTTTACGGCTATCGGCCTCGCGATCGCGTCTATCAGGGCATGACCATCGCCTTCGACTTCTCGGTCGAAGAGATCTGGGTGCCGCTGATGGCCGGCGCGACCCTCGTTCCCGGCCGCCAGGGCGGCAATCTCGTCGGCGAGGAACTCGCGGAATTTCTCAGCGAACGCTGTGTCACGGTCATGGCCTGCTGCCCGACCTTGCTTGCGACGATCGAACAGGATCTGCCGCTCCTTCGCATTCTGCTGGTCGGCGGCGAAGCCTGCCCGCAAAATCTCGTCATGCGCTGGGCGCGCCGCGGCCGCACGATCCTCAATTCCTATGGCCCGACCGAGGCCACCGTCACAGCGACGCTGACCGAGTTGACGCCGGACAAGCCGGTCACCATCGGCGTGCCGCTGCCGACCTATTCCATTGTTATCCTCGACGCGGAAAAGGACGAAACCGCCGCGGCCGGCGAACTCGGTGAAATCGGCATCGCGGGCATCGGGCTCGCCGCCGGCTATGTGAACCGGGACGAACTCACCCAGACGAAATTCATCCGCGACTTCGTCGGCATTCCCGGCAATGTCTCGGGACGCATCTATCGCACCGGCGATCTCGGCCGCATCAACGAGGACGGCGAGATCGAGTATCGCGGCCGCATCGACACCCAGGTGAAGATCCGCGGCTATCGCATCGAGCTCAACGAGATCGAGGCCGTTCTTCTGGAACAGCCGCAGATCGCGCAGGCCGCCGTCACGACCTTCGAGCCGGAAGAAGGCCAGGTCGAGATCGTGGCCTATTACGCGTTCAAGCAAGGCGCGCCCGAATTGCCGCGCGACGAGATCGCCAAGGCTTTGCGCAGCCGCCTGCCCGCCTACATGGTGCCGGCCTATCTCGAAGAGCTTGCCGTCATCCCGATGACGCTCTCCAACAAGGCCGACCACAAGAAGCTGCCGAAGCCGGCGTCACCGCGCTTCTCGGCCGCCTGCACCATCGTCGCCGCGAAAACCGACAGCGAGCGCCTCCTGGTCGCAACGCTCTGTGACATTCTCAAGCTCGACCAGGCGTCGACGCAGCAGCATTTCTTCGAGGACCTCGGCGCCAACTCGCTTCTGATGGCGCGTTTCTGCGCGAAGATCCGCCAGAATCCGGGCATGTCGAATGTCTCGATGCGCGACATCTACATGAACCCGACGGTCGCGACGCTCGCGGATCACCTCGATCACGCGGCGATCGAGGGATTTATCGCGTCGAAACCGGAAGCGTTCCACGTTCCGTCGGATCTCGCCTATTACACCTGCGGCGCGCTGCAGCTTGCCTTCTACGCGGCTTACGCGCTGTTCGGACTGTGGGTGCTCGACACCGGCTACGAATGGGCGATCGCGGCCGGCAGCGCGCTCGAGCTTTATGCGCGCAGCGTCGCGTTCGCGGCCGGCTCCTTCGTGGCGCTGACCGCCATTTCCATTATCGCGAAGTGGGTTCTGATCGGCCGCTTCAAGGCGCAATCGATCCCGATCTGGAGCCTCGCTTATTTCCGCTTCTGGGTGGTCAAGACCATGATGCGCTCGACGCCGGTCATGGCCTTCACCGGCACGCCGATCTACAGCGCATATCTGCGCCTGATGGGCGCGAAGATCGGCCGCAACGTCACGATCTCTTGCCGCTACGGCCCGGTTTGCGCCGACATGTTCACGATCGGCGACAACACGATCCTGCGCAAGGACACCATCGTTCTGGGCTATCGCGCGCAGTCGAACTTCATCCATATCGGCCCGGTCGAGATCGGCTCGAACGCCTTTGTCGGCGAAGCCAGCGTGATCGATATCGACACCGCGATGGGCGACAACACCCAGCTCGGGCACGCCTCATCCTTGCAAAGCGGCCAGCGCGTGCCGGACGGCAAGCGCTATCACGGCTCGCCCGCGATCGAGACGACCTCCGATTACTGCCCGATTGAGAGCATGGAATGCGGCGTGTTGCGCAGCGCCTTCTTCACGTCGCTCGAACTCGCCGCCCTGGTCCTGGTCGCCGTGCCCGCGCCGATCCTCGCCGTCCATGGCTGGGAGCAATATTCGACCGCGACCGGCGTTGGCATCTCGACCGGTGTTTCGACGCTGTCGCTGCTCGGCGTTTCAGCCGCGTGGTTCTTCGGTTCGATGCTGGTGGCGCTGGCCGCGGTCTATGCCGTGCCGCGTTTCTGCATGCTGTTCCTCAAGCCCGGCGTCACCTATCCGGCCTTCGGCGTCCATCATCTGCTGCAGAGCATCATCCTGCGCGTCAGCAACTCGGAATTCTTCTGCGTGCTGTTCGGCGACTCATCCTTCATCGTCAACCACATGCGCTATGTCGGCTGGAACCTGAACAAGGTCGACCAGACCGGCTCGAACATGGGCACCAACCAGCGCCACGATAATCCGTTCCTGTGCAATATCGGCTCAGGCACGATGGTGTCCGACGGTCTGTCGATGATCAACATGCACGCGTCGGCGACGTCGTTCCAGCTTCTGGAATCGAAGATCGGCGACAACAATTATCTCGGCAACGACATCTTCTATCCGCCGAATGGCCGCACCGGCGTCAATTGCCTGCTCGGCACCAAGACCATGATCCCGATCGACGGCCCGGTGCGCGAGAATGTCGGCCTGCTCGGCTCGCCCTCATTCGAAATCCCGCGCATGGTGGACCGCGACCGCGATCTCAACGCCTCGTTCAGCGAAGAGACCCGCCGCATCCGTCTGCGTCAGAAAAACGTCTACAACACGGTGACGGCGCTCCTGTTCCTTGCGAGCCGCTTCATGGCGTTCTTCGCAGGCGTCGTGCTGTGGTGCGCCGCGCTCGCGTATTATGACAGCTACGGCGTGTTCGCGCTGTTCGTAGCCACCGCCGCCATCACCGCCGCCTCGATCGCCTTCTTCGTGCTGCTCGAACGCGCAACGCTTGGCTTCAAGCGCCTTGAGCCGAAAATCACCTCGATCTACGACCATTACTTCTGGACGCATGAGCGTCACTGGAAGCTCTCGGAATCGCCGATCACGAGCCTGTTTTCCGGCACGCCGTTCCGCACCATGATGTTCCGCGCCATGGGCATGAAGATCGGCCGCAAGGTGTTCGATTGCGGCCGCTCGATCACCGAGCGCACGCTCACGGAAGTGGGCGATTACGCCAATATCAACGAAGGCGCCGTGTTGCAGGCGCATTCACTGGAAGAAGGCGTGTTCAAGTCCGACTATGTCCGCCTCGGCAACGGCTGCTCGGTCGGCCCCGGTGCTTTCGTGCATTACGGCGTGACCATGGGCGACCATGTCGTGCTCGACGCGGATTCGTTCCTGATGAAGGGCGAAATCCTCGATTCCCATACCGGCTGGCGCGGCAACCCGGCCAAAATGGTGCGCGGCGGCGTGGCGCAAGACGCAAGCGGCGCGCAGGCGGACGACAATGCCGCCTGGCAGGAGCCGTTTGTGCCGCGTATCGCCGCGGAATAAACTCCCGCCGGAATTCCCGGATCGCCGGCTGTGGATGGCGTCATGTCGAAGGACGTCAGGCTAGAGGATGTGACCGCGCAGAAATGGCGCGCGGTGGCCAAGCTCAAGCTCGCCGACGACCAGAAGCAGCTCCTCGCCAGCAATGTCTGGTCGATCGCGCAGTCGAAATTCGATCCCGACGCCAATCCTCGCGCCATCTGCGCCGGCGATCAGGTCGTCGGCTTCCTGATGTACGACCTGCCGGATATCGGCGACGAGGTGCAGGAGGCGTCGATCTACCGCTTCATGATCGACATGGCGCATCAGGGCAAAGGCTATGGGCGCGAGGCGCTGACGCAGGCGATCGCGGAGATCCGGGACATTCCGGGCATCAGGAAAATCTCGATCTCCTATGTGCGCAACAACGCGCGGGCGAAACAATTTTATGCCAGTTTCGGATTCGTCGAACGCGACAGCGGCAAGGACGATTACGAGCTCTCCGCCGAGCTCGTGCTGTGAGCGCGGCGGCCGATCCGGCGCTGGCGAAGGCGCTCGACGCGCTGGCGCTGTCCGGAATCCTGATCGAGCATCGCGTCATCCAGCCCAGCGATGAATCCGCGTTGCTGCCGATCGAAGCGTCCACGATCTCGCCGGCGCCGGAGAAGCGGCGCGCGAGCGGGGCCGCGCGCATTGTCGGACGCGCGCTTCTCAAACGGCTTGGCGTGCCGGAAGCGGCGATCCCGAAGCGCGTGTCCGGCGCGCCGCTTTGGCCGGAGGGCGTCACTGGCTCTTTCGCGCATGACAGTGTCGTCGCCGTGGCTGCAGCTGGCCTGCGCCGCGACGTCGAGGCTGTCGGCATCGACATCGAACCGGCAACGATGCTGCCGGAGGATATGTTCGAACTTGTGACGACTGCGCGGGAGCGCAGTCAGATCGCGGACGACCCCTATCACGGGCGTCTCCTGTTCGCGGTCAAGGAATCCGTCTACAAAGCCGTGCATCCGCTCGACGGGAAATTTCTCGATTATCAGGACATCGAGGTCGATCTGGCGGGGCAAACAGCGCGCACAAGAACGAGACGCACGCTCGACATCCGGTTCTGCGTCTCGACGCATCTGGTCGTGGTGGCGTGGATTGGTCCGGCGTAGCGGCAAGGCCTATCGATCGTCATGGCCGGGCTTGTCCCGGCCATCCACGTCTTACTGAGAGATAACAAGAAAGACGTGGATGCCCGGCACAAGGCCGGGCATGACGGTTGTGGTTTGAACTGAGTTTAGTATTCCCCGACCTTCAGATCCGGCGCGTCGGGATGCTTGATGCCGACGACATGATAGCCGGCATCGACATGCAGGATTTCGCCGGTGACGCCGCTCGCGAGATCGGACAGGAAAAAAACCGCCGAGGAGCCGACATCGTCGAGCGTCACATTGCGGCGCATCGGGGTGTTGTATTCGTTCCACTTCAGGATATAGCGGAAGTCGCCGATGCCGGCGGCGGCGAGCGTCTTGATCGGTCCGGCCGAGATCGCGTTCACCCGGATATTCTTTGCGCCGAGATCGGCGGCGAGATAGCGCACCGAACATTCGAGCGCGGCCTTGGCGAGCCCCATCACGTTGTAATGCGGCATCCACTTCTCGGCGCCGTAATAGGTGAGCGTGAGCAGCGAGCCGCCGTTGTTCATCAGCTTTTCGGCGCGTTGCGCGATCGCGGTGAACGAATAGCAGGAGATCAGCATGGTTTTGGAGAAATTGTCCGCGCTGGTGTCGACATAGCGGCCGTCGAGCTCGTCCTTGTCGGAAAAGGCGATGGCGTGCACGACGAAGTCGAGGCTGCCCCAGGCATTCTTGACGCTGTCGAACACGGCGTCGATGGTCGCGGGCTCGGTCACGTCGCAATGGCCGACAACGATGCCGTCCACTTCCTCCGCCAGCGGTTCCACGCGCTTCTTCAGGGCGTCGCCCTGGTAGGTGAAGGCGAGATCGGCGCCGTGGTCCCGGCAGGCCCGGGCGATTCCCCAGGCGATCGACCGGTTATTGGCCACCCCCATGATGAGGCCGCGCTTGCCGCGCATCAGATCCGCCCCGTCAGCCATCCGCAACTCTCCGTTGCGCCAAAGCGGCGCAGGACTCTTGTGGCATAGGGTTTTTGGGGCTTCAAGAAGGCGGGTTTTCCTGCCTGAAACATCTCATTTGCGGAATACCGGCCACACCGGCAGTGTTATCCTGTCAATCCTGTATCAGCGCAGTCACGAGTCGGGAGAAGCCGTGAGCAACTTTCGTCAAGGCGTCGAGGGGGCGATTCCGGCATTGCGCCGCTATGCCCGGGCGCTCACCCGCAATGCGGAAACCGCGGACGACCTCGTCCAGGACACGCTGGTGCGCGCTTTGCGCTCCGAGCACCTGTTTCATGGCGGCGAGATCCGCTCCTGGCTGTTCACGATCCTGACCAATCTCAACCGCAATCGTCTGCGTTCGCTGGCGCGGCGTCCGATCGCCAAATCGCTCGAGGACGACGACGCGGCGGACTTTTCGGGGCCGGAATCCGGACAGCGCGACATCGAGCGCGCGCTGGCCATGCTGGTCGAGGATCAGCGTCACGCCTTGTTGCTGGTGGTGCTGGAAGGGCTTTCGTACCGGGAGGTCGCCGAAGTGCAGGCGGTCCCGATCGGGACCGTGATGTCGCGGCTCGCCCGCGCCCGCGCGCAGATCAAGGCATATCTCGACGGCGAGCGCCCGGCGCTCCGCCGCGTGAAATGAGAAGGTGAAACGATGACCGTGGACGACACCCCCGTCACGCAGGACGAATTGCATGCCTTGGTCGACGGCGAATTGCCGGCCGACCGGCAGGACGCCGTCAATGCCTGGCTCGCGACGCATCCGGAGGACGCCAGTCTTGTCGCGGCCTGGCGCGCGCAGGCCGACGCCATCCGCGCGCGCTATGGCTCGGTCGCAAAGGAGCCCGTGCCGCAGCGGCTCGCACTCGACAACGTGATCCGCAATGGCCGGCGCGGCTGGCGCTCGATCGCGGCGGCCGCCGCGGCCGCCGCCGTCATGGCGTTTCTGGTCGGCGGAGTCGCGGGGTGGATGGCGCGCGGAGCGTCCGCCTCCGCGCCGACCGATTTCGAGTCGTTCACCAA
>CAMDXM010000193.1 GCA_945878025.1 Pseudorhodoplanes sinuspersici | reverse complement strand
GGCAAATGTTGCAATGACAGCAATCAACATCGCCGCGCGTTTCGATCGCATGATTTCTCCGGATATCGCTGAGTGGCGCCGACACTAACACCATTGCATGAGTCTTATTCCATGCGCGAGATTCCGTGTGCGAACCTCAAAAAAGCGAGGAGGCGCGCCGTAATCCGCCCGCCGGCGCGGTCACAATGTCGCGCGTTGCCGGATCGATGATTGTCACAGGGAATCCGAATGGCTAACCTGATAATATGGAATTCAAAATTACCGTAAAAACGACTGAGGGAGTGACGCCATGCAGAGCATTTCACGTCGCGGATTCGTCATCTCGGCGGCGGCGGCCGGTACGGTATTCGGTCTCGACGGACCGCTGGAATTCATAACGCCCGCCTTTGCGCAGCAGCCCAATCAGCCGCTGCTCGACAAGGGCTTCGTCAAGTTCAAGGTCGGCGACATCGAGGTCACCCAGCTTTACGACGGGATCTGGGAGAAGCCGCACGACGAGAAATTCATCAAGGGCGTCTCCGTCGATCAGACCAAGGCCGCGCTCAAGGCGGCCGGACTCCCGGACGCCAACGTGCCAATCCCCTTCACGGTCACCGTGATCAAGATGAAGGACAAATATATCATGTTCGATTCCGGCACCGGCGCGCAGGGAGCGCCGACCGCCGGTCTGATCGTGAAAAAGGAAATGCTCAAAGCCGCCGGCATCGACCCGGCGAAAATCAGCACCATCGTCGTCACGCATTTCCATGCCGACCACATTTTCGGCCTGATGGCGAAAGAGACCAACGCGCAGACATTCCCGAATATCGAGATCGTGATGCCGGCGGCCGAGTATAAGTACTGGACCGATCCGGGCGTGTTCGCGACGCTCGCGGAGCCGCGCCACGGTCTCGCCAAGCGCATCCAGGCCACCTTCCCGACCTGGAAAAATATCAAGCAGGTCGCAGACGGCAAGGACGCGGTGCCGGGTGTGCGGGCGGTCGCCAGCTATGGCCATACGCCGGGCCACACGAGCTATCTTATCTCCTCCGGAGGCAAGCAGCTGATGGTGCTCGGCGATGTCAGCAACATTCCCGCGCTCTTTGTGACGAACCCGGATTGGCAGGCGGCCTTCGATCAGGACGCCAACGTGGCGCAGACCTACCGGCACAAGATCTATGACCGCGTGGTCGCCGACAAAGCGATGATCACCGGCTATCACTTCGGCCTGCCGGGCGCCGGCACGATCAAGAAGGACGGCAAAGGCTACGCCTTCGTGCCGGTCGGCGTCTGACGCACGCTTTCGCGCGACCGAAGAATCCGGCCGTGCAAGAATAGAAAAAAGGGCGCCGCTCCATTTGAGCGGCGCCCTTCTGCATGAGCGTGATGCTTCAGAAGTCCTCCCGACCGCCGCGACGGCGAGGGAAACTCCCTCGCAATGCCATTAGGCCGTCAGATCGTCGGGTTCCACGGCACCATGACTTCCCGATAGCCGGCGCCCGATTTCTCGACAAAGGCGACCGCCGGGAACGGATAATGGAAGCCCTGCACCATCGTCTTGTCGGTGGCCAGCATGTCGTAGATCTTGCGGCGGGTTTCCTCGGCGAGCTTGGCGTCCTGGTCGAAGAACGCATGCCAGCCGGGATTGCGCACGAACAGGAACGGCACATTGGTGACGTCGGCCTGCACGAACAGCGTCTTGCTGCCGGAAGAAACGACATAGGAGGTGTGGCCGGGCGTATGTCCGGGGCTCGCAACCGAGGTGATGCCGGGCGCGATTTCCTTGCCGGCCTCGTAGGTCTTGACACGCTTGGCAACGTCACCTGAGAAAACGCGGCGGTTATTCTTGAACAGACCTTCCATGCGGCCGGCCGGCGCGCGGCTCATCTCGCCGTCATCCAACCAGTATTTGTGTTCAGCCGCCGGCACGAGGATTTCGGCATTGGGGAAGCCGAGCGATCCGTCCGCCATCACGAGGCCGTTGATATGGTCCTGGTGGTAGTGCGAGATGATGACCATATCCACGGCCTTGGCGTCGATACCCGCGGCGGCGAGATTGGAGTGAAATTGTCCCGCCACGCCTTTGCTGTTTGCGAAATTTGCCTGACCCGTGCCGGTATCCATCACGATGAGTTTTGATCCGGTGTTGATGACGACGGGGGAATATGGAATGTCGAGAGCGCCTGCCGGCAGAAACGCGGCCTTCAACGCCGCGTCGACCTGTTCCTTCGGAGCGTTGACGACGAAATTATCCGGCAGCTTGGCAATCTTGTTGACGCCGTCGGTGACGACGGTGATTTCGTAGTCGCCAAGCTTGTAGCGATACCAGCCGGCGGTCTGTTTGCCCGCGGCCGGCGCCGCTGCGCGAGCTGGGATGGCGGTGGCGAATGGAGACAAGGCGGTTGCGGCCGCACCGGCGGCCACGCCAGCGACGATATTGCGGCGTGTGAGTTCGGACATGATTGTTCTCCCTAAAAGGCGTCTGCCGAAATTTTGACTCTTGTTGGTTCTTGGGCTTCTGGCGGCCCCCGGTGACGGCGATACGACAGATCGCTCCGCCACGCGCACCCAGACCAAATGCCATCGGCCCGGAAACGTTGCAGACTAAACACCGCAGGCGGGGATTAATTCCATTATTGCGGAAAAATGGTGCGGCGCGAAAAGCTGTTGGCGATCAGAACATCTTGAAAATATTGAACCCGAAATCGCCGAAGAATAGCAGCACAAAGGCCCACACAAAGGCGGATGTGAAATTGGCGAACTGGAACATCCAGTACGGCATTTCCACGATGCCCGCGATCAGCGGAACCGACGCGCGCAACGGTCCGAAGAAGCGCCCGATGAAAATTCCGGGCACGCCCCATTTCTCCATGAAGGCGTGTCCGCGCGGCAAGAGATCGGGATGTCTGGAGAGCGGCCAGATATGCGCGATGCGTTCCTTGAATGTGTAGCCGAACCAATAGGACAGCCAGTCGCCGAACGCCGCCCCGAGCGCGCCCGCGACCCAGACCGTCCAG
Organism: Pseudorhodoplanes sinuspersici; assembly: GCA_945878025.1. GTDB lineage: Bacteria > Pseudomonadota > Alphaproteobacteria > Rhizobiales > Xanthobacteraceae > Pseudorhodoplanes > Pseudorhodoplanes sinuspersici_B. The sequence goes on along the minus strand of CAMDXM010000193.1, from coordinate 4,942 downwards.
AACGGAATTCCGCTGGCGCCGATCAGCGCACCGATGCCGACCAAAGCCGCCCAGGCCGGAATGAGAAGCGATATGAAAGCCAGCGACTCCCCAAACGCGAGTGCGAACACGATCGGCGCCGCCCATATATGATGGAGGCGCACAAAATCGATCACCAATTGGGAATAATGTTCAAACATCGAAGGATCGGATCCGGCGGGGCCACCGATCTAGCCTGTTGCACACGCTTGCGCTAGCCGCTTTTCGGACCATTTATGCCACTGAGCGGGCGCCATAATGCGCCCGCCGGCCGCCTTGTTCATCCTGTCGCCGCGTCGCGCACAAGCGTGGCATAGTCCGGCATCCCTGATTCGAATCAGTCCGCACATCTCATGGCCAAGAAAACCAGGAAGTCGTCGAAGCCGGCGAAAAAGACCGCCAGAAAAGCGCCCGCCTCCGGCAAAAAGCTGGCGGAGGCCCGCGACCTTTTCTCCGGCCTCAATGGCGGGACTGGCGGCAAATCCGCGAAAGGCAAGCCCGCGCGCTCCGGCGGCGACCGCGGCTATACCGCGCACGACATCGAGGTGCTGGAGGGACTGGAGCCGGTGCGACGGCGGCCCGGCATGTATATCGGCGGCACCGACGAGAAGGCGCTGCATCATCTGTTCGCCGAAGTGATCGACAACGCGATGGACGAGGCGCTGGCCGGTCACGCGACCTTCATCGGGGTCGAGGTCGGCAAAGACGGATATCTGTCCGTATCGGACAATGGACGCGGCATCCCGGTCGATCCGCATCCGAAATTTCCGAAGAAGTCCGCGCTCGAAGTCATCATGTGCACCTTGCACGCGGGCGGCAAATTCGATTCCAATGTCTACGAGACCTCGGGCGGCCTGCACGGCGTCGGCGTCTCGGTGGTGAACGCGCTGTCGGAAAAGCTCGAAGTCGAGGTCGCGCGCGGGCAGCAGCTTTACAAGATGACGTTCCAGCGCGGCAAGCCGAAGGGCGGCCTCGAGAAGCTCGGCCGCGCGCCGAACAAGCGCGGCACCACGGTGCGCTTCAAGCCGGACGCGCAGATTTTCGGCGAAGACGCGAAATTCGATCCCGCGCGCCTGTTCCGCATGACGCGCGCGAAAGCGTATCTGTTCGGCGGCGTCGAAATCCGCTGGTCGTGTCCGAAGGAGATGCTCAAAGGCGTCGAGGGCGTTCCCGCGAGCGCAACCTTGCACTTCCCCGGCGGCCTGAAGGATTATCTCGCCGCGGGTCTCGAGAAAGTCACGCTCGTGCATCCCGACATTTTCTCCGGCCGCACCGAAAAAAAAGGCGGGCACGGCTCGGCGGAATGGGCGGTCGCCTTCATGGCCGACGCCGATCCGACCATCTCATCCTATTGCAACACGATCCCGACGCATGACGGCGGCACGCACGAAACCGGACTGCGCACCGCGTTGTTCAAGGGCCTGCGCGACCATGCGAACCGCATGGGACAGGAAAAACGCGCGAGCGCCGTCACCAGCGACGATGTGATGTCGATCGCCGCCGCCATGATCTCGGTGTTCATCCGCGAGCCGGAATTCCAGGGCCAGACCAAGGACCGTCTCGCGACCGCCGAGGCCGCGCGCCTTGTCGAACAGGCGGTGCGCGATCCGTTCGACCATTGGCTCGCCGGCAATCCGCTGCAGGCCAACAAGCTGCTTGAATTCGTGATCGAGCGCGCGGAAGAGCGCCTGCGCCGCCGTCAGGAAAAGGACATCGCGCGCAAGAGCGCGGTGCGCAAACTGCGCCTGCCCGGCAAGCTCGCCGATTGCACCAATTCCGGATCCAAAGGTTCGGAGATCTTCATCGTCGAGGGCGACAGCGCCGGCGGCTCGGCCAAACAGGCGCGCGACCGCGCCTCGCAGGCCGTGCTCCCTCTGCGCGGGAAAATCCTCAATGTCGCGAGCGCCGGCAAGGACAAGCTTGCGCAGAACCAGCAGCTTGCCGACCTCGTCCAGGCGCTCGGCGCCGGGACCGGCGCGCATTACCGCGATCAGGATCTGCGCTACGAGAAGGTCATCATCATGACCGACGCGGATGTCGACGGCGCGCATATCGCCTCGCTCCTGATCACCTTCTTCTACCGGCAGATGCCGAAGCTGATTGAGGGCGGACATCTCTTCATCGCGGTGCCGCCGCTTTATCGGCTCACGCATGGCGGCAAGACGATTTACGCGCGCGACGACAAGCAGAAAGATATCCTGCTCAAGAAGGAATTCCACGCCAACGCCAAGGTCGATGTCGGCCGCTTCAAGGGCCTCGGCGAGATGATGGCGATGCAGCTGAAAGAAACCACGATGGACCGCAAGAAGCGCACGCTTCTGCGCGTCGTGCTGGCCGACAAGGACAAGGCCAAGACGGCGAAGTCGGTCGATCAGTTGATGGGCACCAAGCCGGAGGCGCGCTTTGCGTTCATTTCAGAGAATGCCGAATTCGCCAAGGACGAATTGCTGGACGTTTAGGCGCAGCTTTGCGAAGCTCCGTCAGGAACCGGTCCATCGGCAAGCCGCTGTAGTTTTCCGCGAGCGCTTTTGACGCCGCTTCCGAGTTCGCGACATAGTCGAGCTCGGCCAATTGCCGGCGCATGTCGAAATCGTTCGCGCTGCTGAAGCGGTGCAGCATCTGCGTCATCCACCAGGAGAAGCGCTGCCCCTGCCAGATGCGCCGCAGGCAGGTCGCCGAATAGGATTTAAGCAGCGTCTCGCGCTTCGATTTATAATATTGCGTGAGGGCCTGCGAGAGCACGCAGACATCGGCGAACGCGAGATTCATCCCCTTGGCGCCCGTCGGCGGCACGATATGCGCGCTGTCGCCGGCAAGAAACAGCCGCCCGTGCTGCATCGGCTCGCAGACGAAACTGCGCATGGCGGTGACGCCTTTTTCCGTGATCTTGCCGGTCTTGAGCCGCTTCCTCGCCTTCTCCGGCAGGCGCGCGCCGAGTTCGCTCCAGATCCGGTCATCGGACCATTTCCCGGCGTCCTCATCCGGCGCGCATTGCAGATAATAGCGCACGACATGATCCGAGCGCACCGAGAACAGCGCAAAGCCGCGCTCGTGATAGGCATAGATCAATTCGTCATCGACCGGCTTTGCATTCGCAAGGATGCCGAGCCAGCCGAACGGATATTCGCGGTCAAAGCCGGTGAGCACCTTGCCGATCGAGGGGCGGCTGATGCCGTGGAAACCGTCGCAGCCGGCAACGAAATCGCACGCAATCATTTGCGATGCGCCGCGATGCCGGAAATGGATCTTCGGTTGCGTGCCTTCGATATCCTCGATCGTCACCGCCTCGGCTTCGAACAGGAGCGGCCCGCCATCGGCAAGCCGCCGCGCGTTCAGGTCCTTGACGATCTCCTGCTGGCCGTAGATCGCGACGCCGCGCCGGACCAGTTTGCGAAAATCGATGTGATGCAGCTCGTCATTGAAGGAGAGCTTGATGCCGTCGTGAAACAGCGCTTCCTTGCGCATACGCGCGCCGACACCAGTCGCATTGAGGAGATTGATCACCCATTGCTCGATCAGGCCGGCGCGCACACGCGCCTCGCAGTATTGGCGGCTACGCGTCTCGATGACGATGCTGTCGATGCCCGCAAGATGCAGGAGATGCGAAAGCATCAGGCCCGCCGGTCCCGCGCCCACGATCCCGACTTGAGTGCGCATTGATCGTTCCCCCGGATTTTCTTGTTATCAGTCCCGCCGCCTTTCTAGGCAGCGTACTTGTCCCGGAGAAGGGACGTTAGCCGGAACGACTGGGATTTTTCTGGTTAGGTTCCGGCCGCCTAAAGCCTTGGCGGCCAGCCATAACGGGGCACGCGCGCCTTGTATTGCCGATAGGCGTCGCCGAATTTGGCTTCCAGATAGCGCTCTTCCCGCAGGACCACGCCGCGATGCAGCACGATCGCGGCCGGCAACATCAAGACAAACGTCCAGTCCGAAGCAAAGGCGACGGCAAGGCCCGCCGTGATGAAGCCGAAGCCGACATACATCGGATTGCGGACGAAGGCGTAAAGGCCTTCGGTGACGAGATGCAAAGCCGGCTTGTAGGGCGGGATATTGGTCTTCGCGATCGAAAAATAATGCCCGCCGGCGACGATCAGCGCCAATCCGATGGCGACAAGGACGCCGCCGATGACAATCCGCTCGCTGAGCGTCAGAAACACGTGCAGAAAATATCCGGGCACGATCCGGTCGAGCAGCAACCCGAGCAACAAGGCCGCGAGCGGAATGACCGGCGGAAGAACGATGACGCCCGGATTGTCGCGCTCAGTGTCCGCCATTTCATTTCACCGCGTTCAAGGCCTGATCGAGATCGGCGATCAGGTCGTCCGGATCCTCGATGCCGACCGAAAGCCGCACCAGCGAATCTCCGATGCCGAGTATAGCCCGCACGTCGGCGGGCACCGAGCCGTGCGTCATGATGCCGGGATGTTCGATCAGGCTTTCGACGCCGCCAAGGCTCTCGGCCAAAGCGAACACCTCGCAATGTTCGAGAAAGGCGCGCGCGCCCGCGAGATCGGTCTTGAGCTCCACCGAGATCATGCCGCCGAATGCGCGCATCTGGCTTTTCGCCAGCGCATGCTGCGGATGGCTCTCGAGACCGGGATAGAACACCCGGCTCACCTTTGGATGTCTCTCCAGCCATTGCGCGATTTTCAGCGCAGACGACGAATGCCGCTCCATGCGAAGCGCCAGCGTTTTCAATCCGCGCAAGGCGAGGAACGAATCGAACGGCCCCTGGATCGCGCCGACCGCGTTGTGCAGGAACGCGATTCTCTCGCGCAATTCCTTGTTGTCGCCGACCACCGCCGCGCCGCCGACCATGTCGGAATGACCGTTGAGATATTTGGTGGTGGAATGCATCACGATGTCGAAACCGAACTCGATGGGCCGCTGGATATAGGGGCTCGCAAAGGTGTTGTCGGCGACC
>CAMDXM010000192.1 GCA_945878025.1 Pseudorhodoplanes sinuspersici | reverse complement strand
GATGAAAAGACCGTGTTCGACCACGCCCGGAATCGACGCAAGCCGGACGCCAAGAGATTGCGGATCGGGGATGCGCTCAAGCGCGGCGTCGAGAATGAAGTGGCCTTCATCCGTGACGAAAGGATGGCCGTCCTTGCCGCGGCGCAAGGTGAGCCGGTCCGAATTGCGGGGCAGGCCGGCCGCGTCCTCGACCGCCCGGCGGGTGGCCGCCATGCCGAAGCGGACGATCTCGACCGGCAGCGGGAAACGGCCGAGAATGCCCACCCATTTCGATTCATCGGCGATCACGATCATGCCGGCGGAGGCGCGGGCCACGATCTTCTCGCGCAACAACGCGCCGCCGCCGCCCTTGATCAGGGTCAAATCCGAGCCGATTTCGTCCGCGCCATCGATGGTCAGGTCGAGCTCCGGGGTTTCTTCGAGGGTCGAAAGCGTTATGCCGCAGCTTGCGGCCTGCGCACGGGTGGCTTCCGAGGTCGGCACACCGGTCACATCGAGGCCGCCGCGGACCTTTTCGCCCAGCAGGTCCACGAAATGCCGGGCCGTCGAGCCGGTCCCGAGGCCGAGCCGCATACCGGGCCGCACCCGTTCGAGCGCGCGGGCGGCGGCCTGCCGTTTGAGAGCTTCAAAATCCATGCGGGATAGGGGGTCGCGATAGCCATTGCCGGTCCGGCGCCCTTCTGCCCGGTATTAGAGTGGGAAAGCAAGCCCCTGCCCTCACAAGGCCGTCACCGCCCGGCCCCGTTCCAGCCTCGGCTCGTCTTCAACCTTGCCTGCGGGCATCCGGGGCGTTAGAGCGCAATCCGGCGAAGTGGCCGCCGGTTCGCCGGAGGATTGCGCGACCAATAGAGGAATCCAGAACCGGCCATGTCCACTCCCATATTCACTCCCTTGTCCGCTCTCTTGTCCACTCCCATCCTCGTCTTCGATCTCGACGGCACTCTGGTCGACACCGCGCCCGATCTTGCCAACACCCTGAATGTCATCCTGACGCAGGAAGGCTTCGAGCCGGTGCATTACAACGAAGCCAGAATCATGATCGGCGCCGGGGCGCGGTTCATGATCGAGCGCGCGCTGAAAGCGCAGCAAGCCAGCGTGACCCCGGCGAAACTCGACCGCATGTTCGACGACTTCATCGAACATTATGTTGCTCATATCGCGGATGCCTCGCAGCCATTTCCCGGACTCGTCCCGGCCCTGGATCGCCTGGCAGCGAGCGGCTTCACACTCGCGGTCTGCACCAACAAACTGGAGGGCCCGTCCCGCCTCCTGCTCGATGCACTCGATCTGACGAAACATTTCGCCTTCATCTGCGGGCAAGACACCTTCAGTGTGAAGAAGCCGGACCCCGAAGTATTGAAGCTGACCATCGAACGGGCCGGCGGCACGATCGCGGACGCCGTCATGATCGGGGATTCGGCCACCGATATCGACACCGCGCGCGCGGCCGGCATCCCGGTCATCGCCGTGGACTTCGGTTACACCGAGATTCCGGTCGCAAGGCTCAATCCGGACCTTGTCATCAGCCATTTCGACGCGCTCCCGGCCGCGATCGCCGGACTGCGGAAATAAGGCCGCGGCAAGAAGATTCGGCGGCGTTAACAGCGGATTAACCATAGCCGGGGCAAGTAATGGTAACGATCCACCAGCCGGATTCCCATGCGCCTCGGATTTTTCTCCCGTTCCGACCGCCACGCCAATTCCGCGGCCGAAGTCGCGGACACGGCGAGCGTTCCTCAGCCCGTCCTTTCCGAAACCGATTCCGAGACGGAATATCGCGGGCGAATAGCGGCCATCCGCGAGACCATCGATCTGCTCGAAGCCGATCTGTCCGCGATGATCAAGGACGTGCATCGCACATCGGACGCGGTGCGCACCGGTATCCAGTCATCCTCGCAGGCCCTGTCTTCCATTCGCAGCCAAAGCGAAGCGCTCGCCGACAAGACCACGGGCGTGAAGGACGACGCGGCCCGGCTCGCCATCGCGACCGAGGAATTCGCGAGTTCGGCGGATGAAATCCTGCGTCAGGTCCGCGAGGCCAGCGAACTCGCAGACGGCGCGACCAAGGCGGCTGAGGCGGCGAGTCTGAGCATCGACGGCCTCAAATCCTCGTCCGGCGAAATCGGCCAGGTCATTCATCTGATCGCCTCGATCGCCAAACAGACCAATCTGCTCGCCCTCAACGCCACGATCGAAGCTGCGCGCGCGGGCGAAGCCGGGCGCGGCTTCGCGGTCGTCGCCAACGAGGTCAAGGCGCTGTCCTCGCAGACCCAAAAAGCCACCGACGAGATCACTCGCAAGATCGAGTTGCTGCAGCACAATTCCGCGCAATCGATCAACGCGCTCGGCGACGTCGCGATGGCGATCGAGGCCATCCGTCCGGTCTTTACGTCGGTCGCAGCCTCCGTCGATCAGCAGCAGGCGGCCACGACCGAGCTGGCGCGCACCGCTACCGAAACCTCGCAATTCATCGCCAATGTCGCCGACGGCGCCAAGGATATCGCGGGCATCGCCGTAGAGGCGACCGGGCACAGCGACAGCGTCGACCGTTCCGGCAAGGAAGCGGCCAGCACCGCCGAAAAGCTGCGCACGCGTTTCGTCATGCTGCTGCGCCAGACCGAATTCGGCGACCGGCGCCGGCACGACCGCCTGCCCTGCGATCTGAAAGTGACGCTTCGCCACGGCGGAACCGAAATCCACGGCCAGACCGTCGATCTCTCCGAGGGCGGTCTACTGGTGCGCGCGACCGGAGCTGAGAATTTTCCGATCGGCGGCAAGCTCGACGCGCATATCGAGACGATCGGCAACAATCAGGTTTGCCTCGTCAATCGTTCGCATCTCGGCTTGCATTTGCAGGGTATCGCGCTCGGCGTCAGGGAACAGTCGCTGCTGCATGCAAAGCTCGACGCGATCCGGCAGGAGAACAAGGAATTCATCGACCGCGCCACGCAAGCGGGGACTCGCGTCTCGCAAGCCTTCGAAAAGGCGGTCTCGGACGGATTGCTCACGCGCGAGGACCTGTTCGACAACCAATATGTCCCGATCGAGGGAACCAATCCGCAGCAATTCCGCACGCGTTTTCTCGACGCGCTCGAGCGAGTGCTGCCGGCGATCCAGGAACCCCTGCTCGCTTCCGACAAGCGGATGTTTTTCGCGGCCGCGGTCGACCGCAACGCCTATCTCGCGGTTCACAACAAGATCTATTCGCAGCCGCAGCGCCCCGGCGACGTGACCTGGAACACCGCGAATTGCCGCAACCGCCGGATTTTCGACGACCGCGCGGGATTGTCGGCGGCCCGCAACGTGCGGCCCTATCTGATCCAGAATTATCCGCGCGACATGGGCGGCGGGGTGACCGTCGTGATGCGCGAAATCGACGTGCCAGTCCGCGTTTTCGGCAAGCATTGGGGCGGCTTCCGCACTGCTTACAAGATCTAAGCCCGAAAAAAGCCGCTTTAACTGTACTTTTTGACTGTGGTTGCACGGCCTTTGAGCCCCTCGTATGGTTTCTTGAGGGGCATGGGCGGCCGGCTAGCTGCTTAAAGCAACGGGACAATGTGCCATGCGAAGGGTTCTAGCCATTCTGGCATGCGGCTTCACGGTCGCGGGATGCGCTTCGGGATCGGACGCGCTGAAGTCCGCGACGCCGACGACGACCTTGCAGTTCGAATCCGAACCGGCCGGCGCCGAGGTCAAGACCTCGACCGGACAGACCTGCAAAACCCCCTGCGCGCTCGCGGTGCCGGCGACCGACCTGATGGCGACCTATGCGCTCAAGGGATTCAAGCCGCAGACCGTACCGGTGAAACTGGTCCCTCCGGCAGACACCCGCACCGATTCCGAAGGCTCCACGAGCCCGCAGCTTCCGACCTTTTCGCCAAGCCCGGTTTACGCCGAACTCGAGAAAGCGACGCCTGAACGCAAACCGGCGCCGCGCAAGCCGAAACCGGCCGCCGGCGCGCCGACGGCTGACGGAGCGCCCGCTCCGGCTGCGCAACCGGCTCCAGCCCGGCAACCGGCGGGGACCGCACCGACAGCGGCGTCGCCCTGGCCGCCGGCCCCGAACCAGCCGACACAGGTCCGCTGATCGAGCTTGCGGCCGCGGGCCAAACCGGACGCCGCAAGGCGTCGCAAAGGCGTAACTTGACCCCATTCCTGCGGGCCCGTAAATCTCGGCCCAGCAATCCGGGCGCTTAGCTCAGCGGGAGAGCGTTCCCTTCACACGGGAGAGGTCGTAGGTTCAATCCCTACAGCGCCCACCATTCTTCCCTTTGTAAATCTTGCCCGTCCTTCTGAAGGCGCGGATTTGCCTTACCGGTCGCTGCGCCGAATAATCAAATAGCCTTCTTGCGCGCGAGCACATACAGCGCCGGCAGGAGCACGGCATGAATCAATGTGATGATCAGCAGCAGGCCGAAGTTATCTTTTGACGTGTTTCCAGCGAAAATTGCCTCCCGGAAATGCCCAATCGCGACACCGATGGAAAACAAGGATATGTAGCCGACGACCGCTCCTTTGAAATCCAGAGAGCGCCAGAACGAAATAAGCGCGACAATGCCGATTGAGGCATCGGCGACGCCGATTTCAAACTGGAACGGACTGACCTGCCAGCCAATGCTCGATGCCGCCATATGCGGGAAAAAGATGTGAAAGAAGCCGGCCCACGTGTATGCGATGCCGATCGACAGCAGGAGCCACTGCAATAGCCGCGCCGGGAAATAGACCGGGCTCTTGGTAACGGCCGCCATAACGAAAGCGCCGACGAAAACGATTGCGGGCAGATTGCCCAGAACAAGTTTGATCGCCTCATCCATCATCCCTGCCTCCACTTTGCTCAAGGCGTCTTACAACTCTGCGTGACCGGCGTCAGAACATTTTCCGGCGAGAGCCTGCCCCGGACGTGATCCGGGGTGGAAACCGGTTCGCCGTGGAAAATACGACAAATAAAAGGAATCTGGGCCGTGTTCCGATTCAATTGAATCGGAACACAGTCCAGATTTCAAACAGACGTGCAGGCATGTCATCGGCGCGAGCCAACAAGCACGAATTTTAAAAGTTTAAAGAGGCTATAGAGCGCGAGCTCAACACTGGCCGTGAGAAAAAGCAGGAAGAGCGACCGCTGACCGAGGTCGTCCGTAATCGCACCGCGTATCTTGTACTTCACATCATCCGGGAAATAGGTCTCGACCAGCCCATACAGGCTGCTCGTCAGTGGCTGCAACTTCACATAGAACCAGCCGAGCCAATCGAGCCGATAGGCGTGGAGGTAGGCATACAATGCGTAGACGGCAACAATCGTCGCCATGAGCAAAATCACTTTGCCCAGAAACAACCAAAGAAACCTGGGATCGCGTCTCGGCGCCGATTCGATCGTCATGCTCATGACGTCCTGTGGAAAAACAAGTTAGACAAGCGGGCGCTCCGGGTCAAAACCGGAAGCGCCTCGCCCCGTGGAAAATCCGTGGAAAGCGGCTATCGCGCCTCTTAAGTCATTAATCCGGAACACGATGACCCTCCCTTCACACGGGAGAGGCCGCAGGTTCAATCCCTACAGCGCCCACCATTTTTCCGATTGATCCTACAACTCGGCCGGCCGGAAATTCACGCGCACATACTCTCGCTTATTGCTGCTTCTTTTGGCCCGCGAGATTGTTGATATAGGCAACGATTGAATCGACCTGCCTGTCGGTCAAAGCAATTCGCGGCATTTCTTCATGCGGCGCCGTAACGCCGCGCGTGATCGGCTCTCGCAGCGCCAGCAACGGATGTCTGCGGGCGATATTCCGGAATTCGGGGGCATTCCTGTTTCGGCTTGCGCCCTCCGGGCCGATGGCGTGACATCCGCTGCAATATTCGCCCGCCAGCGCGCCTCCCGCGCGAACGCGATTTTCGCTTTCCTGCCGGATCGCCCCGCCGGCTCCGAGCCGGTCAAGCGCCTCGCTCGCTGCCGTCAATGACGGATCGAGCAGAATGGCCCGCCTGAGATCCGCAGCCGCCTGGGTCTTGCGGCCCTTTTGTCCGTTGAGATATCCGCGGTTTGCGTAAGCAAGCGCGTAGACCGGATTGATCGCAATGGCAGCGCTGTAGTCGTCATAGGCGCGCACCGTATCCCCCTTCTTGCGATAGGCGAGACCGCGATTGTTGTATGCGCTGGCGCTGTTCGGATTGAGACGTATCGCATTCGTGAAATCGGCCAGGGACGCATCCACATTGCCCGCGGCGAGGTGGACATAGCCGCGTTCGATATGGAGATCGGCCGATGCGGCGGACAGGCGGATCGCTTCATTGTAATCGGCGATGGCGCCGCGAAGGTCGCCTGACGACGATTTCGCCAAGCCCCGGCCTGAGAAGGCGCTCGCGGAGTCCGGATTTAACTGTAGCGACCGGGTGTAATCGGAAATAGCCGAATCGAACGCTCCCGCATTGGTTCGAATATCGCCGCGATTTCGATACGCGATGGCTTTCTCGTTGGGTCCGAAAGCCGGGCTGTCGATGATCTCGCTGCAGGCGCGCAGTTTAAATTCGGATTCGACATTGCTGCTGCATTCGCTGGAAACGTCGGCGAGCGCGAAACCGTGCGCAAGCACAACGATCGAAACGGCGAGCGCATATTTCGCAGACATTCTTGCCCTCACACCCAGAATCCCGATGAAGCGAGCGTAATGCGCTGTTCTCTCTGATCGTACTCAGCGGCGAACCCGCGCGCCGGACAATGCCGTTCAAACAACACATGGATCAGAAACCACGACCGAGCACCGTTCTCATTGATACAGATCAATGCGGTCCCGATGATTACGATCTGATTTAATCGCCATGGCACGAGTTCATTCGCTGCCCGAGAAATGGTTGCCAATTTCAATCGCGCCGTCGGACGCCGATCTTGAGGTTTGCGTGATGGACAAGTCCGTCGCCCACGCGCTCGTGTTTCCGGTTCGAAAGAACGGGGCTGGGTGGGTCGACCCCGCGACGAATAAGAGCGTCGATGTCCAACCGACGCATTGGCGCAAATGGAACGAGCGCCGCTGACTCAAAAGGCTTTTGTTTTTTTCCCGTGATCATCCAGTTGCTTCAGCTTATCTTCCTCTTCTGCAAGAAGACGGATTTCCATCGCGCGTTTCGTCGCGTCCGTTTCTGTTTCCAGCAGTTTCATGAACCTGCCGATATTCGCCTTGATGATGCGTTGCATAGACAAGCTCCCTATGCGGTTACGTGAACCGAGCGGCGAATTTCCTTCGAATTAATCGCAGGCCAACTGCCTCGCGCCAGAATATTCGCCAACGGCGATTGCCCAACAAAATGCACATTCAGGCTAACGCGAGCTGCAAGACCCATCTGGTCAAAATTGCACACTTGGAACCAGTGACGTGTTCAGTATGACACCATGAACAAACCTTAGATACGCCCGATCTCGATGCCCTGCCGCCGCGTGGAAAATCCGCGCAAAGCAGTTTTCGCGCAGCCTGAATTCTTGATTCATCGCGCGTGGCCTTCCCTCCGGCCTGCCCGCGGCGAATGGAAATTCCAGACCGGACAAAACGCCAGGCATCGAACGCGCTCAGGCGCCGTGATCCTTTTCGAGTTCCGGCAGCAAGACGAGGCTCTCCGGATCGTTGGGATCGGTGCGGGCGATGACCGCGACGCAGCTTTCGGTGTCGCTCAGATTGTAGGGCTGATGCGGCATGTTGGCCGGGATGTAGAGAAAGTCTCCCGTGCGCGTCACGAGATGCTGCTCGAGCGTGTCGCCGTACCACATGCCGGCCTCGCCGCTCAGCACATGCAAAGCCGTTTCGTGATTCTCGTGCTTGTGCGCCCTGGCTTTTCCGCCCGGCGGGATCCTGACGATCTGCATATGGATGGCCCGCGCGCCCACGGTCTGCGCGGAGATCGCCGGTGCGTGAAGGTGCCCCTGCTTGCTCGCGGCTTCCGGCCCGGCGCCAACGACCCGGCAGGTCAGCTTGCTGTCGGCAT
>CAMDXM010000191.1 GCA_945878025.1 Pseudorhodoplanes sinuspersici | reverse complement strand
CGAGCAGCGATGCCTGAGTAAAATAAAGTTTGACCCTTCGCCGCAACCGCGAAGACTTTGCCTTTATCTTGGCCGGCGCAACGAGCGCCGCCGCATCCAGAGATTCAACTTTGCTCATTGCGCCGATAACCTTTGAGGACTTCTTCGCGCATCACTTCCCAAATCTGGGAATTCAACTCCAGGAACCGTTGCGTCATGCGGATTTCCGAAACGTCGCGCGGGCGCGGCAGATCGATCACATATTCTCCGATCGGATGCGTGCCGGGGCCGGCCGAAAGAACGACCACGCGGTCCGACATCGCAATAGCCTCCTCGAGATCGTGCGTGATGAAAATCACGGACTTCCTGTCGGCCTGCCACAGATCGAGCAACTCGTTTTCCATCAATTGGCGTGTCTGCACGTCGAGCGCACTGAACGGCTCGTCCATCAGCACGATCTTGGGATCGACGATGAGGACCTGTGCAAGCGCGACGCGCCTGCGCATGCCGCCAGACATTTGATGCGGATAAAAGCTGTCTTTTCCGCGCAGTCCAACGCGTTCGAGCCAATGCCTGCCGAGATCCTTCTTTTCCTTGTCGGGCATGCCGCGAATTTCCAGTCCGGCAATCACATTATCGAGCGCGTTGCGCCACGGCATGATGGCGTCGCTCTGGAACAGATAGCCGGCCCTGCGATTCAGTCCCGCAAGCGGCTCGCCGAAAACCTGAACATGACCGGTCGTCGGCTGAAGCAGGCCCGCGGCGATGTTAAGGATCGTGGATTTGCCGCACCCCGTCGGTCCCACGATCGATACGAATTCGCCGTCGCCAATGGTCAAGGTGACGTCGCGGATCGCGGTGTAAGGCGGCAATTTCTCGTCGCGCGGCTCAAACGTGCACGTCACCGAATCGAACGTGACGGCAGCAACAGACGCTCGCGTTTGAGGCGCACGCATTTGCAAATCAGGACTCCTCAGCATGGGTACAATCACTATTTGGAAACCAGAACGACGGACGTGACATATTGACGGATCGTACCCATGCCGCCCGCATCAGGGATATTTCTGATGCGCGCGCTTGGTGAAGTCGTTCGTGAAGGTTTTTGCGAGATCGACCTTCGCGCCCTTCATCTCGGGCTCGAACGCAGCGATCGTCTCGAACACGCGCTGGGCTGCGTCGATGCTTCCCATCCCGTCCCAGACGAAGCTTTTGTAGTTTGCCTCGACGGACCGTTTGTACGAAGCCAGATTGGTCTTGTAATCCGCCGGCATGATCGCGACGATGTCGTCGACCGAAGATTTGGCCATCAAGTTCATGGCGCGCACAATGGCGTTGGTCAGCGCTTGCGCCGTGTTCGGATTGGCCTTGAGCCAGTCAGCACGCGCGTAAAGGCTGTTGACCAGGTAATCGCCGCCGTAAACCTGCTTCATGCCCGCCGGCGTACGGCCATCGACCAGGATAGCGATATCTCCAGATCCCTCCATTACGGAAATGTTGGGATCGAGATTGACCAGAGCGTCCAATTGGCCGCTGCGAAGCGCGGCCACCGCGCCCGGACCGTTGCCGACGCTGATATAGGAGAAATCGTCGACTTTCATTCCGGCGCGTTCAACAATGCGGCCGAAAAAAATCTGCGTCGCACTGCCGGGACCGGAAATTCCGACCTTCTTGCCCTTGAGGTCTTTGACAGACTTGATCGTTCCCGCGCTCGCCTTCGGAATCACGAGCACGTTGCCGCCATAGCGGGCGAAAATAGAGAATGCGACGAGGTCGATGCCTTTCGGCTGAACACGAACAGTATGTTCGTAGGAGCCTTGCGCGACATCGGCCGCGCCGCCGATGACCGTCTGCAGCGCTTTTGTGCCGCTGCCGGCATCGACGATTTCGGTGTCGAGTCCCTCATCCTTGAAGTAGCCCTTGTGGATCGCCACCGCAAAAGCGAGCTTGTCCACTTGGCTTGTGATGCCGCCGACTGAAATCGTGACTTTCGGTTTTTCCGGCTTGCCCTGCTGAGCGAAAGCCGATGCACCTGATACAATCAGCAACGCCGTTGCAGCGGCAGCAAATTTGAATGGCAACCTCGTTTTCATAGCGATCTCCCTAATCGGTTTATCTTTTTTTGAGATTTCACAGCTTCGTATTCGATCTGTCAATATAAAAACTCTCTCGGCTCGCCGCAGCGCCGCGCAGCCTGCAGCAAAACGTCGGGCACCGGCCTCACGGGTACTTTTTCAGCGCCCGTTCGGTGAATTCGTTCGTGAACGTTCTGCTCAGATCGATCTTCGCGTTCTTCAGATCGGGCTCAAAGATCGAAATCGATTCCAGCACGTTTTTTGACGCTTCAAGCGTGCCGATCCCGTCCCAAAGAAAACTTGGCAGATTCTTCTCGACCGACAAGCGGTATGTTCGCGGATTGCTTTCATAGTAATCGCGCGGAACCGCCGCGATGATTTCGTCGATCGACGACTTGCGCATCCACTGTTGCGCGCGCACCATCGCATTGGTCAAAGCTTGAACGGTGTTTGGATTGGCTTTCACCCATGCGGCTTTGGCGAACAATCCATTGGCAAGATAATTGCCGCCATAGACCTCCTTGGTGCCTTCCCCGGTGCGGCTATCAGCGAGGATCTTGATGTCGCCTTTGCTGTCCAATTCGGTCAAATTCGGGTCGAACTGCACCACCGCATCGAGTTCGCCACCCTTGCGGGCGGCTGCGATCGCGGCCGGTCCGTTGCCGATTGCGATATATATCGCATCGTCGATCTTGATGCCGGCCTTCTGAAAAATGCGGCCGATAAAAATATGAGAACCGCTGCCGGGAGCCGATATGCCGATCTTCTTTCCCTTCAGGTCGGCAATTGTCTTGATCTCGGCGCTGCGATCCTTGAGCACGCCAAGGCCGTTGCCGGGATAACGCGCAAACAGCGCAAAAGCCGTCAGCTCGACGCCTTTGGCTTGCATCCTCACCGTGTGTTCATACGCGCCCTGGGTGACGTCGGCGCTGCCGCCGACCATCGCCTGCAAGCCTTTAAGCCCGCTTCCGAAATCGACAGACTCGATCTCCAGTCCTTCGTCTTTGAAAAACCCTTTGTTCAGAGCCAGGGCGTAAGCGAGCTTGTCGACCTGACTCGTGATGCCGCCGACGGCTATCGTCACCTTCGGCTGTTCGAGTTTCGTCGATGACTGGGCCAATGCATATGGCGGGAAAAGCAACACCGCCATGAACGCAGCGAGACTTCCAAAAGCCGACACCTTCATGAGCAATCTCCCCGATATTCGCCTTATTGATCTTATTGTCGTCGATTTAATATCATTGTAACTCGTGTATCAATATGAAATATCGTCACTACGCCGTTTTTCGACATAATGACCTGCCGCAGCGACGTCGAGCGGGGCCGGTTCGAACATGACCTTTGATATCAAAGCGGAAATCGGCCTGATCGGGACGGGCCGCATGGGTCGCCCAATCGCCGAATGCCTTCTGAAGGCTGGGCGCAGGCTCGCGGTCTTCGACCGCGACCTGCTGGCGACAAGCGCTCTCGCATCTTCGCAATGCAGCATCTGCCCATCGGCGGCTGATGTCGCCAACAAAGCGCCGATCGTGCTCGCCTGCGTGCCCTCTATCGAGGCTTTCGACGACTGCACTTTGGGGAACGACGGGCTTGTTCATGGCAGCGCCATCCGGGTTTATGTCCATCTCGGCACCACGGGCCCCCGAAATGTCATCCGGATCGCGGAGCAACTAAGCGCGCGCGGTATCGCAACGCTCGACGCGCCGATCTCCGGAGGCATGGGGCGCGCCGCCGCTGGCACGCTCAGTTCGATGATCTCGGGTTCAGGCGATGCCATCGATCGGGCGAGCGAAGCGATCCGGCTTTACAGCTCGTCATTGACGGTCGTCGGCGATGCTCCTGGAGCTGCGCAGATCGCGAAACTGATCAACAATATGCTGTCGGCGGCCAACCTCGCGGCGGCGATCGAAGGGCTGATCGTGGCGTCCAAGGCGAATGTCGATATTTCGGCGCTGACCGAGGTCCTCCTGCGCAGCACCGGCGGAAGCTATGCATTCGAAACTAAAATCGTGGAACAAGTTCTGACCCGCCAATTCAATTTCGGCGGCGCCTTGCGCATCATCCGCAAGGACATGGAGGCGTGGCGCGAAATGATTGAGGATTTCGGCTTGGCTTGCCCGATCGGCAGCGAAGTCCATAAGACATACATGCGGGCGATGGAACAGCTTGATCCGGACGATGACATGACGTCGATCGCCAAATACTACGAGACCCTGGAAGGCGTTGCGATTCCGAAAGTGACAATTCAACGCGGCAAATCATAGGCCGGATTTGATCGCTGCAAATCGAGATTGGCGCAATTCGGAAGAGCAGATGCCTGCTGACACCTACGACGTGATCGTGCTCGGCGCCGGGGCCGGTGGAATGACAGCCGCCGCGACTGCCGCGACCCGCGGTTGCCGCGTCCTGCTCATCGAAAAATCGCCGTTGGTCGGCGGCACCACCGCGATCTCCGGCGGAATGGTCTGGATTCCGGCGAACTCGAAGATGACTTCGGTTGGCCTATCCGACCCCATCGTGAATGCGAGGCAGTATCTCGAGCAAACGATCGCCACTCCGCTGAGGTACGAGATGCGCGAGACGTTTCTCGCCCATGCGGACAGGGCGATCCGGTATCTGGAAGCGAACACCTCGGTTCAATTCCGCGCCGTCCAGCGTTATCCGGATTATTATCCGGATCTGCCAGGTGCGACATTGGGCGGACGGGTACTCGAACCTGTGCCATTCGACGGCCGGGAACTAGGCCGGCGATTTTCCGTTTTGCGTCCGCCTCTGCCCGAATTCACCTTGTTCGGTGGCATGATGATCGACCGCGCCGATATCCCGCATTTCCGGCATGTTACAAAATCCATGCGCTCGGCGTTTCGCGTCGCGCGGCTCGTCGCCCGCCATGGATTACAGCGCCTGCGCAACGCACGCGGCACGTCCCTGGTTCTTGGAAACGCGCTTGCCGCAAGGCTTTTTCAGTCGCTCCTGCAAAGCGGCGTCGAGGTGAGACTCAACACCAAAGTTGCCGAATTGCTGACGAATGGACAGGCAGTCACCGGCGTCAGACTCGGATCGGATGGCCAACAAGACATTCGTGCGCGTTATGGGGTCGTGATCGCGACGGGCGGATTTTCCCACAATGCTGTGATGAGACGTCGTTATCTTCCGTCCATGGTGACGTTGAGCGCAGCAACTAAAGGCAGCGCGGGCGATGGAATCGCGCTTGCCGTCGGCGCCGGTGGCGTCTTGCGCGAAGGAGCGATCAATAATGCATTCTGGCTTCCGGTTTCACGCTTCAAACGCCGGGACGGCTCGGAGGCAATATTTCCACATACCGTGACGGACCGTTCAAAGCCGGGGGTTATCGCCGTGGATCGCAAGGGACGGCGCTTCACCAACGAGGCGCGCTCCTATCACGAATTCGTTCTGGCCATGCTGAACGCGCAGAGCGATGAAAGGAATCCGGCCTATCTCATCTGCGACCGGAGATTTCTTTGGACATATGGGTTGGGCGCGATCAAGCCGTTTGCGTTGTCGTGGCGGCCTTTTCTTGAGCAAGGCTATTTGCACGAGGGCCGGGATATTGCAGAGCTTGCAAGGAAGATCGGGATTGATCCAGACCGGCTGACAACGGCCGTCGATTTTTTCAATCACGAGGCTGTTGAGGGGCGCGACCCGGAATTCGGCCGCGGCAACGACGCCTATCAGCGGCACCTTGGCGATGCCGACGTGACGCCCAATCCCTGCGTGCGGCCAATCGATCGGCCGCCCTATTACGCAATTGCGATCTTTCCTGGAGACTTGGGAACGGCCGCCGGCCTTGCGACCGACCGGAACGGGCAGGTGTTAGACCAACACGATCGCCCGATTGCGGGACTTTATTCGTGTGGAAACGACATGGCCTCGGTCATGGAAGGCGCGTATCCCGGCCCCGGAATTACGCTTGGTCCCGCGCTGACATTCGGTTTCCTGATCGCGGAACAGCTTGCGGATTCTCGCAACCACGCATCCTGAGCCAACATCGATAACGATCTCGATTCCGGCTCTTGCGCGCCGTCTACTTGATATCCTCCCGAACGGATTTCGCATCGGTTTTCTGGTGAGTTTCGCCGCCGAATTCAGACGATAGCCGGTCGGCCGCGGCCTGAACGACACGAGCCCGGCCTTGAAGGGCCTGCATCGACAAACGCCAGATCGGTCCCGATACGCCCATGGCTCCGATCATCTGGCCGCTGAAGTCGCGCACGGGAACAGCGATGCAACGAAGCTCGGGATCGAATTCTCCGTCGTCATAAGCGATGCCCTTGAGCCGGATGTCGTCCAATTCCTGCCGCAAGACGCGAGGATCCGTAATCGACTTCGGCGTCATCGGCCTGAAATCCGTTCGAGCGATCCAGCGCTCCAGCTGATCCGGTTGCAATCCCGCCAGGATCATCTTGCCAAGCGCAGTGCAATAGGCCGGACGTACGACGCCCACACGGTCGGCAAGCTGAACAGCGCCGGGGCCCGAGGTCCGGGCAATGATAACGACGGAATCTCCGAGACGAACCGCGAAGTGGCTGCTCTCGCCCGTCTGCTGGGACAGATCCTCAAGGATCGGCGTCGCCAAGCTAACCATTTCGATTTCGTCGAGCGCGCTGGCGGCCAGACAGAAAAGCGGCCGGCCGACGCGATAGCGCTTGCCGTCCTTGATCTGACGGATATAGCCCAAATTCACCATCGTTCTGACAAGGTGAAAGGTCGTGCTGTTGTGAAGGCCGACCCGCTTGCTGAGATCGGCCAGCATGATGCCGTCGCGATTGCGGGCCACTTCTTCCAGGATCGAAAAGGCGCGCCCCAGCGATTGGATGCCGCCGCGTTGCCGATCGTCCGCGTCATCGTCGATATCTTGAAGCGAATTTCCGACGATCCGCGCGGCAGACTCGGTTTTTCCGGTTTCGCCGCTCTTTGAATACTGCTTTTTCGTTCGGGACTTCAATGTCTGCCTCCGGTGTAACGGCACTGCCAGCTTATTCAGATCGTCTCATACAACTGAAAATAGCACGGTCCTTCGAAGGGTTGTGAAGATTTTCACATATTGAAAATGACGATTCGCTCCTCGGTCATGTCGCGAATGGCGTATTTGGGGCCCTCACGGCCGATCCCGCTGTCCTTGACTCCTCCATAGGCGAGCTGGTCCGTGCGCCATGTCGACGTCCCGTTGATCACCACGCCGCCGGTGCGTATCGCGCGGATAGCCTTGATCGCCGTCGCTGTCGACTTGGTGAACACGCCGCATTGAAGGCCGAAACGGCTGTCGCTGATCTGGGCGCAGACTTTGTCGAAATCGTCGTATGGCATCACACTGACCAGCGGACCGAAGACTTCGTCGCACACCACTTTCATCGATGGATCAACATCACTCAAGACGGTGGGGTCGATCTGGGCGCCACGCCGGTGGCCGCCGGTATGCAATTTGGCGCCATCCTTGACGGCCTGCTGAATCCAGGATTCCACGCGTTTGGCGGAGGCCTCGTCGATCAATGTTCCGACATCGGTCGCTATATCCAGAGGATCGCCCGTCTTGAGCTTGTTCACTTCCTCGACAAGCCGGTTGACGAATTGGCCGTAGAGACTCCGATGAACATAGACCGTCTGCACGGAGATACAGCTCTGTCCGGCAAGCCGCATTGCATTGCGGCCGCAAATGGGCGCGGCCTCCTCCACGGACGCATCCTCATGAACGATGGTCGGACCATTGCCTCCGAGTTCGAGCGCGACACGCCGCAGACCCGATGCGCCCTTGATTTCAGCGCCGACACGGCATGATCCGGTGAACGTGATGAAGTCGACGCGAGGATCGCGCACCAAAGCCGGCCCGACGGCATCGCCGTACAGCACGTTGAGGAATCCAGGCGGCGTTCCGGCATCGACGAAGAGCTGCGTCATCTCA
>CAMDXM010000190.1 GCA_945878025.1 Pseudorhodoplanes sinuspersici | reverse complement strand
GAGCGACGAGCCCGGCCATGACGGAGAAGGAAATGAATACCGAACTCTTCACCGCATTCGTTCTGATCACCATGGTGTTGATCATCACGCCGGGGCCGGTCGTGACGCTCGTGATTGCGACCGGCGCGACCCATGGTGTGCGCGCCGCGCTGACCACCGTGCTCGGCACGACCATGGGCAATGGCATCCTGATTTCGGCGATCGCTTTTGGCTTGAGCTTCGTGCTCAAAAATGCCGGTGAATTATTTGAAGTGCTGCGTTGGGCCGGTGTTGCCTATCTCGTCTGGCTTGGCGTCCAGGCATGGCGCAACGCCGGAACAGAGACAGAGGCGCCGCCGAAGCGGCGCGTACATTTCTGGCGCGGGATGTTCGTGGCGCTGACCAACCCGAAAACCATCGCCTTCTTCACGGCATTCCTGCCGCAATTCGTCGATCCGTCGCTGCCTGCGGAACGTCAACTCTTTATCATGTGCCTGACGACGATTGTCATCACGTTGGCCTTCGATTCAGTGTGGGCCACGGCGTCCGGCCTTGGGCGCGCATGGTTCCTGAAACCGTCGCGCGCCAAACTGCTCGGCCGCCTGTCGGGCGCGGTGCTGATCGGCGGGGGCATCTGGCTGTCGCTCGCGCGCCGTCCGGGCTGACGTTATTTCATTTCAGTATTGCCGGGGGAGGCCGACATGGAAGCCAATGATGCCGCCGAGATGATGGAGCAGGAAAAAACCAGCGACGCGTTCAAGCAGCGCGCCGCGGTTCTCATCGCCGTTCTTGCCATGCTGCTGGCCGTGACCTCGCTCGGCGGCTCGAATGCCGGCAAGGAAGCGGTCAACAACAACGTGCTGGCCTCCAATTTCTTCAACTTCTACCAGGCCAAGAACATGCGCCAGACCGCGATCGCGCTGTCGGCGGACCAGATCGAACTCGCAATCCTCAACGATTCCTCGATTCCGGACACGGCGAAAACCGAATTGAGGAAGAAGCTCGATGGCTATCGCAAGACGATCGCGCGCTATGACTCCGAGCCGGAAACCGGCGAGGGCAAGAAGGAGCTTCTGCTCAAGGCCAAGGAATACGAAGCCAAGCGCGATCATGCGCTCAAGCAGGATCCGTATTTCGACTATGCCGAGGCGTTGCTGCAGATCGCGATCGTGCTGATTTCCGTGGCTATCATTTCCGGCCTTGGCTGGCTGGTCGCCATCGGCTCCGTGCTCGGGGTCGCCGGCGCGCTGCTGATGGTCAACGGATTTATGCTGCTGGTCGAGATTCCATTCCTGGGTTGACCGGTTACTTCGCCCCCGCCTTTTCCAGGATCGCGACCATCTCCTTGTAGCCGCGATTTTTTGCAAGTTTGAGCGGCGTCGATCCGCTGCCGTCCGGGATGTTCACGTTGGCCCCGGCGTCCACCAGCGCGCGCAAAGTATCCGTGTGATTTTCCCCGCCATTGCCGAGCACGATGGATTCGATCAGCGCGGTCCAGCTCAGGTTGTTGACGTGATCGAGCGGCGCCTTGGCCGCGATCAGGATGCGGACGATCTCGGCGTGGCCAAGATGCGCCGCGGCGATCAGCGCCGTGCCGTCGTAGCGGCTGGTGGTCGCCTTCGGATTGCCGCCGCCTTCGAGCGCGATCTTGAGCATCGGGACGTCGTTCGCGACCGAGGCGATGGTGATGATGTCATAGCGGTCGATTTCGAGCTTGTTGGGATCGGCTCCGAGCCGCATCAGCGCGCGCGCCGCGTCGTATTTTTTCTGGAAGGCCGCGACATGCAGCGGCGTGCGCCGGCGATGGTCGGCCGCTTCCTTGTTCTCGCCGGCGGCGATGCGTTTCTCGATCTCCGCCACGTCGCCGCGCGCCGCGGCCGCATGCAGGCCGCCATAGGCGCGCAATTCGATTTTGGTTGGCGCAATCTGAGCGGACGCTGGGAGGGCGGCAATGAGCGTAAGACAAAGGCCGGCGAAAAGGCGCTTCATGAAAATCTCCGGTGTCGACAGGCCGGAGCTAACACCGCTGATTGAGGCGTTATTTCGTTCCGCGCGCCCAGGCCGGCGTCGCGATCTGCAATTCGGCGAGCGTCATCGGCCAATGCGGCGCGAGATCGGAGCGGGTATTCGAGTTGGCTTGCGGAACGCGGTCGGTAGAGACGACGCGCATGGTCAGCACGCGGCTGGCGTTACGGCTCTCGTCGCGCAAACAGGCGGTCTTGTAATAGGGCCAGCCCTGCTGGGCGCAGTCCTGCAAATCCGCGCGGTCGGTCTTGGCGGACGGCGCGGGCACGCTCGCGTTCACGTCCGAACCCGGGAGCAGGCTGATCGCGCCTGCAATCAAGGCGGCGGCCGCAACGGCTGAAATGGTTTTCCACATGATACGTCCCCGTCGCCAAACCTGTCGCGCCCAAACCTGTCGCGCCTTTGGCCTTTCCGGCCTTTCCGGTGATTGGACGCGCGAGCCGCCGAAAGGGTTCACCCGCAGGAAATGTTTGTGGTTTGGCCGAACGTTACGGCCCCTCACGCGTTATCGGCCTTGCAGGCTTGAAGAGGTCAGGCTAGACCCGCCGCCATGCCGCGCGCCGCCCTTTATGCCGGGTCGTTCGATCCGGTCACCAACGGCCATCTCGACGTCGTACGCCACGCCGTCCGGCTGAGCGGCCGGCTGGTGCTCGCGATCGGCATCCATCCCGGCAAGGCGCCGCTTTTCAACGCCGAGGAACGCGCCGCGATGCTGCAGGAAACCTGCGCCGAGATTGCGAAAAAGGCCGGCTGCGAATTGAAGGTGACCACCTTCTCGGACCTCGTCGTCACCGCCGCCAAGCGGGAAGGCGCGGATATTCTCATTCGCGGCCTGCGCGACGGCACCGACCTCGATTACGAGATGCAGATGGCCGGAATGAACGAGGCCATGGCGCCCGACATCCAGACCGTTTTCCTTCCGGCATCGCCCATGGTGCGCCCGATCACCGCCACACTCGTGCGGCAGATCGCCAGTATGGGCGGCGACATTTCGCATTTTGTGCCGGCGAGCGTCGCGGTCAGGCTCAACAAGAAATTTTCCCGTTAATCAGGAGAAAACATGATCCGCATTTTCGCTTTCGTGATTGCGCTGTGTTGTGCGTTTCCGGCGCTGGCGCAAGGAGTGAAATTGCCCGCCGGCGTCGATCCGCAAAACGCGCTGGTGATCGACACGACCAAAGGCCGCATCGTCCTCAAGCTGCGCACCGACCTCGCGCCCAAGCATGCGGAGCGGCTCAAGGTCCTGGCGCGCGAAGGCTATTATAACAACGTGCCGTTCCATCGCGTCATGGACGGCTTCATGGCGCAGACCGGAGACGGACAGAAATTCGACGGCACCGGCCGCTCGAAATATCCGAACATCCAGGCGGAGTTCACCCAGACGCCGTTCAGGCGCGGGGTTGTCGGGATGGCGCGCGCGACCGATCCCAATTCCGCCAATTCTCAATTCTTCATCTGCTTCGCCGACGCGTCGTTCCTGAACGGCCAATACACCGTGATCGGCGAGGTGGTCTCCGGCATGGACGTCGCCGACAAACTCAAGAAAGCGCCGCCCGGCTCGCAAAGCGGCAGCGTTACCGACCCGGACAAGATGGTGAAGGTTCAGGTTGCCGCGGACGTGAAGTAACACAAACATTTCCAGGCGAAGTGGACCCGGTTCGCCGTCCGGAAATGCGACAACCAAAACAACAGAGTGCTTTCATGACTTACTTGATATGAATGCGCTCTGACACAACGGAAGAGTAGAACAATGGCCAAACCCGAAGACACGCTCACACTGGAAACCACGCAGGGCAAAGTTGTGATCGAGATGCGCCCCGACCTCGCACCGGGGCATGTCGCCCGCATCAAGGAACTGGTGCGCGAAGGCTTTTACGACGGCATCGTCTTTCACCGTGTCATCGACGGTTTCATGGCGCAGACCGGATGTCCGCATGGCACTGGCACCGGCGGTTCCGGCAAAAAGCTGAAAGCCGAATTCAATTCCGAACCGCATGTGCGCGGCACGGTGTCGATGGCGCGCGCCCAGAATCCGGATTCCGGCGACAGCCAGTTCTTCATCTGCTTCGACGATGCGCCGTTCCTCAACAAGCAATACACCGCCTGGGGAAAGGTGATCGAGGGCATGGAGAATGTCGACAAGATCAAGCGCGGCGAGCCGGTGGCGAATCCCGACAAGATCGTGAAAGCCACGATGGCGGCTTGAATGGTCATTCCGGGGCGCGGACAAAGTCCGCGGACCCGGAATCCATCGCAATTATGGATTCCGGGTTCGCCGCGGAGTTTGTCATCGGGCCGCGCTTCGCGCGGACCCGTTGGCGACGCCCCGGAATGACAACGTCCATGCGCACTGACCTTTTCGACTTCGAGCTGCCGCCGGAGCGCATCGCCTTGCGTCCGGCCTCGCCGCGCGACGCGGCGAGGCTGCTCATGGTGACGCCCGGCGCGAATCCTGAATTGCAGGATCGGTTTGTGCGCGACCTGCCGGATCTGCTCCAGCCGGGCGACGCGCTCGTCGTCAACGACACCAGGGTCATTCCCGCGCGGCTGACGGGACGCCGGATCGGACGCGGGGAGGAGCCTCGCATCGAGGCCAATCTGCACAAACGCGTCGATGGCTCGCGCTGGCGCGCGTTCGTACGGCCGGCCAAGCGCCTCGTTGCGGGCGATGTGGTCCGGTTCGGCGACGAGGGCAAGGTCTGTTTCCTCGGCCAGCTCGACGCAACGGTCGAGGAGAAGGGCGAGGGCGGCGAGGTTACGCTGTCCTTCGCCTTCCACGGCGGAATACTCGACCAGGCGATCGCCGAACGAGGCGAGATGCCGCTGCCGCCCTATATCGCCTCCAAGCGCCCGGCGGACGAGGCGGATCGCAGTGACTACCAGACGCTATTCGCCAAGGATGAGGGCTCGGTCGCAGCGCCGACCGCCGGATTGCATTTCACTGAGGATCTTCTGGCGCGATTGCATATGCGTGGGATCGCCCTGCGTCGGGTGACCTTGCATGTCGGCGCCGGGACATTCCTGCCGGTGAAGACGGACGACACGGCCGATCATGTGATGCATGCGGAATGGGGCGAGATCGATGCGGCGACGGCGGAGGCGCTCAACCGCACCAGACAGGAAGGCCGCCGCGTGGTCGCCATTGGCACGACGGCGCTGCGTCTCCTTGAAAGCGCTACCGGCGAGGACCGTGTCATCCGGCCATTCGCCGGCGAAACCGCGATCTTCATCACACCGGGCTATCGGTTCCGCGCCGTGGACCTGCTGATGACCAATTTTCACCTGCCGCGCTCGACGCTGTTCATGCTGGTAGCGGCCTTCAGCGGTCTCGACACCATGAAGCGCGCCTATGCGCATGCGCTCGTGGGCGGCTATCGTTTCTATTCCTATGGCGACGCCTGTCTCCTTCATCCAGCGCTTTAATTGCCTATGCCGAACGCTTTCACCTTCCACCTGATCGGAACCGACGGCGCGGCGCGGCGCGGCGAGGTCGTAACGCCGCATGGCCGCGTGCAGACGCCGGCCTTCATGCCCGTGGGCACGCAGGCGACGGTGAAAGCATTGACGCCCGATGAGGTCGCGCGCACCGGGGCCGAGATCGTGCTTGGTAACACCTATCACCTGATGCTGCGGCCGGGCGCGGAGCGCATCGCCAGGCTTGGCGGCCTGCACAAATTCATGAACTGGCCGCATCCAATCCTCACCGACTCGGGCGGTTTCCAGGTCATGTCGCTCTCGGAATTGCGCAAGATCGACGAGAAGGCCGTGACCTTCCGCTCGCATCTCGACGGCGCGATGGTGGAATTGTCGCCGGAACGCGCGGTCGAGATCCAGACCTTGCTCGGCGCCGACATCGTTATGCAGCTCGATGAATGCGTGCGCTTGCCGGCCAAGCGTGACGAGATCGAGCGCGCGATGCAACTGTCATTGCGCTGGGCGGAGCGCTGCAAGCGCGCCTTCGAGAGCGCGCCGCCGGCGCGCGCTCTGTTCGCCATCGTGCAGGGCGGGGACGATTCCGCGTTGCGCGTCGACAGCGCCCGCGCGCTCGCAGCAATGGATTTCCAGGGTTACGCCATCGGCGGGCTTGCGGTCGGCGAGCCGCAAGATGTGATGCTGGCCATGATCGAAACGGTGATGCCGCATCTGCCGGCCGAGCGGCCGCATTATCTCATGGGGGTCGGCACGCCCGACGATCTGATCGAGGCGGTGGCGCGCGGCATCGACATGTTCGATTGCGTGATGCCGACGCGAAACGGTCGGCACGGGCTTGCCTATACGCGTTTCGGCCCGGTGAATCTGAGGAATGCCCGGCACACCGACGATCCGCGTCCGCTTGACGCCGACAGCGGCTATCCGGCTACGCGCA
Organism: Pseudorhodoplanes sinuspersici; assembly: GCA_945878025.1. Lineage (GTDB taxonomy): Bacteria > Pseudomonadota > Alphaproteobacteria > Rhizobiales > Xanthobacteraceae > Pseudorhodoplanes > Pseudorhodoplanes sinuspersici_B. The sequence goes on along the minus strand of CAMDXM010000190.1, from coordinate 1,633 downwards.
CGTACTCGCGCGCCTATCTGCATCACCTCATGAAGGCGAACGAGATCCTTGGCTCAATGCTGATCTCGGCGATCAACCTTGCTTATTATCAGTCGCTGATGCGCGGTATGCGCGAGGCGATCGAAGGCAAGCGCTTTGAGGATTTTAGAAGCGAAACGAAAGCGAGATGGGCGCGGGGCGACATCGAGCCGTTCGCGCCTTGACCGCGGTCGGCGTCACATCGCGCCATAGAGCCAGTTGATGCCTTCGTAGGCCTGTTGCGGCGTGCGCGCGCCCAGCATCTGGTCGCGTAATTCGGCGGTCGGGCCGCGCGCGTGGAAAAACTCGCCATAGACCCGCGCCATGATCTGCACGCGCGCCGTGCGCAGATAACGCTGTTCCTGATAGGCCAGGAACGCAGCCGGAAGATCATCGGGTTGCGCGGCCACCATTTCAGCGAGCCACACGGCATCCTCGGTCGCCTGACACGCGCCTTGCGCGAGATATTGCAGCATCGGATGCGCGGCGTCTCCCAGCAGCGTCACCCGGCCCTTCGACCAGTTCTTCGCCGGCTCGCGGTCGCACAGCACCCAGAAACGCCAGGTCTCGATGCGCTCGAGCATGCGCAACACATTCGGCTGCTGCCCCTCGAAGTGATCGTATAGAAGCTGCTTGTCGCCTTCGGCGTTCCAGCCCTCGACGTAGCGGTCGGAATGAAACACCGCGACCAGATTGTAGAGCTCGCCCCGCCTGAGCGGATATTGAACAAAGTGCGTGCGCGGGCCGGCGTAAAGCACCATGTCGGGTTGCCAGAGATCGGCCGGCACCTCCTCGCGCTTGAGCACCGCGCGATAGGCGATGTGGCCGGACACGCGCGGCTTGCCGTCGCCAACGATCTCCTCGCGGATTTTCGACCATAGACCGTCGCAGCCGATCAACGCGCATCCCTCGATTTCTGCACCGCTTGCGAGCGTGACCGTCACGCGATCGCCGTGATCCAAAAAAGCCACGACCTCGCGCGTCGTCTCAAGGGAGATCAGGTTGTTGCCCTGGCAGGCTTTCAGATAAACGCCGTGAATGTCGTGGCGATGCGTGACGGCATAGGGTTGCTTGAAATATGCCTCCGCCTGCGAGCCAAGCGGCATGCTGGTGATGACCTTGCCGGTCAATCCGCAACGCATGGTGAGCGCGCCTGGCTTCCAGGCGTCCTCCAGGATCGCGTCCTTCAGTCCGATCTTTTCCAGCGCCTGAAAGATGTTCGGCCCAAGCTGAATGCCGGCGCCGATTTCGCGAAAGCCGTCGGATTGTTCGAGCACGCGCACCGGAAACCCCTTAAGCGCAAGCGCGTAAGCGGCGACGAGACCGCCGATACCGCCGCCGGCGATCAAGAACGGCAAATTCCGGCCTTTTCCGTGTCCCATCCCCGGCGCTCCCCATTGTAATGTTTGATAACAAAAATGCCTTCAGGACGCGGCGGTTGCAAGCGCCGCGGGGATGGCGGCACATGAAAAGAAGCCGGACCGCAGAACAAAAAAAGCCCGCCACCGGGGCGGGCTCTCAAGCGGGGAGTAACGATGAAGAATTCGCTGCTACTTCGCCGGACCTTTGATCTCGACGTCGGTGCGGAATTCGTGATCGCAGGAATCGCAAACCC
>CAMDXM010000189.1 GCA_945878025.1 Pseudorhodoplanes sinuspersici | reverse complement strand
GAGACACTTTGCTTCTCTCGGCTGCCGCGTTGACGCTGGCGGCCAGCGCGGCCTTCGCTCAATCGGGGAACGCCGCGCGCGATCCGGCCTCCGACCTTCTTCGCCAGCGCGACCGGGAACTCGAGACAGCGCGCACCGAACAGAAACGGGCGGTCCAGAACGAAAAGAAATTGCGCGTGGAAATCGACGCGCTCGGCGAGGACCGCCGCAAATTCACTCAGGCGCTGATCGACGGCGCCGCCAAGGTCAAGGATATCGAGAAGCGCCTGACCGAGAATGAAACGCGCATCAAGCCGCTGCAGGATCAGGAACGCAGCCTTCGCGCCTCGCTCGACGAGCGCCGGTCCGTGATCGCGGAAATACTGGCGGCCTTGCAGCGCATTGGCCGCCGGCCGCCACCCGCCATCATGGTCAATCCGGAAGACGCGCTGCAATCGGTCCGCACCGCGATCCTGCTCGGCGCGGTGCTGCCGGAAATGCGCGAAAAGGCGCGCGTTCTCGCGGCCGATCTGTCGGAACTCCTTCGCATCCGCAACGGCATCGCCGCCGAGAAAACCCGTCTCACCGCGGACCTCGCCGCCTTGGCGGACGAACGCCAGCGCATGAGCCTCCTGATCGAGGAGCGACAGAAAAAGCAGACCGAGAGCGAAAAGGCGCTGGAAGGCGAGCGACAGAATGCGCTCGCCTTGTCACGGCAGGTGGACAGCCTGAAGGAACTGATTGCGCGCCTGGAACAGGGCATTTCGGCGTCCGCCAAGGCGGCGCGCAACGCGGCGCGGCTCGCCGAGGAACCGAAGGCCGGGGAGCGCCCCGATCTCGCCGCGCTCAAGGATCCCGGCCGGCTGGAACCCGCGGTTGCATTTGCCTCGCTCAAGGGCCATCTCCCGATGCCAGCCAATGGCGCCAAAATTCGTGAATTTGGCGCGGCGGACGGCCTCGGTGGCGTGGAAAAAGGCATTTCGGTGACGACCAGGCCGGGCGCGCAGGTGACGGCGCCTTGCGACGGATGGGTGGTTTATGCGGGCCCGTTCCGATCCTACGGCCAACTCTTGATCCTCAATGCCGGCGGCGGGTATCATGTGTTACTCGCGGGAATGGATCGTATTTCCGTCGATCTTGGCCAGTTCGTACTGACCGGCGAGCCGGTCGGTGTCATGGGAAACAGCGGCGCTCAAATGGCCGCCGCGATCCCCATCGGCTCCAGCCAGTCGGTTCTCTATGTCGAGTTCCGAAAAGACGGGACCCCCGTCGACCCCGGCCCGTGGTGGGCCGCAAGCGAAAGTGAGAAGGTTCGCGGATGATGCGCAAGACTTTCCTGGTTCTCCTCGGAGCCGTCGCCGGCGTGGCGCTGACTCTGTTCGCCATTCAACCGCGAGCGATCATTGCGGGCATGAGCGCGAAGGCGGCGGGGACCGCCGACACCTACCGGCAACTCAACCTGTTCGGGGACGTGTTCGAGCGCGTGCGCGCCGACTACGTGGAGAAGCCCGACGACGGCAAGCTGGTCGAAACCGCGATCAACGGCATGCTGGCGGGTCTCGATCCGCATTCCAGTTTCATGGACGCCAAGAGCTTCCGCGACATGCAGGTGCAGACCCGCGGCGAATTCGGCGGTCTCGGCATCGAGGTCACGATGGAAGACGGCCTTGTGAAGGTCGTGGCGCCGATCGACGAGACGCCCGCGGCCAAGGCCGGCGTCATGGCCAACGACATCATCACCCATCTCGACGACGAGGCCGTGCAGGGTCTCACGCTCAACCAGGCGGTCGAGAAGATGCGCGGGCCGGTCAACACCAAGATCAAGCTCAAGATCATGCGCAAGGGACAGGACAAGCCGGTCGAGATTTCGATCACGCGCGACGTCATCCGCGTGCGCGCGGTGCGTTCGCGTCCGGAGGGCGACGATGTCGCTTACGTCCGCCTGACGCAGTTCAACGAACAAACCACCGAAAACCTGCGCAAGGCGATGACCGACCTCGCCGCGCAGATCCCCGAGAACAAGCTCAAGGGCTATGTTCTCGACCTTCGCAACAATCCGGGCGGCCTGCTCGATCAGGCCATTTCGGTGTCTGACGTGTTCATGGAGAAAGGCGAAATCGTCTCGACCCGTGGCCGCAATGCCGAGGAGACGCAGCGCTTCAACGCCCGTCCCGGCGATCTGAGCAAGGGCAAGCCGATCATCATCTTGATCAATGGCGGCTCGGCATCGGCGTCCGAAATCGTGGCCGGCGCGTTGCAGGACCACAAGCGCGCGACCGTGCTCGGCACGCGCTCCTTCGGCAAGGGATCGGTGCAGACCATCATCCCGCTCGGCGCCGGCAACGGCGCGCTGCGGCTGACCACGGCGCGCTATTACACGCCGTCGGGCAAGTCGATCCAGGCCAAGGGCATTACCCCCGACATCGAGGTGGTGCAGGACGTGCCGGAAGAATTGAAGGCGCGCACCGACACCAAGGGCGAGTCCTCGCTGCGGGGACATCTGAAAGCGGGCGACGGTGACGAACAGACCGGCTCGCAATCCTATATCCCGCCGGATCCGAAGGACGACAAGGCGCTGAAGATGGCGGCCGATCTCCTGCGCGGCGTGGTGTCGAACTCGGCCTTCCCGCCGAATCCGAAGCGGGCCGCGCTTCCGCAATAAGGCGCTTGAAATCCAGAGCGACAGAGTTCCGGGGCGGCCCAACCGGCCGCCCCGCTTTCGTTTCAGGAGCGCAATCCGGCGAAGTGGGAACCGGTTCGCCGCAAGATTGCGCGACAAATAAAGGACCCTTCACGCTAACGATTGCGGCAGAGGCCCCGTGCTAGTCTTCGCTCGCGAATGATTCGCGAGGGTTCCGTGACGACGGACGACCTGAACGCACCTCTCGGGCAGGACAAGACCGGCAAGCGGCGCAGCAAGCTGCCGGTTGCGCTCCCGCATGCGGCGGCCGGCGCGCTCGGCCTGTTCGTGGTCGCGTTCGCTCTTTGGACTCTGATCGCAGACGACCCGCTCGGCGGCGAGCCGGTCGCGGTCGTGATCGCCGACCTGCCTTCCGGCGTGAAGACCCCTGCCGCCGGGCTCGCCGGACCGAACCGCTATGACGGTCCCGATCCGTCGGCCGCGACGCCCGCCAAGGCGTCGCCCGGCACCCGGACCGTCACCATCATCGACGGATCGAGCGGCAAGCGACAGGACGTCATCGTTCCGGGATCCGCGGAGGGAACCAAAGGCGCGCCCGTCGACACCAAGCTTCTGGAGATTTCACGCCACGGCCCGATTCCGAAAATCTCGACCGACGGCGCACGGCCCTCGGACGCCTATGCGCGCAAGGCGCCCGCCACGGTCAGCAATCCCGACGGACCGCGCATCGCCCTCGTCATCGCCGGGCTCGGCGTCGGCGCTTCATCGACATCGGAGGCGTTGTCGAAAATCCCGGGCCCGGTGACATTCGCATTCGCGCCCTATGGCAGCGATCTGGAAACCTCCGTGGCGCGCGCGCGCGGCGAAGGCCATGAAATCCTGCTGCAGGTGCCGATGGAGCCGTTCGATTATCCCGACAACGATCCCGGCCCGCAAACGCTGCTCTCCTCGCTGTCCGGGGAACAGAATGTCGACCGCTTGCAATGGCTGATGAGCCGTTTTCAGGGTTATGTCGGCGTATCGAATCACATGGGCGCGCGGTTCACGGCGTCGGAACAATCGCTCGCGCCGGTCCTGCGCGAAACCGCCAAGCGCGGGCTGATCTATGTCGATGACGGCTCCTCGCCGCGCAGCCTCGCAAGCCAGATCGCTGGCGCGAACAAGGTTCCCTTCGCCAAGGCCGAGGTGATCATCGACTCCGTGCCGACCGCGTCCGAAATCGACAAGGCGCTGGTGCGGTTGGAAACGATCGCGCGCGAACGCGGAACCGCGACCGGCTACGCGACCGCTTTGCCGATCACGATCGCGCGCGTGGCGAAATGGGCGAAGACGGTGTCCGGGCGCGGCATCGTGCTCGTGCCGATCAGCGCGATCGCGAACAAGCCGAAATCGAGCTGACATTTCCGGCGTGATTTCCGCCACCCGGGTCTCTTGCATGACAATCGTTTGCGCGGCACAACTCCGCGCATGACAACGCGTTTCGAAGACCTGCCCTATCGTTCCTGCGTCGGCATGATGGTGCTCAATCGCGAAGGCCGCGCCTTTATCGGGCGCCGGCTCAACGGACCCGAGCATGTCGACGACGTACATGTCTGGCAGATGCCGCAGGGCGGCGTCGACGAGGGCGAGGACCTTTATCAGGCGGCATTGCGCGAACTCTACGAGGAAACCAATATCCGCTCGGTCGAGCAGATCGGCGAGATCGAGGACTGGCTGATCTACGACATTCCACGCGACATCGTCGGGCAGGCCTGGAAGGGAAAATACCGCGGCCAGAAACAGAAATGGTATGCCTTCCGCTTCACCGGCAAGGACAGCGAGATCGACGTCGCGCATCCCGGCGGCGGCGAGCACAAGCCGGAATTCGCGGAATGGCGCTGGGAGCCGGTTGAAAATCTTCCCGGCCTCATCATTCCCTTCAAGCGCGATGTGTATCAGCGCGTGGTGAAGGACTTCTCGCCGCTCGCGAAATGATCCTGCGATGAGCGGCAAGCCCTATCGCCCGAATGTCGGCATCGCGCTGTTCAACGCGGATGGCCTGGTGCTGATCGCGCGCCGCATCAAGGATGACGGGCCGGAAATCATCGCTCCGGGCTGCGAATGGCAGATGCCGCAGGGCGGCATCGACGCGCATGAGGATCCACGCGCGGCGGCGGCGCGCGAATTGTTCGAGGAAACCGGCGTGACGGAAGCGGATTATCTCGGCGAAACCGGCTGGCTGACTTACGAATTCCCGCCTTATCGCGGGGCGGCGCACAAGCTCGCGCAATTCCGCGGGCAGAGGCAGAAATGGTTTGCGATGCGCTTTGAGGGAAACGAAAGCGAGATCGATCCGGTCACGCCGCGCAACGACCAGGAGCCGGAATTCGATCAATGGCGCTGGGAAAAGCTGGAGACCGTCGCGGCTCTGGTCGTGCCGTATAAGCGCGAGATCTATCGCCGCGTGACGGCCGCTTTCGCGGGCTTTGCAGTTCAACGCTGATTTTCGGATGTCTGCGATCCCGGGACGCTTGCGAGGCAAGCGAACCCGGAACGACAACATTCAATGCAGCGCGGTTCCGGTCAGATGCTGCTGCACGCTTTTGAAGTGATCGAGCCGCCAGATTTCCTTGTCGAGGGCGGAGCCCTGCTCCATTTGCGCGACCTTGTCCTCGATTTGCTTGATGTGAGCCGCGATCGCCGCCTGATCGATATCCTCGATCGCGGTGGCGACATCGGCGAGCACGGTCAGGCCCTTGGCGGAGACTTCGGCGAAGCCGCCGAGCACCACGATCTTCTGCTCCTTGCCGTCCGCGCGCACGATCAGAATGCCGGGACGGATGATGGCGACGAGCGGCGCATGGCCCGCGAGCACGCCGAAATCGCCCTCGGAGCCCGGGACGTCGACCTGCTCGACCTCGCCGGAAAACAGCAGCTTTTCCGGCGACACGAGTTCGAAGTGGAAGTTGGCCATGCGTATTCTCGTCTGGTCTCTGTCGCCTCGCCCTTCGAGACGCCGGCTTTGCGGCCGGCTCCTCAGGGTGAGGCTGCGGATTACGCCGCTTCGGCGGCGAGTTTCTTGCCCTTTTCGACCGCCTCTTCGATGGTCCCGACCATGTAGAAGGCGGCTTCCGGCAGGTGATCGTATTTGCCGTCGCACAGGCCCTTGAAGCCCTTGATGGTGTCGGCGAGGTCGACGAACTTGCCGGGCGAGCCGGTGAACACTTCCGCCACGAAGAACGGCTGCGACAGGAAGCGCTCGATCTTGCGCGCGCGAGAGACTGCGAGCTTGTCCTCTTCGGAGAGCTCATCCATGCCGAGAATTGCGATGATGTCCTGCAGCGCCTTGTAGCGCTGGAGAATCTGCTGCACCTGGCGCGACACCGCGTAATGCTCCTCGCCGACAACGAGCGGCGAAAGCATGCGCGAGGTGGAATCGAGCGGATCCACCGCCGGATAAATGCCCTTTTCCGCGATCGAGCGCGACAGCACTGTGGTGGCGTCAAGATGCGCGAACGAGGTCGCGGGCGCCGGGTCGGTCAAGTCGTCGGCCGGAACGTAAATGGCCTGCACCGAAGTGATCGAACCTTTATGCGTGGTGGTGATGCGCTCCTGCAGCGCGCCCATATCGGTCGCAAGCGTCGGCTGGTAACCCACCGCCGAAGGAATGCGGCCCAGGAGCGCCGACACTTCCGAGCCGGCCTGCGTGAAGCGGAAAATATTGTCCACGAAGAACAGCACGTCCTGGCCCTGGTCGCGGAAATGCTCGGCGACCGTGAGGCCCGAGAGACCGACGCGCGCGCGCGCGCCGGGCGGCTCGTTCATCTGGCCATAGACCAGCGCGCATTTGGAGCCTGCGCCGCCGCCCTTCTTGTTCACGCCGGATTCGATGAACTCGTGATAGAGATCGTTGCCTTCACGCGTGCGCTCGCCGACGCCGGCGAACACCGAATAACCGCCATGCGCCTTCGCGACGTTGTTGATCAATTCCTGAATCAGCACGGTCTTGCCGACGCCGGCGCCGCCAAACAGGCCGATCTTGCCGCCCTTGGCGTAGGGTGCGAGCAGATCCACGACCTTGATGCCGGTCACGAGAATTTCGGCTTCCGTCGACTGGTCGGTGTAGAGCGGCGCGGGCTGATGGATCGCGCGCTTGGCTTCCGCCTTGATCGGACCGGCTTCGTCGACCGGTTCGCCGATCACGTTCATGATGCGGCCGAGCGTGCCTTCGCCGACCGGCACCGAAATCGGCTCGCCGGTGTCCAAGACTTCCTGGCCACGCACGAGACCTTCCGAAATGTCCATCGCGACGGTGCGCACGGTGTGCTCGCCGAGATGCTGCGCCACTTCGAGCACCAGACGGTTGCCGCCGTTCTTGGTTTCGAGCGCATTCAGGATCGCCGGCAGATGATCGTCGAACTGCACGTCGACGACGGCGCCGATGACCTGCGTGATGCGTCCTGGTTTGTTAGGCTTGGTGGCCATGTCGTCCTCGCTACATCAAAGTCCGGTTAGAGCGCCTCGGCGCCCGAGATGATTTCGATCAGTTCCTTGGTAATCATCGCCTGGCGCGTGCGGTTATAGGTGATGGTCTGCTTGCGGATCATGTCGCCGGCATTGCGCGTGGCGTTGTCCATCGCGGTCATCTGCGAGCCGTAGAAAGAGGCGTTGTTTTCCAGCAGCGCCCGGAACACCTGCACCGCCAGATTGCGCGGCAGGAGTTCGCCGAGAATGTCGATCTCGTCGGGCTCGTAATCGTAGGTGGCGTCGGCGGCCTGCGCCTCGCCCCCCGTCTTCGCTTCGAAAACCGGCGGGATGATCTGCAGGGCGGTCGGGATCTGCGCAATCACCGACTTGAACCGCGAGAAAAACAGGGTCGCAACGTCGAAGGCGCCCTGCTCGTACAGCGACACGACCTTTTCCGCGATCGGCTGGGCATTCTCGAAGCCGAGATTGCGCACGCCACGCAGATCGATGTGCTCGATGATCTGCTTTTCGAAATTGCGGCGAAGAAGCTCATAACCCTTGCGGCCGACGCAGAAGATTTTCACTTCCTTGCCTTGCGCGATCAGCGCATTGGCCTTCTCGCGAGCGAGCCGCACGATGGCGGAATTGAACGGGCCGCAAAGACCGCGCTCGCCGGTGCACACCACCAGAAGATGGACCTGGTCCTTGCCGGTGCCGCCGAGCAGCTTCGGCGCGGATTCGAGATCGGACACACTCGAGGCGATATTTCCGAGCACTTTTTCCATGCGTTCGGCAAAGGGGCGCGCGGCTTCCGCCGCCGCCTGCGCGCGCCGCAGCTTGGAGGCCGCGACCATCTGCATGGCCTTGGTGATTTTCTGCGTCGCCTTGGTGGAGGCGAGGCGAACGCGCATGTCCTTGAGAGAAGCCATTTCGAACCCGGTTCCGCGTTAGTTCGTACCTCCCCCTGAAAGGGGGAGGTCGGCGAGTGCAAC
>CAMDXM010000188.1 GCA_945878025.1 Pseudorhodoplanes sinuspersici | reverse complement strand
GCGGCCAATCGAACATTCTCAGGCGTGATGCCAGAGAATGCCGAACAGCGACATAAAGATCAGGATTCGGTTTGGAACATCGTGTGGCGCCGCCGTGCAATATATTTTCTCACTGTATTCACGTCCCTCTACATCGCGGCCTACCCTTTACTGAGACAAAGTTTTGCTTATCAGGAAATGGCAACACGGCTCCGAATTGTTTCGGATACGATCAAGTTGTTTGGAGGTTTTCTGCCTGACATCGCAAGGCGCTGGCTCGACGGGTATGCGCGCGACCCGGCTTATCTTCTGCTTTGGGTAGGCATCGTCTCGTTTCTAATCGCATATGGCTCTGCCCTAAGATCAGAAATAAACAGCCGCGCGCGGCGCGTGTGGAACGAGCATCTGTGCCATGTCAAGAAACCGCCTGCAGAGGCGGCGGGCTTAGTGTGGAAAATAGTGTGGTGGATTTTCTTGGTGTTTCTTATCTATTGCACTCTTCACCCGCTGTTTATCATCCCACATTTGGGCAAACTCAAGCTGACCGAGCCCTTGGACAGCTTGATTCGAACTTATACGGAGCAACCCATACGCTTCGTGATTTGCGTATTCTTGTTTGTGCACTTCCTCCCCGAAGACGCAATTCGGTGGCTCAGAACGCGAAAGCTTTATCAACTAGGTCTGTCGTTCATTAAGTATTGGTTGGCACCGTTGGTGTTTGCTATTCTGATCCTCTGTGCCAGCTTTGCGATTTCAAACCATCTATTATTCAACGTTCGCGACAGCTTCGGAGCGTTTTGCAAACGCACCGCCATTCTGAAGCCTAGCTCGAATGAATATGTCGTGCTCAATCGGGATAATACAAATATTTGCAAAATCGGAACTTGCAGCAAACGGATCGAATTCGATAGCTCGCTGACAGACCCATCATCCCTTTGTATGCCGACGGGTATATTCGCCGTTCAAGGGAAACGTTATGCAATCGACGTTGAACGGGATCCGGCTAATAAAATATGGTCGTTCTGGAACGAGCCCTCGTTCATGAGTGGCCAACCCGTGATCACCCTTCCTCTATGGAAGCAAGCTGTCATGATCTCGATGTTTCCTTTTCGCCGCACTTTCGACCGTCCTTGGAATGCGTTCATTGTGAGGTACGGTCCAACCGGCACGGAGGAAAGTTTCCTCGACCGCGAGCCGCCAGGGCTACACGACGATCTTGTCGACATAAATCCCTACAAGCAGGACGCAATTCCCGAACACAAAGAAGAGGTCGGCGAAGGCTGGAAAGCCAAACGAGACGGTGAGATCTTTCTTTACCTCAACAAACCGGTTCTCGGTATCTGGGGCATCGAAACGTGGTTCAGCAAAAACTGGTTTCCAAGCGAAGGAAAAGCGATTGTGACGATTGTGAAAAAAGCAGACTAGAAAAGTAGGTATGATTAGGAGCGGAGCGGCTAGTTGCACTGTCGCTTATAGACTTCAAGTTGACGGATTCGTATTTCTAACGGCAAAATAGAACAGATGCGAACAAGCACTTCCTTCAACGGCATATAACTCCGGATTATCGTCTCCAATGCTCGCTGAACTCTACCATGTTTGTAAGTTCTGCCTCTTTGATGCTGCTTATTTGGCCTACGCTGTCTTAGTTTTCGGTGTGAGCGTTGCGGCCTCCAGAGAGGCCTTAGCGAGCGCAAATCCCGTTCCGGCTGAACTTGGCAGACAGCCGCCGATGCCCGGAGGTGAACTGCGCTATCCGCTTCCGAAAAATCCACCAAAGCCATCAGTGGTGTCGGATTTTTTTTCGTACCTTCTCGACCTAGCTAGCTTTTCTTATTTTCTTCGTATCATGCGGTCGGGGATTCAGTTCATTCGCACTATTTTTCTACTGACGGACAATCCGAGCCCACTTCGGAGCTTCTGGCGGTACTTCAACATCTATTATCTTGTCATTGTATTGCCGGCGGCATTTATGCCGCCTGTATTGCATCCTCAGCGACCGCCAGATTTTCATCTCCTGGCGGCCGTGGTGTTGTTGATTTGTGTTAACGCTGCCGGCGATGTGATTTCCGTCCGCGCAATTCTGAGGATTTTTAGAAGGTTCGAAGGCCCCGCACTGGATAATGCTCGACGAGACTCTCAATGGGATAATTTAAAGGGAGAGATTAGCTACTATCTCGCCGTCCTTGGGGGCGGCGCATATTCGCTGGCTGTTCTCATTGGGGTCTTGATTTGCTCGAGCATCTTGTACGGAGTTCAAATCGGACAAATGGATTTCGGTCTATCCCAAGCTTTCTTTCAAGCTGTATGGGACCGGATCGTACGATTTCCGGAACTCGCATGGACACCATATTGGTTCAGAGACCAACCAGGCCCATTCGGTCTGCCAGGCATCCCTGGTATGCTTATTTATGGAATGACCACGTTTTTGCCAATTATCATTCTGTCATGCTTGGCGATAATCTGGTTGTTTCTCCTCCCTTTCAGAATCGCCGCAAACTTGCCGCCATCGACATCACCTGTCGTACGAGTAATTTCTTCGGAAGTTGCCGTGTTAGCGATGTGCCTAGTGATAAGCCTCTTAGTCGGAAGGCTTCTGCTTTCATAATTTTTTGATAGCGAACTGAACGACCTGATGACTTTGTGCGCTGTCTTCGACGAACATCGTTCGCACTCCGCTCAGGTAGAATATCCAGGTACGTACAAACCTTTCAATTTTGTCGTCGGAGTAGTTTTCGGCCTTTAAATACGCGCAAATTCGCTCACCATTTTTAAGAAAATTACTGAGCCAAGCCTCTATTGTTCGTCTGTAATGGACTGGTGGATAGACGTACAAACCGGAAACGCGAAATTGATTACGCTCGGCCGCCTCAACCAATTCCGAAATAGAAGGCGTGTATCCACCGGTGAAAATATGCCTGTCAATCCATGAGTTGGTCGGTGTTGCCGGCAGCGGCGATACGATCGTATGAATGACGGCTGTTGCTCCCAACTTTAGAAAAGAATTCAGTTTTTGAAAGAAGCTATCGTAACCACCCAATCCGACGTGTTCAATCATCCCGATCACCGATATCGCATCGTAGAATTCGGTTTTGTGATGATTCAAATAATCTTCCAATCTGTATTCTATCCTGCTCCGCTGTTGGTCTGTAAGAGAAGTAGCATCCTTTTGCTTCGCCCACGCAATCTGACCGTTAGAAATCGAGAGACCGCACACGTACTTGTCGTCATATTGTTTTGTTACTGCTCGAGCCAATCCTCCCCAACCGCACCCGATATCAAGAATATGTGCCGCTTCGTTCGGTAGGGACATCCTTTCCATAATTGCCGTCAATTTTCTTTGCTGAGCAGTAGGCAAGGTGTCGGTTTCACTCGAGAAGAACGCGCATGTGTACAACATCTCGTCATCGAGGATCATCTCATAAATTTTTGAATCCACCTCGTAATGTCGTTTCACCTTCCTGGTGTAGTACCTATTCAACAAATATTGGCCAACGTAGTATCTGAACCCTCGCAAATGAGAAATAAAATCGAAATAGGATCTGAATGTCGGCTTCGCGCCGCCGTAAACAGCATTCAAGAATTCCGAAAGATTACCCTTGATTAGATACCAATTCCCCGCAACGTAACTTTCGCCAACCCAAAGCGTCGGGAAAAGCATCAATTTGATCGCAACCCAAAGGGTTGGGGGAGCGACGACAAATTCTGAATCATGCTGCTCGAAGCGCTCTGGATCCGTATCACCAAACTCGAATTGGATTCTGTTCGAACCGAGCATGAACCGAAATAATGCTCGGCATACGGCGCGTTCGAGCCCCGATTTAGGTGGTGAATAGCCGCGGGGCTTTGAAGGCAACTCAGTCATAATCCGGAGTTATACGTCGTTCACCGGATCGGACTGACAACGTAGATTTCGAAGATGCGGGCCGCCGGCGCTGCATTTACCAAGCCGACGCGCAGTTAAGCGTGAGCGTAATGGTTGGTGGCATCATCCGAATTCGGACGTCAAACTCTCTCAGTTTCTGGGTGGGAGAGTGGTTCGATGGAAATCCGCGTCGCAATTGATGATTTTCTTAGATTTTGCGCTGTTGAACGGCAACTCTCACAACACACGCTGCAGGCGTATGCGGCCGACCTGGTGGATTTTCGAAGATGGCTTCGCAGCGGAACCGTGCTGGGCGATGTTTCAACGGAGACGCTTAAAGCCTACCTTCGCGAGCTAGTCGGACCGCGAAAGTTGACGTCGGCGACTGTTCGACGCCGTTTTGCCTGCCTCCGCGCCTTCTTTCGGCGATTGGCCGGCCTCGAACAGATTTCAGATCCATTCGTAAATTGGCGACTCCAGCTACCTCGCCGGAAACGGCTGCCACGGACATTGGCGCGTACCGAAATCATTTCACTGTTGGGCGCGTTGAAAGCGTCCGACGAGGAGAGCTTCGAACAGCGCCAAAACTTCCCCATGGCGGTGAGGCTTATGGTTTCTACCGGGCTCCGCGTCGGAGAATTATGTCGACTTCAGATCGAAGACATCGCGCCGGACGGATCAGCATTCCGGATCCACGGAAAGGGCTCGCGAGATCGCATTGCCTACGTCACGGATGCGTCACTAGGGGGCGAACTGCGAAGATTCGTTGAGAACTGCCGGCGGAGAGGAAGGCTATCCGGACCGCTATTTTTGAATCGCCAGGGTTCTCCAATGAGGCCCCAATCAGTTCGCAGTAAGCTGCGCCGACACGCAGCTCAACTGGGGTTAGCGCGTCGAATAACGCCCCACATGCTAAGGCATACAGCTGCAACGCTTCTTATCGAAACCGGCGTGGATATTCGTTTCGTCCAACGATTGCTTGGACATTCGAGCATCGCTACGACTGAAATCTATACGCACGTTTCCGATGAAGCATTGAGACGTACACTGGAACGCGCGGCTGTCTTGCAAACGCTCGCCAACCACTAAGAACCCTCCAAAAAAAGAAACAACACTGGCGACTAATCGGTTGCGGAAAGGCTGCTCTTCGGAGGGCGCATAACTACGAATTATTCACCCCACAGACGATATTCCGTAATCTACCATTCTGCAAAATTCCCGTACCGCCGCGAGACGATCGCCGCCCTCTCATTCAACGCATGCGATAATTGAGCGCAGCCTTTATCAATTGGTGTGTTGTGATGCTCCGATCTTGCTTCGTATAAAGGTCAAGCGTGGCCGATATATTTGCCGCAACTGCTTTGTCTGCCTCTCCGCGTGGCCACTGCTCAAGTTTCTTTGCTGTCCAATAAGCAAGCATTGATAATTCAATGCGTTCGGAATCAAGCTCAATCTCTTTGAGCTTTTTTCTGAGGCTTTCCACTCTCGTGGCAATCGGCGCATCACAGGTCGGACCAAACAGCTTAAGTGTCTTCCGGGCGGATCTGAGGTATTCAACCGCTTCGGTATTCCAAGTCTGTACAACAGATATCGCGTCGGAAATGTCCGATTGCGGGACAAACGCGCGCTCAATTGCTCCAAGATAAGCAAATGCCAGCACAAGATTAACATCGGCCCCGAGACGATCTTGCAAAGCAAAACATTCTTCTTGAACACCATCACGAGCGTAGACGTCGACGCAAAAGTTCCAAAGCGCCTCGTCTATAGTTTCTTTTGTCATGACTCCGCTTCAGACCGCCATCTCTTCACTAGTCCCGAGTCTATGTCGAAAAGATCAAGACAGCGGCCAACAGTCTGGTTGACGATGTCATCGACAGACGTCGGCCGATGGTAGAAGGCTGGAACTGGCGGCATGATTATCGCGCCGTTCTCGGTTGCCGCCAGCATGCTGCGAAGATGTCCGGCATGAAGTGGCGTTTCGCGCACGACCAGAACAAGCCGGCGGCGTTCCTTTAGAACGACGTCTGCCGCACGGCTCAAAAGATTTTCTGTCCCGCCGTATGCAATATCCGAAACCGTTCGCACCGAGCATGGGGCGATAATCATGCCCCTCGTTTTAAACGAGCCACTGGAAATCGCCGCTCCGATGTCGCCATTGGAATAGGTTACATCAGCCATTGAGCGAACTGCGTCTGCTGCAAGGCCAGTCTCTTCCTTAATAGTCAACGCGGCAGATTTAGAAATAACAAGATGTGAAGCCACCTTAGCCGTCCGAAGCGCGTCGAGAAGCCGGAGTCCGTAGACGGCTCCGGACGCGCCACTGATACCAACGATTAATGGCAGCGACATCTCACAAGCTTCCCGCTTTTGATCCTAAGCAACCGACATTTGCTACGTGACTGATCAAGTTTCCAACGGATCATACAACTCGACTGCATCTTTTGCATTAAACTCCGCACTGCAATACGGGCATCGCAACTTCACAGTCGGATGGCGGATGATCTGCTCGCTAGCCGGAAAAGACTTCGTGCAATTGCATTTCACCCACCAGGTGTTACCCTGCTTCTCCCACCACGCATTCTGCATCAGCGCTTCTCCACCGATGCAAGCTTTCTGAGGATGTCGCGAGCTTTCTGCTCTGGGCCCGCCTTCGCGCGAAGGATTGGCAAGAACGGCCTAGGGACGTGCGACCCTGCCGAAGGCGGCATCGTTGCGTCGATACCGGATTTGGTCACCGTCGCTGCTCCAATCGGCTTCGATGGATCGAGACTCGGATGCGTAAGGCCGTCAATACGAATCTGATCACGATGCCATTGAACGCGCGTAGCCAATGCCCACATCATGTCGCCATCGTTGAAAATATCAACATCGTCATCGACCGCAATGACAGTCCGTATTCGACGATAAGACAATGCTGCAACCAGAGCATCGCGCACTTCCCCACGCCGCGGTGAGCGAAACTGAATGTAGGCGTGAAAGCGCCGACCAGAATACGGAACATGCACGTTCACGACCGACGGTGCCGCAGCACACGCGAGCGCATAGACTTTTGCCTCCATCGCCATGTTATCCGGGGTCAGATGGTCCGGAAGGCCGGCGCCAATATCGTGATAAATTGCGTCTTTCCGACGCGTAATGCAGGTCACTTCGATCACCGGGGCGATAATCTGTTCTCCGAAATAGCCGGTGAATTCTCCGAACGGTCCATCGGCTTCGAGACGATGAGGCGGAATGAAGCCTTCAATGACGATCTCGGCTTCTGCTGGTACCATTAATTTGTTTCCGTGCGTGATCGAGGGCACCAGTCGAATCGCTTCGCGCGCGAAACCACCGGTTACCGCCCAGTGGCTTTCGGGATAACCAAGCTTGGATTGCGCTCCCAATACGACCGCCGGATGATGGCCAATCCAGATAGCGACCGGGCAAGGTTCGTCATGTCGCCAGAAGCCTTCCACATTGCGTGCGTTATGGGAATTCGCATAAGGAAAGATACTCATCAGCCGCGGCCCTTTGACCAAGCAGCGCTGAATCGAGGTGTTGTCGACATCGCTTTCACGCTCATAGGTCGAGCAGTGACCAGCGGTGATGTATTCCCCCGCGTCCATTTCATGCTGGCGGAGCGCCGGAATGTCGAGCAGCGACGCCTGCTCGCCTTTCAGCACAATCTCCTGAACGGGGGCTTCAGAGCGGCCGATCATAATCGGAGCTATCGGGCTTCCGATCAGGCCTGTGAAGGCCAACGCCGCTTGGCGATGATCTTCGAATCCGAGAACGCGTGCCGTCAAGGCCCGGTCGGCACACAGATTGGTCACCACCGGCATTGTGCTAACCCGCCCGTCATTGTGCACCGGTCTTTCGACATAGAAGACCGGCTGATCGGGAGCGTATTCCAGCACGTGCTGCAACGCTGTGATTTCCTGATTGATCGACAGTGGCTCGGTGATACGGCGGACGCTCACCGCGTGCTGCTCAAGAAACGTCCGCAAACTTAGCATTTGTGGTCTCTTCTGTGATGTCAAAGACAACATGATCTCAGATCATGGCGTTGGAGATTAGCGCTTTCAACTCGTCGGAACGTGCGCGAACCTCCCCGTCAAGTTTCAATTCAAGACACACGCGCGCAGGCGCCGCCAGAACAATGATGCGGTCAGCCATCTCGATCGCATCTTCGATGCGATGCGTAATGAACAGGCACGTTTTCTTGACCGAGCGCACCAGTTCCGCGACGTCGCGGCGTAGCGACACCGACGTCACCGCGTC
>CAMDXM010000187.1 GCA_945878025.1 Pseudorhodoplanes sinuspersici | reverse complement strand
GTCGAGTTGGCTGAAGGATTCATCCAGAAGCAGAATCGACGGGTCGACGGCAAGCGCGCGCGCCAACGACACGCGTTGCCGCATGCCGCCCGAGAGTTCATGGGGATATTTATCGCGCGCATCCGCCATCTTCACACGCTGCAGCCAGTTCGCGGCGCGCTTGTCCATCTCCGCTTGCGGAACGTGCAAAATCTGCATTCCGAGTTCGACATTCTCGATAGCGGTGCGCCAAGGCAGCAGTCGGTCGGTTTGGAAGCTCACTCCGATCTTACCGCGCAGTGCGGCAGATTCCCGGAACGGGTCGTGACCCTCGACCCGAACCTCGCCAGCGGTCGGCTGGATCGACCCCATCACCAGGTTCAATACCGTACTTTTGCCTGCACCGGTCTTTCCAACCAGCGCGACGACCTCGCCGAGCCGTACCGAAAAGGTCAAATTGTCAACGGCGAGAAAATCGCCCAATCGGCAACTCACGTTCGTTAGTGCAATCACATCATGCGCGGACGTCATCATCGCACCTCGATATCTGGACGCCATTTCAGAACTCTGCGCTCAACCAATTCCACACCGGCCTGTGCCACCAGAGTGAGCGAGACGAGCAATACGGTCCACGCCAGCACCACGTCCATACGGAACGTGGCCTGAGCGAGGCCCATGCGCGCGCCCGCGCCGAGGGAGGCGCCAATCAACTCCGCAAAAATGATCATGCGAGTCGCATAACCGAACACCGATTTCGTAGTCATCAGGATGTATGGAACGATTTGCGGATAAATGAGATAGCGGATGACTTGCATCCGGCTTGGCCGGAAGCATTGGCACATCTCCAGCCAATCCTTCGGCATTGCCCGGATGCCGTCGAGAATGTTCAGTGCATAGAAAGGAATCAGGATAACCATGAGAATGAAAAAGATTCGATGTTCGGGGTTCTTGAACCAGAACACCGCGACCAGGATCCATGAAACCGCGGGTATGCCTGTATCGATGACCACCAGCGCGCGCAGATAAGGCCGCGCCGACGGGACCATAGCCATCACGATGCCCAGCAGAGTCCCGAGAACCATCGAGCAGATAAGTGCGACGAGGAGACGCAGTAACGTCACTGCGACATCGAGGGTTTCGTCTGTGAGCACCTCGACTAGCGCCGACATAATCGTCAACGGAGACGGCGCGATATAGGGCGGCGCGAAAAAGCTCGCGATCTGCATCGCAGCCGCCAGACCGATCACCACAATCGGCGTCGCCCAGCGTTCACCAAACTTCACCGGCGCCTTTACCCAAGGTTGGGCGGTCGGCGTTGTAGGCGATGACAACCCGGGATCACTCGAACGCGCCTCATCCACTGTTGGAATCCCCCCTTCAACACGGTGTCTTAGACCCCGGTCCAACGCTGCTTTTAAATGTATACATCCATAAAACCGTTTGTAGCAAAACATAGTGTTTTCTATAGTATATACCCCGGCTTATGTATACATTTATTGAATAAGAAGATCTCAACCGCGGAGGAACATACGGATGAAAAGCATCAGCAAGACCATCAGTCGCCGCAGCTTCGTCGGTGCCACAGCCGCAGCAGCAATTTTTGCACCCCAGATCCTGCGCGCCGCCGCGCCCGTCAAGATCCGCTATGCCTCACTCTCAACCGGCTTCAGCGTGATCATCGACGAGTTCATGGCAGCCAACCGCTTCGACCTCAAACACGATCTCGATATGTCGTCGGTCAATTCGTATGTCTCGGTCGGCAGCTATCTGAACGATTTCGCCGCCGGCACGTTTGATCTCGCTATCGCCGGATGGGACTCCGCTGCCGAATTGCATCATCGCGGCGTACCGGTCCAGTTCGTCTCGACGCTGGTCACCGCCGACATGATCAATCTGTTGGGCGCCAAGGATAGTCCTCAGAGCATTCCAGAACTTAAGGGCAAAAGCATCGCCGCGGTTATCGCATCGGGCACCTATCAACTCTCGAAGGTATTGGTGCGCGCGCTCTACGGCCTTGAGCTTGAGAAAGACATCACGGTGCAGAACGTTCCGAATCCAGCTCAAGTGATCACAATGCTGATGGCGGGCAATGCGCCCGCCGGTCTGGCGTGGGAGCCGAACGTCAGTATCGGCATGTCCCGCGATCCGTCGATCAAGCCGATCTTCAATTTCGGCGACGGCTACCGAAAGAAGACCGGCAAGGACCTCCCTTATTTCGGAATCGCAGTACAGAAATCCGTGCTCACGGGTGGCTCCGATATCGGAGCAAGGATCGCTGCCAGCATGAGCGATTGCATCGCGGCGATCCGCGCCAACCCCCATCAGGCCCTGGATCTCGCCGCCAAAAGATTGAAAGTGGAGCCTTCGGTTCTGTACAGCGCCTACGATTCCGGGCGTCTTCGCTTTATTGGCGGCAGCATGAATAAGCCGTCTGATCGCAAGCTTGTGGAAGACGCGGCGCTGTTCTTCCAGAAGCATGGAGCGACATGGGCGACGCTGCAGAAGGACTTCTTCATTTCCTGAACGAATGCCTGTGTTCTAAATCGAGTGGAATTGGAGTAAAGAGCCGATGAAGGCTTTGTCGGACATCGTTGTCCTGGACTTGACGCATATGCTGTCGGGTCCCTACGGCACCATGCTGTTGGCCGACCTCGGCGCGCTGACGATCAAGATCGAGCCGCCTAAAGTGGGCGAAGGCACGCGCAAACTGCTCGCGCACGATCCGGAAAACTCGATACATGGCATGGGCGCTTATTTCCTGACGCTCAATCGCAACAAGCGCAGCGTTTGCATTGACCTCAAATCGAAAGAAGGCCGCAAGCTCGTGCATCGGCTAGCTGAAAAGGCTGATGTCGTATTCGACAATTTCAGCCGGGGCGTCACCGGTCGGCTGGGGCTCGACCACGAAACACTATCGAAAATCAATCCTAGGATTATCACCTGCTCGGTGACCGGCTTCGGAGAAACCGGCCCCTCTCCGGACCGCCCGGCCTTCGACATAGTGGCGCAGGGCATCGGTGGCGGCATGTCGATCACTGGCGAGGAAAACGGCCGCCCCGTGCGCGCTGGCATCCCTATCGGCGATCTCGGCGGCGGCATTTTCGGCGCGATCGGCGTGCTGGCGGCGCTCCATGTCCGCACCCTCACCGGCCGCGGTCAGCATATCGACGTGTCGATGCTTGATGCGCAAATATCCCTGCTCAACTACATGGCAACCATGTATTTTCTTTCAGGCAAAAATCCGGAGCCGCTCGGTAACGGGCATTTTGTTCATGTGCCCTATGACACGTTCCGTACGAAAACGCGGTCGTTGATCGTTGCGGTGATCACAGACAATTTCTGGGAGTCATTGGTCGAACTCCTGCAAATTCCCGATCTGCAAAAAACGGATTACAGTCGCCAACCTGGCCGGCTCAAGGATAAACAGTTCATCAATGCGACTATCGAGAAGGCGCTGGTAAACGAAACTTGCGAATATTGGCTCGAAAAGCTGACCGAACGGCGCATTCCTTGCGCGCCCGTCAATGATTTTGAGCACGCGCTCAATGATCCGCAGATTCGCGCACGCAACATGATTGTCACGGTTCAGCATCCGCAAGGCGGCGAGATTCAGATGCCGGGCAATCCAGTGAAGTTCTCCGAAACAAATGACGAAGTTTATTCGCCGCCGCCCCTGCTCGCACAACACACCGATGAAGTGCTGCACAATCTACTCGGCATGGAGGCAGCCCAGATTGAGAAATTGCGCATGGCAGGCGTAATCGGCTGAGGCAGTGAGATGACGGAGCGCATTTTTATCAATGAGGTCGGCCTGCGAGATGGGTTGCAAAATCAACCGAAGATTGTCTCAACCGAAAATAAATTGACGATCTTTCATGCCTTGGCCGCGGCAGGCCTGAAGGCTTTTGAAGTCACCAGCTTCGTCAGCCCGAAGGCCGTGCCGCAACTTGCCGACGCCGCTGATCTGCTCAAATCGCTGCCCGATGATCCGCAGTTCCGTTTGACCTGCCTCGTCCCCAACATGCGCGGATATGAGCGCGCGGTATCAGCCGGCGCACGCGCCATCGCTGTTGTCCTGTCAGCCACCAATACGCTAAACCGCAGGAACATCAACATGTCGCTCGACGACGCATCAGCAGTTTGCGAACAGGTAGTCCGTAAGGCCAAGAGCGACGGTCTGTTTGCCCGCGCCTATATCGCCGCTGCATTTGCCTGTCCGTTTGAAGGGCAGACCCCGCGGAAGATCGTATTCGAGTTACTTGACCAGATGACGACTGCTGGCGCCGATGAACTCGCAATCGCAGATACGATCGGCGCCGCGAATCCCAAACAGGTCAGGGATGTGTTCGCCGCCGCCATCGCAAGTTATGGGGCCACGCGCACGGTCGCGCATTTTCACGACACTCGCGGACTCGCTTCCGCCCTCGCGTGGGCTGCCCTCGATTCCGGGGTTCGACGCTTCGACAGTTCGATCGCAGGCCTGGGTGGCTGCCCGTTCGCGCCGGGCGCATCCGGAAACGTAGCAACGGAGGATCTTAACTTCTTGTTCCGCGATCTAGGCTTTGAGACCGGCATCGACTTTGACAAACTTTTCGATGCGATTGATCTCGTGGAAAATCTGCTTGGCCCCGGGCACGGGGGTCGCATTCTTCCGTGGTACCGCACCCAGCGGCGCAACGCCGTGGCGGAGTGATTAGCGCTTGGCGACAGTGTCCGTCTGTCGCTTAAAGAAATGCGTCAGGATATAGGTCGTCACCGCTTCGCCAACTTGATTGACGATGGTGTACTTGACCTTGACCATGCCACGATCAGGACGCGAAGATAGTGGCTTGAGTTCGACATACTCGCCGTTCACCGAAATCGTCTCGCCCGCCTTCACGGTCTTTAGCCAACGGACTTCATCAGCGGCGTTGCCCCCAAGATTGTGCTCAAGCACCCCTGAATCGTAGATCAGCCGGAAGCTCAGCGCTAAAAGCTGGAAACCGCTTGCTACCAGTTCTCCGAAGATCGATTTGCGCGATGCTTCGCGATTGATGTGGAAATATTGCGGATCGTATTTCAGGCCGAACTCGATGATGGCCTCTTCGGTGATGGTCACGCCACCGGTCTCGAAAGTTTCCCCGACCTTCAACTCGTCAAAATAACGACCTTGCATATGTCACCTTTAGGAATACATCGGATTGCGAAGCGAGAAGCGCCTCTAATGCTCCCAGAGCAATTTACCGAAACCATATATCTTGTCGTTGATGCCGCCGCTGCGAAGAGCATGCCAATAGGTGACGGTGTTGACTGCCAGAACCGGCTTGAACAGCCAGCGTTCGGCTTCCGCCGCCACCTGACCCATCGGCAGGTTGGCACCGAATTGCACGATCGCCTCGATATCGTCGCCGTCGATCTTCTTGAGCGACGTGATTAGCTCGCGCTCCGTCGTGAACCCGATTTCGA
Organism: Pseudorhodoplanes sinuspersici; assembly: GCA_945878025.1. Classification (GTDB taxonomy): domain Bacteria; phylum Pseudomonadota; class Alphaproteobacteria; order Rhizobiales; family Xanthobacteraceae; genus Pseudorhodoplanes; species Pseudorhodoplanes sinuspersici_B. The sequence goes on along the minus strand of CAMDXM010000187.1, from coordinate 2,687 downwards.
CCGGACCGCTGCATGACAGGTGCACCGAGCGCACGACCTCCAGACCGAATTCATCGAAGAACTGGTTAAGATGCTTCGTGGCCACTGGAAAATAGGGCGTCAGTAACCCAATCTTGCGCTTGATACCAAGTGCTTTGAAGGCGGCAGGCAGTGCATCCGCTGCCTGCGTGATCGGAAGATCACCTGCTCGCTCGCGAATACGATTGGCGATTTTTCGGCTGGGCTCCAATCCGCCGCCCCAGATGCTCTCAGCTGAAATACCGAGAACAATATGATCGGGTCGACAGGTAACAACGCGGTCGATCGCAGCCTCCAGTGCCACATCAATCCGGCGAATCAATTCATCAAAATCTTTGTCACTGCGAACCGGCTCATCGGGAATATGCATCCGGGCAATATGGTTGGTCACGCCAGGCGGTCGCATATTGTCGTACTCGGGCTGCACGACGGTGTTAGTCGACGGTGTAACGACACCGTATTTACGGCGCCAAGCAAGAGTATCACCCATGTTAAAGTCTCCTGAGGATTGCGAAATTCGGATTAGGGGACATCGCGCAGACGGAATCGCTGGATCTTGCCGGAGGCAGTCTTGGGAAGTTCGTCAACGAATCGTATCCAGCGCGGATATTTGAATGGCGCCAGCTTGTTCTTCAGAAAATTGGTGAGAGCGACGGCGTCGCTGTCGGCCCCCTTCTTTCCGTTTCGCAAAACGACGAAGGCTTTCGGCTTGATCAGCCCGTTTTCGTCGGGCGCACCGATTACGGCCGCTTCCTGAACCTCAGGATGGCCGACCAGCGCCGACTCCATTTCGGATGGCGAAACCCAGATGCCGCCGACCTTGAGCATGTCGTTGCCGCGACCGCAAAAATAGAAATAATGATCGGCGTCCCGGCGAACCATGTCGCCAGTACCGAACCAGCCATCGCGCATCGACTCCGCGGTCTTTTCGGGCTTGTTCCAGTAATACGTGGCAGCACTTTCTCCCTTGATCCAAAGCTGCCCGACTTCGCCTGCGGCAACTTCCTTGTCAGCGTCATCGAGCACCTTTGCTTCATATCCTGGCACCACTTGCCCGGCCGAGCCTGCGCGGAAGGCGCCGGGGCGGTTCGATGTATAGAAATGCAGTACCTCGCTGGAACCGATCGCATCGCAGAGATCAAGACCAGTGCGCCTCTTCCATTTGTCCAGCAGCGGCTGTGGCAGGATTTCTCCGCCTGTCGGACAAAAGCGTAGCGACGAGAGATCGGCTTTGTAGCCACGATCGAGTGCGGCGATCTGTCCGGCATAGAGCGTCGGAATACCGAAATTAACCGATGGCTTAAATGTGGTGATCGCGTCCAGTGTATTTTCCGGCGTCGGGCGCTCTTCGAGCAAGGTGATCGTTGCCCCGATCCAGAGTGGGAAGCTTAGCGAGTTGCCGAGGCCATACGCGAAGAACAGTTTCGCCGGCGAAAACATCACGTCGCCGGGTTTAATGCCGACAATCCCAATTCCGTAGAGTTGAGACGTGTAAACCATATCCTTGTGTTGATGCACCGACGCTTTCGGCGATCCGGTCGATCCTGAAGAATAAAGCCAAAAGCAATCTGTGTTCGCTGTCGTGTCAACAGGTTCACATTCATCGCTTTGAGTCTTTAAGAGTTCGTCGAGATTCCGCCAGTTTGGCAGCGATTCATCGCTCGTGATCAGATTCTGTGCCGAGTGATTCTCGGTCTTCAGCGCCTGCTGGATCTCCGGCATCACTTCCTTGCAAGCAAAAACGACTTTCGCCGACGAATCGCGCAGCATGTATTCGTAATCGGCGGACCGCAGAAAATAATTCACCGGGATCGGGATCGCGCCGATGCGGATGGCACCCAAAAAAGCATAGTAGAATGACGGATGATCGCGCAGGAGAAGCATGACGCGATCGCCGCGCTTCACTTGGAGACTTCGCAGCAGATTCGCGGTCCGATTAACGTTGCGGAGCAGGACTTCGAGGCGCAGTTCACGGTTGCGCCAACGCGCTACAACGAAATCATTGCGCCCCTCGCGAATGTGACGGTCCAGGAACGGCACCGTGACATTGAAAACGGGGGCGAAATCGATCCGCTCTGGCCGATCAGGGTTGACCCTGACCTCGTGTGGCTGCATCACCTTCCTCCATGCGATCTCTCCGGATCGATCATAAATAGTATACATACCGAACAGCAACGGCGTCAAAATTACATAAAATCAGTTGTCATGCCAGACGTTTTGTATACATTTTGACCAAATGCAGGCACCCGAGGAGAAATGGCTAGGACGGGAAATGCAGCGCCGGGAGGACCCTGCGCTGCTGACCGGCCATGCTCGCTTTATCGACGATCTCGAGCCTATCGCCGGTATTTGCCACGCCGCGATCCTGCGCAGCCCGCACGCCCATGCCCGGATCCTCTCGATCGACACATCCAAGGCCGAACGCGCCGCGGGCGTGATTGGCGTCGTGACGGGCGTCGACGTCGCTGCCCTGTCTTCCCCGCTATCGAGCGCGCTCAAACTCGCCGCCCGATTTTACCCGTGCGGCGTCACCAAGGTCCGGTATTTCGGCGAACCCGTCGCTGTTGTTGTCGCAAAAGACCGCTACCTCGCCGAAGATGCGATGGCTCTCATCGACGTAGACTACGAGCCCCTGTCGCCAGTGGTCGATCCGGAGCGGGCGCTCGATG